>JANNLG010000031.1:0-53359 GCA_031396695.1 Deltaproteobacteria bacterium
AGCTCGAGCTCGAGGCGCTGCTGCGAGCGCTCGTCGCGCACGTGCGCCGGATCGAAGCGAGCGAGCCGCGCGTGCTGATGAACAACATGCTGCGGGGCTACGAAAGCTTCCGCGCGGCTCTGTCGTGACGACGGCCACGGCGGACGTCGCGATCGTCGGCGCGGGACCGACGGGACTCGCGCTCGCGATCCTGCTCGCGCAGCGCGGACGCAGCGTGGTGGTGCTCGAGCGCTGGCCGGCGCCGTACGCGCTGCCGCGCGCGGTGCACTTCGATCACGAGGTCGCGCGCGTGCTGCAGGCGACCGGCATCTCGGCCGAGCTGGCCGGCTTCACCGAATCCGCACCGATCTACGAATGGCGCAACGCTTCAGGCGAGATCCTGCTGCGCTTCGGACGCGAGCAGGAGGCTGGGCTCTCGGGCTGGCCGGATTCGAACATGAGCCACCAGCCCCGACTCGAGGCCGCGCTCGAAGGGCGCGCGCGCTCGTTCGCGAACGTGCGCGTGCTGCGCGGCCACGACGTGCACGTGCTTCACGACGCCGGCGATCACGTGCGACTCGGCGCACGCGACGCGCAGGGCGCCGCACTCGATGTGAGCGCGCGCTACGCGGTCGGCTGCGACGGCGCGAACAGCACCGTGCGCGGCGCGATCGGCGCGTCGTTCCACGATCTCGGCTTCGCGTTCGATTGGCTGGTCGTCGACGTGGTCCCGCACGAGACACGCGTCTGGTCGCCGCTCAACTGGCAGCTCTGCGATCCGGTCCGGCCGACCACGCTGGTCTCCGGCGGACCCGGCCGCCGGCGCTGGGAATTCATGCGCCTTCCGGACGAGACGATCGAGGAGCTTTCGGATCCGGACACGGCGTGGAAGCTGCTCGAAGCCTGGGACGTGCGGCCGGCGAACGCGACGCTCGAACGCCATGCGGTGTATACCTTCCGGGCCTGCTGGTCCGACGCTTGGCGGCGCGGGCGCGTGCTGCTCGCCGGAGACGCCGCACACCTGATGCCGCCGTTCGCGGGCCAGGGCATGTGCTCGGGGCTGCGCGACGCGCTGAACATTTCCTGGAAGCTCGACCTCGTGCTGGCGGGGCTGGCCGGCGAAGCGCTGCTCGACAGCTACGGCAGTGAACGCGAACCGCACGCGCGCGCGACGATCGACTTCTCGGTCGCGCTCGGCCGCGTGATCTGCGTGGCCGACCCTCGCGAAGCCGCGGCACGCGACGCACAGATGATTCCTGCCGCGCGCGCCACAGGACTACAAACGCCGGGCGCCGCGCCGAAGCTCGGTCCCGGCTGCTACGACGCTTCGTGCGCCGCCGCAGGCTCGCTGTTCCCGCAGGGGCGCGTGCAGCGCGGCTCGCGGATCGGTCTGTTCGACGACGTGGTGGGAGGCGGCTTCGCGCTCGTCTCCACGCAGGGCGATCCGGATCGCGCGCTGTCGCCGGAGCAGCGTGCGTTCTTCAAGACGCTCGGCGGAGTCACCGCGCACGTCTCGCGCGATGGCGCGCTGCGCGACGTCGACGGCACGTATCAGCGCTGGTTCGAAGCGAGCTCCGCGGCGGTCGCGCTGCAGCGCCCCGACTTCGCGGTGTTCGGCACCGCGGCGGAGCTTGGCGGCGCGGGCGCGCTCATCGACGCGCTGTGTGCACGCATCACGGGCCGGTAGCGGCCGGGGGGCCGCAGCTCAGAACACGCCCGGGTAGGAGCCGCCGTCGATCTGCAGGTTCTGTCCCGAGACGAAGCCCGCGTGTGCACTGCACAGAAAGGCGCAGGCGGCGCCGAACTCCTCGGGAGTGCCGAGTCTGCCGGCGGCGATCGTCGCGGCCATCTCGGCGTAGGCCTGCTCGAGCGACACTCCACCCGTCTTCACACGCAGCTCGGCCATGAAGCGCTGGCGATCGGTGTCAATCCGCTCGGGCAGCAGGTTGTTGATCACCACGTTGTCGCGCGCCACCTCGCGCGAAAGACCCTTGCAGGCCGCGGTGAGCGCGCTGCGTGCAGCGGTGGAGAGGCCGAGCGCTGCGTGAGGCGCCTTCACCATCGCGGACGTGACGTTCACGATCCGGCCGAAGCGGCGCGCGCGCATGCCGCCGATCACGGCGCGGATCAGGAGCACGGGCGCGAGCAGGTTCGCTTCGAGCGCTTCGAGCCAGCGCGCGTGGTCCCAGTCTTCGAAGCGGCCGGGCGGCGGACCGCCGTTGTTGTTGATGAGGATGTCGGGATCGGGACACGCGGCGACGAGCGCAGCGCGTCCCCCCTCCGTACACAGATCGGCGACGACGGCCTGGACCTGCACGCCGCTCTCGCGCCGGATCTCGTCGGCGGTCGCTTCGAGCCGTGCCGCGTCTCGGCCGTTGATCACGAGCTCGACGCCTTCGGCCGCGAGCGCGCGCGCGCACGCACGCCCCAGACCGCGGCTCGACGCGCACACGAGCGCTCGGCGCCCTTCGATTCCGAGGTCCATCGCAGCTCCTTCCTCGACCGGTCAGACCCGGAGACAGCGCTCGAACGCGCGGCGCAGCGCGGCGCTCGGATCGGCGACTCCGCGCACGCTGCGCCAGGCGATGTGTTGGTCAGGCCGTACCAGCAACGCGCCGTCCTTCTCGATCCCGAGCAGCGCGCTCCACGCGCCGTCGGGATCGGCGATCTCGCGGCCGATCGCGAGACGCACGTGGCGCGGCGAATCGATCGCCGCCCCAGCCTCGAGCCACGCCGCACCCTCGGGACCCGCGATCAGGGCGAAGCGGTCGGGCGGCACGAGGTCGAGCGTCGACACGCGCGCCCCGTCGCGCAGCGTCCATGCGTGCGGCAGGCGCGCGCCGGGACGGCCGCAGGGCACGAACTCGCGGATGGGATTGCCGACCGCGGGGCGCTCGCTTCCGTCCGCTGCGATCGCTCCGGCGTCGTACTGGAAGCCCAGCTCGAGACCTCGCATGTCGAAGTGCTCGGCCTGGTTCGCGATCGCCGCGCGCACCGCTTCCCGGTCTCCGTCGCCGTTCGGCCCGAGCGCCCGCAGCACTTCGAACATCTTCGCGGCGTTGCGCGCGCTGGCGTCGGCGTTGGCCTGCGCGACCGGCCGCCGCTCGCGCTCGTAGCTGTCGAGAAGCGTTGCGGGCGCCCAACCGGACTCCACGGCTGCGATCTTCCAGACCAGATTGTGCGCGTCCTGCACGCCCGTGTTGAGCCCGAGGCCGCCCGTCGGCGGGAAGCGATGAGCGGAATCGCCGACCAGGAACACGCGCCCCTCGCGATAGCGCTCGGCGATCTGCGAGGACATGTGCCAGGTCGAGACCGTGCGGATCGCGAAGTCCTGCGTCTTCGGGCCCATCGCCCGACGCACGATCGCCGCGCAACGCTCCTCGGTGTAGTCCTCGGCCGACTCGCGCTCGGGATCCCACGCGTGCATGAATACCCAGGTCGAATCGATCTCGTGGGCGATGAAGACGCCGCGCGCGGCCGGGTCGTTCACGAAGTAGAGGATCGCCAGCCGATTCCCGACCAGCGGCCGCAGGTTCGCCTCGAAGTGGATCATCACGAACGAGGCGAGTCGGGCGGGACCGATCGGCTCGATGCCGAGCGCCTTGCGCACGCGACTGCCCGCGCCGTCGGCCGCGAGCAGCCAGCGGCTGCGCACATCGAAGCTCCGGCCTGTGTCGAGCTCGCGAACGCGCGAGCGGACACCCCGCGAATCCTGCTCGACGGACTCCCATTCGTGCGCGAAGCGGAGGTTGCTCTTCGCCTGCTTGCACAGGTCCTCGCGCAGGATCGACTCGAGCCGGTGCTGGGAGAGATTGCGCATCGGCGTCGGTGTGAACGCCAGCATGCTGTCGTCCTGGCCCTCGAAGCGGAGGCTTCCGAGCTCTTCGCCCGTGAGCGACATGACCCAGCGCACGCGGTCGGAGTCCGAAGGGCTCTGACAGGCGGCGGCGATCCTGTTCATGTCGACGCCCGCTGCGCGCAGGATCTCGAACGTGCGCGCGTTGACCACGTGCGCCGCGGGCGCGCGCTGCACCGACTCGCGCCGTTCCACGACCAGGTTCTCGACACCCTGCCGCGCGAGCAGGATCGACGCCGTCAGACCGACCGGGCCGGCGCCGACGATCAGGACCGGTACGTCGACGTGCGCGGGCACGTCAGCGCAGCCCGGCCTGGTCGCTGGTGATCTGGCGCGCGACGCGTTCGCGCCAGGCGGCGTAGGGCTCGCCGCCTTTGCTCGCGCACAGCTCCTCCGTCTGACGCAGGATCTCGGCGTCGTCGAGCCCGAGATCGAGCGGCGCGCCGCACGGCTGGTGCACGAACCACGGGCTGTCGACCACGAACTCGAGCGCGTTGCCTTCGGGGTCGCGCGTGTACAGCGACCACGAATTGCCGTGATTGACGGGGATCAGGTGCGAACAGCCCGCGGCGGCGAGACGTGAGCGGATGCGCCGCAGGGTCGCGAGATCGTCGAGACGGAAGGAAAGCTGGAAGATCGCCGTGCCGAAGCTGCCCCCGAGCGCCGGTCCTTGCTTGATCTCGCCCTCCCGTCGGCCCGACACCAACACCAGTTGGTGGTGCTCCGCAGGGTCCGTGGTCAGGAACACGAGCTCCGCGTCGAGCGGTGACGGAAGCTCACCGCGATCGGACTGGGTCATGCTCAGCACGCCGGTGTAGAACTCGACCATCTTCGGCAGATCGAAGCAGCAGATGCCGAGGTGGCTGAGCGACAGCTTGCGGCCTTCGAGACGGGCGGGGGTCATCGGCGCTCCTTCCAGGTGAAACGAGATTTAGTCGGATGTATAATCCTGTTGGGCCATGCTGGTCAAGTGAGTAATGCGCGATGGGGGCGAGCAAGAAGCGGGCGAGGAGCGGCGCCGTGCGACGCAAGGCCGCGGCGCCCGAGGGTCCGGCCCGCGAGCGCATCCTCGCGGCGGCACTCGAGGTTTTCGCCGAGCGCGGCTTCGACGGCGCGCGCACGCGCGAAATCGCCGAGCGCGCGGGCGCGAACCTCGGCCTACTCACCTACTACTTCTCGGGCAAACAGCCGCTCTGGCAGGCGGCGGTGTCGCGCGCTTTCGAAGAGCTCGCCGCGGAGATCGCGAGCGTCACCGCCCGGGCGCGAAGCGAAGCGGTCGAGAATCCTCGCGCGCGGCTCGAACAACTGTTGCGCGGGTTCGTGCGCTTCCTCGCGCGCCGTCCCGACTTCATGCGGCTCATGAACGACGAGAGCAAGCGCGAAGGGCCGCGTATGCGCTGGCTCGCGGACACCCACGTGCGGCCGGTGATGGACGCGCTCTCGCGCCTGTGGGAGCAGGCGCGAGCGGACGACCTCGTGCCGGACATCTCCCCCGTGAGCTTTCACTACATCGCGCTCGGCGCGGCCGGTCTGCTGTTCAGCCAGGCACCCGAGTGCCGGTATCTGACGGGAGTCGACCCCGCTGACGAGGCCGTCGCCGAAGCGCATGCCGACGCTCTGGTTCGCCTGCTGCTCGGGCCATCGCCTCTTCGGGCGCCGACACGCTAGGGTGTGAAAACGTCGGCGATCGCGGCGGAGGGAGAGACGAACGTGAGTGGAGCGCTCGATTTCATCAAGACGACCGTGATTGGCGGTCTGCTCGTGATCGTGCCTGTGGTGGCCGTCGTCGGCTTCGCGGCGAAGGTGGTCGGCACGCTGCTCGCGACGCTGGAACCGATCGCATCGCGCTTGCCGGGCGGACCGGTCGTGCGCGATCTGGCGAGCGTGGTGCTGATCGTCGCGCTCTGCTTCGTCGCCGGATTGGTCGCTCGCACCACGCTCGGCGCGGGACTGCGGCGCGCCGCGGAGCGCTGGCTCGAGCGGATTCCGGGCTTCTCGCTGGTGCGATCGCTGGTGCGCCGCGTGGCCGGAGAAGAGGAAGGCACGCGTTTCCAGGTCGCGCTCGCCGAGATCGAAGACGCGCTCGTGCCGGCGTTCCTGATCGAGGAGCACGAGGACGGCAGCTACACCGTGTTCGTGCCCGCGGTGCCGACGCCGATGGCGGGCGCGATCTACATCCTTCCTCGCGAGCGCGTGCACCCCGTCGACGTCCCATTCGCGACCGCGATCCAGTGCTTCACGCGCTGGGGCGAGGGCACCGGTGAGCTGTTGCGCGCCATGCGCAGAGCAGAAGCGACGGGCTCGCCTGCCTGAACCGCGCAGGCGTGCGAGCGGCTCGCGCCGCCGTTGATCGCCTGCTACCAAGCCCTTGGCATCATCCAAGAAGGGGGAGTCGAGGATGCGGTTCGCAGGACGGTCGCTGACGCTCGGGTTCGTGTTCATGGCTTCGCTCGCAGGCGGACTCACCGCGCTGCCGAGCGCGTCGCGCGCCGCGGACCCCGACAAGCCGACGTTCGACTTCGGTCTCTATCTCTGGGGTGCGTCGATGTCCGCCGAGATCGACTCAGAGCGATTCGACGCAACCTCGCGTGTCAGCTTCTCCGACGTCTTGGAGAATCTGAACGTGGCGGTGATGGCGCGCGCGCGCGCGAACTTCGGCAAGGCGTCCGTCGTGTTCGACGGAAACTACATGGACCTGCAGAGCGACAAGGTGCAGAAGACCGTGAACGTGGGCCCCGGCCCCGGCGTCGACCTCACCGGAAGCGCGAAGGCGCAGCTCGAGGCCTTCATCTTGGAGCTGAACACCGGCTACGAGGTCCTCGACGTGAACGGCCCATTCTCCAAGGGACCCAACGACGAGCGCGGCACGCGCGGCGAGCTCTACGTCGGTGGGCGCTACTACTCGATGAAGCCGTCGCTCACGCTCAAGGGTCCTTTCGGCCGTCGGGACCTGGGCGAGTGGAGCAGCTGGGTCGACGGCGTGGTCGGCGCGCGCGTCTTCATCGACCTGTCGAGGACCGTCGCGCTCGGCGTCCAGGGCGATGTCGGAGGCTTCAACATCGGCAACTCGAGCAACCTCGCTTGGTCGCAGATCACTTCGCTCTCGTGGAAGACCACCGACCGCATGACGCTCGCGCTCGGCTACAAGTTCCTGGACTTCCGCAAGGAAGACGGCGACAACTCGATCGAAATCCAGATCCGCGGGCCGTTCATCGCGTCGTTCCTCCGCTTCTGATTCGACTTCGCTCGGCTTCGCCTCGCTGCGCGCGACGCTACGCGTCGCTTGCGGGCGCCGCCGCGGGCGGCCGCGGACGGCGCCCTACATCGCCACGGTCTACCTCTATGGAGCGAACGAAGCGGCGGCGTCGCTCGCGAGCTGGAGCACGTTCACGTCCGCCATCTGCAAGAGTGAGCTCACGCCCGGCAGCGCATCCTGGGGCAGCAGGCCGAGCAGGAGCACCGCGGCCGCGCAGCCCGCGAGCACGAGTCCTTCGAAGAAGCTCGCGTTGCCGGTCGGCTGCGCGCTCTCGCGCGGCGGATGGAAGTACATGGTCGCGGGCACGCGCAGGTAGTAGCCGAGCGAGATCGCCGAGTTCAGCACCGCGATCACGACCAGCCAGATCAGCGACGAGCTGCCCGTCGCGAGTCCGCTCTGCACCGCGGCGCTGAAGACCAGGAACTTGCCGATGAAGCCGGCGGTGCCGGGCATGCCGAGCAGCGAGAACATGCAGATCGACATCACGGCGGCGAGGCCGGGCCGAGTCTGCGAGAGGCCGGCGAAGTCGTCGAGGCGATCGTGCTCCTCGCCGTCGCGTGCGAGCACCGAGATCACCGTGAACGCGCCCACCGTCATGAACGTGTAGGCGAGCAGGTAGACGAGCACCGCCTGCGTGCCGTCGGCGCCGCCCGCGATCACGCCGATCAGCAGGTACCCGGCGTGGGAGATGCTCGAGTACGCGAGCATGCGCTTCAGGTTGCGCTGGATCAGCGCCATCACGTTGCCGACCGTCATCGAGAGCGCGGCGAGCACCCAGAGTACGCCGTAGACGGATTCGGACACCGGCGCGAACGCGACCGTCACCACGCGCAGGAGCGCACCGAACGCCGCGACCTTCACGGCCGTGGCCATGAAGCCCGAGATCGTGGTCGGCGCGCCCTCGTACGTGTCCGGCGCCCATTGGTGGAACGGCACGGACGAGATCTTGAACGCGAGTCCGATCAACACGAGTCCCGCGCCGACCAGGTCGAGCGCGTCTTCCGGGTCGAAGCTGGTCGCGATCTCGTCGAGCTCGAGCGATCCCGTCGCGCCGTACAGGAGCGACGATCCGTACAGCAGGATGCCCGACGCGAACGAGCCGATCAGGAAGTACTTCACCGCCGATTCGTTCGAGCGCAGAGATGCGCGCCGGAAGCCGGCCAGCGCATACACCGGAATGCTCATCAGCTCGAGCGCCAGGAACAGCATGATCAGATCCGACGCCGCGACCAGGAACATCATGCCCGTCACCGACGAGAGCACGAGCGTGTAGAACTCTCCCCAGTTCGAGTGGATGTGCTCGAGGTACTTGCTCGAGGCGAGCACGCTGAGCATGGCGCCGATCAGCACGATCGACATCAGGAACAGGGCCACGCCGTCCATCCGCACCATCGGGTTCTCGGGATTGAACACGCGCGGCGGCTGCGAGAAGGCGTTGAGCGTGAGCAAGAGCGACACCGACAGGAACAGCACGCTGGCGGTGGCCAGGTACGTGCCGCGGCGCGCGGCCGAGACGCGCTGGCCGAGCAGCACGGGCGTTCGCAGCAGCGCGATCTCGAGCAGCGGCAGGCAGAGCACGCCCAGAGCCACAGGAATCATCGGGGCGACCGCGGCGACGTCGATTTGCGGGATCATCGCGACGTCTCCGTTCCGGTGGCGGCGACCAGCGGCTCGACGCGCGTGCCGCCGTTCTGCCAAGTGGCCAGGTCCGCGCCGCGCCGGCTCATCGTCTCGAGCAGCTCCGTCACCGCGCGGTCCATGGGATTGGTGAAGGTCGACGGGTGCACGCCGATCCAGAACATCGGGATCACGAGCGCGACCGCGACCACCTTCTCGCGCAGGCCCAGGTCGATCAGCACCTGGTTGGCCGGATTCGACAGCGCACCGAAGAACACGCTGCGCATCGCCCACAGCATGTAGACCGCGGACAGGATCACGCCCGAGGTCGCGATCACCGTCGCCCACGGCAGGCTCGAGAACGCGCCGAGCAGGATCAGGAACTCACCGATGAAGCCGTTCAGTCCGGGCAGGCCGATCGAGGAGAGCGTCGAGATCGCGAAGAAGGTCGCGAACACCGGCATCACCTTCGCCAAGCCGCCGAACGCGGCCAGATCGCGCACGTGGCGGCGCTCGTAGATCATGCCGACGAGGATGAAGAGCGCACCCGTCGACACGCCGTGGTTCACCATCTGCAGCACGGCGCCGGACACGCCTTGTGAATTCAACGCGAACAGGCCCAGCACGATGAAGCCCATGTGCGAGACCGAGGAGTACGCGACCAACTTCTTGAGATCGGTCTGCACCCACGCGACCAGCGCCCCGTACACGATGCCGACCACCGCCAGCCCCACGATCCAGGGCGCCCAGTCGAGTGCGGCCTCCGGAAACAGCGGCAGCGCGTAGCGCACGAAGCCGAACGTGCCGAGCTTCAGCAGCACGCCCGCGAGCACGGCGGAGCCCGGCGTGGGCGCCTCGACGTGCGCGTCGGGCAGCCAGGTGTGGAACGGGAACATCGGCACCTTGATCGCGAACGCGAGCGCGAACACGCCGAACAGGAAGCCCTGCCGCTGCCACCACGCGCCGCCCGCGTTCGGAATCGAGAGATCCAGAATGCCGGTGCCGCCGTTCGTGCCGTAGTACTCGAAGCTCGGCGTGCCGAACTGCGCCTGGTGCAGCCACGCCAGCACGACGATCCCGACCAGCATCAGCAGGCTGCCGACCATCGTGTAGATGAAGAACTTCAAGCCCGCGTAGATGCGCCGCGGCCCGCCCCAGATGCCGATGATGAAGTACATCGGGATCAGCATCAGCTCCCAGAACACGTAGAACAGGAACAGGTTCAAGCTGAGGAACGCGCCCAGCATGCCGGTCTGCAGCGCCAGCATGAAGAACAGATAGGAGCGCACGCGCTCGTGGATGTCGGTCCACGACGCGAGCAACACGACCGGCAGGAGGAAGCTCGTCAGCGCGACGAGCAGGAGCGCGATCCCGTCGATGCCGAGCGAGTAGTGGATTCCGTAGGCGGGAATCCAGGCCGCGAATTCCACCAGCTGCATGCCGCTCGAGGCGGAGTCGAAGCGCTGCCAGAGCACGACCGTGAGTCCGAGCCCGACCAGCGACGAGACCAGCGCCGTGTACTTCCAAACCGACTCGGGCAGCCGGAACAAGCCCTCGCACAGCGCGAGCGCGAGCACCGTCGCGAGCGGCAGGAACGTGATTGCGGAGAGCAGGTGCTCGGAGAGCAGTGTGTCGAACAAGTCGCCCATCAGGTGCCCCGCACGAGCCAGGCGACCAGCAGCACACCGCCGAGCACCATCGCGAGAATGTACGACTGCGCGAGTCCGGTCTGCAGGTACTTGAGTGCGCCGTCGGCCGTCGCCCGCACGAAGTTCGCGGTTCCGTTCACGCCGATGCCGTCGATCAACCCCTGATCGATGCCGCGCGCGAGCAAGCCACGCGAGACCGCGGCGAGCGGCCGCACGATCACCAGGTCATACAGCTCGTCGATCCGGTACTTGTCGCGCACCAGCCTGTACAGCGGCCCGGCCGCCGACACGATCCCGGGCACCAGATCCTTGCGCCAGTAGTAGAGCAGCGTCGCGAGCGCGATGCCTGCGAAGCCGACCGCCGTCGTGAGCGCGGCCAGTCCGAACTCGGTCGCGTGGTCGATCGTGTGCTCGGCTGAATGCACGACCGGCTGCAGGAAGTGGTGCAGGCTGTTCGAGCGCTGCACGCCGAACAGCTCGCCATACGCGTCGGGCAAGCCGAAGAAGCCGCCGATCGCCGAGAACAGCGCCAGCACCACGAGCGGCACGAGCACCCAGTTGCCCGACTCGTGGATCTGCTCTTGCGTGTGATGGCTCGCGCGGCTCGTGCCGGTGAAGACCAGGAAGTAGAGCCGGAACATGTAGAACGCGGTCAGGAACGCGGTCACCAGCCCCACCAGCCACAGCGCGTAGTGACCGGGGATCGAGTGCGCCTGATAGGCCGCGAGCAGGATCTCGTCCTTGGAAAAGAAGCCCGAGAACGGCGGCACGCCCGCGATCGCGATCACGCCGACCAGGAACGTGAGCCAGGTGACCGGCATGCGTCGGCGCAGACCGCCCATCTTGGTGATGTCCTGTTCGTGGTGCATGCCCAGGATCACCGAGCCAGCGCCCAGGAACAGCAGCGCCTTGAAGAAGGCGTGCGTCATCTCGTGGAAGATCGCCGCGCTGTACGCCGCGACGCCGGCCGCCAGGAACATGTAGCCGAGCTGGCTCACGGTGGAGTACGCGAGCACCTTCTTGATGTCCGTCTGCGCGACCGCGATCGTCGCAGCGAAGAGCGCGGTCAGCGCACCCGTCCACACCACCGTCGCCTGCGCGCCCGGCGCTAGCGAAAACGCGAACGACATCCGGGCCACCATGTACACGCCCGCGGTCACCATGGTCGCGGCGTGGATCAGCGCAGAGACGGGCGTGGGACCGGCCATCGCGTCGGGCAGCCACACGTAGAGCGGAATCTGCGCCGACTTTCCACACGCGCCCACGAACAGGCACAGGCACGCGATCGTGAGCAGCGGCGCACTCGGGTAGCCGGGCAGGAACGAGAGCCAGGCCGGCATTTCGACGCTGCTGTTCGCGAGCAGCCCGATGTTCGCCGCCATCTCGCGGAATTCGACCGTCGGCACGCCCGCGGACGCGAACGACCAGAACAACAGGAAGATCCCGAGCAGGAAGCCGAAGTCACCGATCCGGTTGACCACGAAGGCCTTCATGCCGGCCGCGGCGTTGGCGTCGTCGAGATACCAGAAGCCGATCAGAAGGTAGGAACAGACGCCTACCCCCTCCCAGCCGACGAACATCACCAACAGGTTGTCGCCCAGGACCAGCATCAGCATCGAGAACGTGAACAGGTTCAGGTACACGAAGAAGCGCTGGAAGCCGCGGTCTTCGCGGTGATCGGCGTCCATGTAGCCGACCGAGTAGATGTGGATCAGCGAGCTGACGCCGGTGATCACGAGCACCATCTCGGCCGCGAGCGGATCGAGCAGGAACGCGAGCTCCGCGTGGAAGTCCCCCGCGGAGATCCAGGTGTACAAGTTGTCGACGTAGAAGCGCGCATCTTCGGGAAGTTGCGTCGCGAGCGACACCACCTGCACCACGGCGACCGCGAACGATGCGATCGGGGCGCCGCAGGCGAGCGCGATCACGGCCGCGCGCGGCAGCTCGCGCCGGGCGAAGACGAGCCAGGCCCCCGACAGCGCGGCCGCGATCAGCGGCAGCAGCGGGATCCAGCGCAGGGCGGCGTTCTCGTGCTCGGTCACGTCTCTCCTACCACTTCAACTGGCTGGTGTCTTCGATGTTCACGGTGTCGCGGTTGCGGACCAGACTGATGATGATCGCGAGGCCCACGGCCACCTCGACTGCGGCCACTACCATGACCATGAACGCGAGGATCTGTCCCTGGTCGTTGCCGATCTCGCGGCTGAACGCGACCAGCGACAGGTTCGCGGCGTTCAGCATCAGCTCGATCGACATGAACATCACGATCATGTTCCGGCGCAGCAGCACGCCGAGCGCGCCGATCGAGAAGATCAGCGCAGCGACGATCTGGAAGTGGTAGCCCGAGATGTCGCCCATCAGTCGATCTTCTTCTTGGCCAGTACCACCGCGGCCACGATCCCGGCCAGCAGCAGCACGCCGGCGACCTGCACCGAGAGCACGTAGTCGGTGTACAGCGCCTCGCCGATCGCGCGCGTGGTTCCGAAACCCTCTTCGACGTCGGGCCAGGGCGCGCGTCCGGCGGCGAGCGTGCGCGCGAGCCAGAGCGTGGCGGCCACCGCCACCAGCGCGCCGATCGCCTTCGCGATCGGTTGGCTCTCCGCGCCGGCAGCGCCGCTGCCGCGCAGGTTGAGCAGCATGATCACGAACAGGAACAGGACCACGATCGCGCCGGCGTAGACCATCACCTGGATCAGGCCCACGAATTGCGCTTCGAGCAGCACGTACAGCCCGGCCAGCGCGAGCATCGACACGACCAACGACAGAGCCGAGTTGATCGGGCTGCGCAAGCTGCCGACGACGCCGAGCGCCGAGGCCACCGCCGCGATCGAGAAGATCCAGAACAGGGCCGTGCGCATCAGCTCGTGACTCCCTGCACGATCAGGATGCCGAGCGCCGTGATCACGATGTTCGCGAGCGACAAAGGCAGCAGGATCTTCCAGCCCAGGTTCATCACCTGGTCGTAGCGGAAGCGCGGCATGCTCCAGCGAATCAGCATCTGGAACCAGATCAGCACGATCACCTTGAACAGGAACACGTGCACCGCGAGCACCATCGCGGCCAGGTTCGCCATGTTCTCGCCGAGCACGGGCGTCCACGACGCGATCATGTTGGCTTCGTTCACCCACGGGAGCGACCAGCCGCCCAGGAACATCGCCGTGAGCAGAGCGGCGATCACCACGACCTCGATCCACTCGCCCATCATGTAGAGGCCGAACTTCATGCCCGAGTACTCGATGAAGTAGCCGGCCACGATCTCGGATTCGCCCTCGGGCGTGTCGAAGGGCGCGCGCTTGTTCTCGGCCATGAGCGCCGTCAGAAACATGAAGAACGGCAGCGGCTGCAGGACGATTCCCCACATCGGGATCGTGATCCACTCGATCCACTTCGTGCCCGCTTCGACCCAGCCGAAGTGCTCGAGGAAGCCGAACAAGCGGAACGTCTCCTGCTGCATCACGCCCAGATCCGTGAGACGCAGCGTGCCGAAGATCATGAACAGGCCGACGACGGTGATGCCGAGCGCGACTTCGTACGAGATCATCTGCGCGGAGACGCGGATCGAGCCGAGCATGCCGAAGTTGTTGTTGCCCGCCCAACCGGCCAGCATCGAGCCGTAGGTCGCGATCGAGCCGATCGCGAACACGAACAGCACGCCGTAGTCGAGATCCGCGACGACCAGCGGGACGTGCGCACCCCACATCTCGTAGGTGCCGCCGTACGGGATCACCGCGAAGCTGATGATCGCGGGCGCGACGGCGATGAACGGGCTCACGAAGTGCAGGAAGCGGTGCGCTCCCGTCGGGATCGTGTCTTCCTTCGTGATCATCTTGATCACGTCGGCGAGCGGATGGATCAGACCCAGCGCCTTGAAGCCCAGGATGCTGGCGCGGTTCGCGCCGATCCGGTCCTGCATCAGCGCGCTCTGCTTGCGTTCGACCCAGGTCATGATCGGCGCGAAGGCCAGCAGCACGAGCGCGAACAGGAAGATCGATACCCAGACGGTGGACGTCGCCATCTACGAGATTCCCGCGGCGGCGGCGATCTGCGCGAGCGCGTCCGCCTCGGACCAGGCCTCGAAGGCGGGCTCGACGACGGCGGAGAAATCCTGCACGTGCCCGCGTGAGTTCGTGAACGTGCCCGACTTCTCGAGGAACGTGCGCGCGGGCAGCGAGACGGTGGCGCGCACCGAAAGTGCAGACTCGTGCGTGTCGATCAGCACGATGTTCTTCACGTCGCCGAACACTTCGGCCGTCGTGGTGTGGCCGAGCACGATCGCGAGCTCTGCGCGGCCGAGCTGGTCGCCGGACTCGATCATGCCGAGCGCGCGGCAACCGGCCGCGTTCGGCGCCTTCTCCGCTTCGATCAGGATCGCGTCGGACTCGGCCCTGGGCACCGAGAAGCGCGCCGGACCCGCGCCGAGCCGCGCGAGCAGGTCGCGGAACGCCGCCAGGTCCGCGTTCGACGCGAACGGCGACGCTACGCCGATGATCTTGCCCGAGCCGTCGCGCGTCGCGCGCACGAGCTCGGCCGCGCGCTTGACCGCATCGGTGTAGGTCGCTGCGTGGCCGTCGACGCTCGGCGCGGTGAGCCTGAAGTTCGCGTTCTTCTTGTACGACATGCGGCCGTGGTCGCACATCCAGGTCTCGTTCACGGCGTCGTTCCGGCGCGGCACGAAGCGGTAGATTTTGTTGTTCGAGCGCGACGCGACGATGTTGCAGCCGCGCGAACACTGGTTGCACACGCTCTCGACGTCGTCCGTGAACCAGACGCGAACCTTGAAGCGGAAGTCGCGCGTGGTGAGCGCGCCGACCGGACAGATGTCCGCCACGTTCATCGAGTACGGGTTGTCGAGCTCCGAGCCCGGGAACAGCTCGAGCAGCGATTCGTCGCCGCGGTTGAACACACCGAGCTCGCCCGTCTTGGGCACCTCGCGACAGAAGCGCACACAGCGCCGGCACAGGATGCAGCGCTCCTGGTCGAAAACGATCGTCGGCCCGAGATCGACGGACTTCTTCGCGGGCCGCCGCGGCTCGCGCGTGCGCGACGACGTCACGCCCCAATCGAACGCGTAGTCCTGGAGCTTGCACTCGCCCGCCTGGTCGCAGATCGGACAGTCGAGCGGGTGGTTGATGAGCAGGAGCTCCATCACGCCGCGCCGCGCCGAGAGCACGCGCTCGCTCTTGGTGTGCACCTTCATGCCGTTCGTGACCGGCGTGTTGCAGGCGATCTGCAGCTTGGGCATGCCCTCGATCTCGACCTGACACAGTCGGCACGAGCCGTCGATCGTTAGCTTGGGATGCCAGCAGTAGTGCGGGATCTCGACGCCGTTCATGAGCAGGCCGAGATCGTCGATCGCCTGCAGCACCGTGCGCCCCTCCGGCACCTCGTAATCGATTCCGTCGACGCTGAGTGTCGGCATCGCTAAAGCTCGAAGCTTTCGGGGAACGGGCACTTCTTCTCGCGCACGTGCGCTTCGAAGTCGTCCCGGAAATGTCGGAGCAGTCCCTGGATCGGCCAGGCCGCGGCGTCGGCGAACGCGCAGATGGTCTGGCCCTCCATCAGCGACGGCACGTTGTCGAGCAACGCCAGGTCTTCCGCACTGCCGCGACCCTGCTCGATCTTCTGACACAGCTTGTGCACCCAGGCCGTGCCCTCGCGGCACTGCGTGCACTGGCCGCACGACTCGTCCCGGAAAAAGTACGCGACGACGGTCGCCACGCGCACCATGCAGACCGACTCGTCCATCACCATCACGCCGCCGGTGCCGAGGTGCGTGCCTTTCTGCGACAGGAATTCCTCGGCCATCGGAACCTCGAGCTCCGTCGGCGGAAGGATCGGCATCGACAGCCCGCCGGGCATGACGCCCTTCAAGCGCCGGCCACCGCGCACTCCGCCCGCGTGACCGAGCACCTCGCGCAGCGGCGTGCCGAGCGGCAGCTCGAACAGACCCGGTCGCTCGACGTGGCCGCTGACACCGAACAGCGTCGTACCCGGGCTCTTGTCCGTGCCGCGGCTCTTGAACCACTCCACGCCGCGCTCGAGGATGAACGGCACGTGCGCGAAGGTTTCGACGTTGTTGACCGTGGTCGGCAGACCGAACGCGCCGTGCTGCGCAGGGAACGGCGGCTTCTTGCGCGGCTGCCCCTTCTTGCCCTCGAGTGACTCGAGCAGGCCGGTCTCTTCGCCGCAGATGTACGCGCCCGCGCCGGAGTGCACGACGATGTCGTGCTCGAAACCCTTCTTGCCCAGGATGTTCTTGCCCAGGAGCTTGCGCGCGTAGAGCTCCTTCACGGCCGACTCGAGCGCGCGGATCGCTTCCTTGTACTCTCCGCGCACGTAGATGAACGTGCGCTGCGCGCCCATCGCCCAGGCTCCGATCAAGATGCCCTCGAGCACCTCGAACGGGCCGCGCTCCATGATCAGCCGATCCTTGAACGAGCCCGGCTCCGACTCGTCGCCGTTCACGACGATGACCTTCATGCGGTCGTTCGTCTTGGGCATGAAGCTCCACTTGAGCCCGGTCGCGAAGCCCGCGCCGCCGCGGCCGCGCAGCCCCGACGCCTTGACCAGGTCGGTGACCTGCTCGGGCGGGAGCGCGACCGCCTTCTTCAAGCCCGCGAAGCCGCCCGCCGCTTCGTAGCCCGCGAGCGTTCGATACGCGTCGTCGCCGTAGTGCTCCGACAGGTAGTTCTTGACGTACGGCTCGACGATCAACGCCTACTCCAGCTCGTCGACGATGCGCCGGGCGGCGGCCAGGTCGAGATTCTCGTGGTACTGGCCGTCGACGCGCATCATCGGCGCGGTTCCGCACGAGCCGAGACACTCCTCGTGACCGATCGTGACGCGTCCGTCAGGGGTGGTTCCGCCGCCGTGCACGCCCAAATGCGCTTCGAGACCCGAGAGGAGCGTGCGCGCGCCGCGCAGGCTGCAGGGCAGGTTCGTGCACACGTACACGTGATGGCGGCCCTGCTTCTCGGTGTAGAACATGTTGTAGAAGGACAGCACCTCCCACACCTCGACCGGCGCCAGCTCGAATAGCTCCGCGAGCTCGCGCGCGCCGTCGGCGTCGACGTGGCCCTGCTCTTCCTGCACCAGATAGATCGCCGGCAAGAGCGCCCCGCGCTTCTGCGGATAGCGCTCGAACAGCGATTCGATCCTCGCGCGCGTGGCCGGTCTCAAGCGCTCACTCCCATTCCAGGCCGCCGCGCATCCACTCGTAGGCCAGCCCGACGGCGAGCACGACCAGGAACGGCGCCATGGCAAAAAAACCGTACCAGCCGAGATCCTTGAACACGACCGCCCACGGGAACAGGAACACCAGCTCCACGTCGAAGATGATGAACGACACCGCGACCATGTAGAACTTCACGCTGAAGCGCTGGTTCGGTGACACGAGCTGGTGTTCGCCGCACTCGAAGGGCTCCTGCTTCTCCGCGAAGATGAGCTTCGGCCCGAGCAGAGTCGTGGCCACCAGGAACGCGAGCACGGCCGCCGAGCCGAGCAGAGCGAAGAATCCGAGACCGGCGTATTCCCCCATCGGACCCCCCGCAGCTCCCTCGTCAATTCGCTCGAAACTGCCCGTATTTCCTGGAAAAAGGCGGCGCAAGCGTAGAAGGCGACCCGCGCACTGTCAACCGGAGGAACGCGCGTCTATGCTTGCGCGATGAGCGTCGAGAATCCGGTTCGCTGCGCGGTGCTGGGCGCGGGGAGCTTCGGCACCTGCCTCGCGATCCTGCTCGCTGAAAAAGGCCACAAGGTCGACCTGTGGGCGCGCGACCGGGGGCTGGTCGACGCCATCACGCGCGAGCGCCGGAACCCGCGCTACCTGTCCGACTTCGAGCTGCCCGATTCCGTCCGCGCCACGACCTCGCTCGAGCAGGCGCTCGAAGAGAAGGAGCTCGTGATTTCGGTCGTACCGAGCCACGCGGTGCGCGACGTGTGGGGCAAGGGCCGCGAGCTGATCCGGCCCGACGCGCTGATCGTTTCGGCGTCGAAGGGAATCGAGATGGGGACGGGCAAGCTCGTCTCCGAAATCCTGATGGACACCCTGCCCCGCGCGATGCACGACCGACTCTGCTTCCTGTCGGGCCCGAGCTTCGCGCGAGAGATCGCGGAGCGCCGGCCGACCGCGGTCTCGTTGGCCGCGCGCAACGAAACCTATGCGATCGCGGCCCAGACGCTGATCTCGTCGCCGCTGTTCCGCTGCTACACGACCAGCGACGTGGTGGGCGTCGAGCTCGGCGGCGCACTCAAGAACGTGATCGCAATCGCGATCGGCATCGCCGACGGGCTGGAGTCAGGGCTCAACTCGCGCGCGGCGCTGATCACGCGCGGCCTCGCCGAGATCACGAGGCTGGGTGTGGAGATGGGCGCGAATCCGGTCACTTTCCTCGGCTTGTCCGGTGTCGGCGATCTGGTGCTCACCTGTACGGGCGATCTGTCGCGCAACCGCCGCGTCGGACTCGAGATCGGGCGCGGCAAGAGCGTCGAAGAGGTGCTCGCGGGCCTGACGCAGGTCGCCGAGGGCGTGCGCACCGCCAAGTCCGCGTTCGAGCTGGCGCAGAAGCTCGGCGTCGACATGCCGATCACGACCGGGGTCTACCTGATGCTGTTCGAGGGCAAGAACCCGGTCGAGGCCGGCATCGAGCTGCGCTCGCGCCAGTTGAAGAGCGAGTACGAGTAGTCCCGATGACCCGCGCCCCCCTTCGAGTTTGTCTCGCCGCGCTGTTCGTCTGCCTGCTCGGCGGCTGCGGCGCGAAGGTCGTGCGCGAGCGCGTGTACGACAAACCGGGCGCGCGCGTCGAGCTGCGTCATCGGCTCGAAGACGGAAGGCCCGTGCCGCGCGGCTACGCGCAGCCGGCGACGATCGCAGACGTGCGCATCGCCCACATCCTGGCCAGCCTCTCGTCCGAGAACGACGAGGGCGAGCGGCAGCCGATGATTCGCTCGCAGTTCGTGTACGAGCTCGCCGACGGCATCGCGATCGCGCTCGCCAAGGCCGGACCCGACGACGAGGTCGCGGCCGCTTCATTTCCGCAGGACCGCCGGCTCGGCATCTTCACCGACGAGCGCGTCACGTCGTTCCGGCTGGTGCTGGTCGGCGACGAGATGCAGATCGAGTTCTACTCCTTCGAGCAGCCGCTCGAGCGCGAGGGCAACAAGGCCTCGCCTCGCGAGTACGAAATTCCGACCGACCTGCCGACGCTCGAGCCGAAGTTCAAGATCGTGCCGGGCGAGGCACAGAAGCGCATGGGCACGCGCGGCGTCGAAGTGGCCTGGCGCGATCCGTACTACCGCAGGCCCGTCAGCCTGAATTTCCGACAAGGACAGGCGCGGCGGCGCACCGTGTTGATGGAGATGCCGGGCGAGAACGACGTCGCGCCCGCGGCCACCGGTGACGCTGCGACACCGCCCAACCTGTCCGACGCGCAGCTGCGCGCGCTCGACCAGCTCGACGCGGGGCGCTCGAGCGGTCTGGTGAAGGAGGCCGACTACCAGCGTCGGCGCCGGCTCGTGCTCGAGAATCGGCTCGACGAAGCCGGTTTCGGCGCAACGCCGCCATGAACTCGGTTCGCGTGCACATCGACACCGATCCCGGGCTCGACGACTTGCTGGCGCTCGCTTTCGCGTTCGCGTGCCCGGAGCTCTCGGTCGAGGGCATCACGACCGTCTCGGGCAACGCTTCGCTCGAGGCCGTGACGGAGAACGCGCTGCGCTTTCTGACGCTGGCCGGCGCAGCGGTTCCCATCGGCGTCGGTGCGGCCGGACCGCTCGCGCTATCGCGCATCGACGCGACCCGCTTTCACGGCGCGGATGGCCGGCGCGGCGTCGCGATCGCGGATGCGTCGACGCGAGCGCCGCTCGAGTCCGCGCGTGAGCTGTTGAAGCGAAACCTGGCCGCGCGGCGCGTCGAGCGCGTCATCGCGCTCGGACGGCTCACCAACATCGCCGCGCTCGCCGCGGACGAGCCCGACGCGTTCGCCGACGTCGAGATCGTCTGGATGGGCGGAACCCTCGAGCGCGGCAACGTGACGCGCCATGCCGAATTCAACGCCTTCGCCGACCCACGGGCCGTGCGCGTGGTGCTCGAGTCCGGCATCCACCTGCGCGTGGTCGGGCTCGAGGTGACGGAGCGCGTGGCGATCCGCGCGGCGGACCTGCCTGCGGCCGGACTCGGCGCGACGGACCGCGCGCGCATGCTCGAAGGCGCGCTGCGCGCGCTGTTCTGCGCGGAGCACGCGCTCTCGGGCGAGCCTGCGGCCTACTTGCACGATCCCTGCGCGATCGCCGCTGCGTTCGCGCCCGAGCTGTTCGACTTCGAGTCGAAGCGCTTGCACGCGTGCGACGACGAGGGCATCGAGCGCGGGCGGCTGCGCGTCAATCCGACGGCGCACCACGACCTGCAGTACGCGGTGGCCGCGCGCGAGACCGAGCTGAGATCGCTCTTCCTCGAGCGCGTCACGAGCTGGGCCCGCGCATCGAGCGTCGCGTCATGAGCGAACGCTTCGATTTCCACACACACACGATCGCGTCGGACGGAAGCCTGACGCCGACCGAGCTGGTGCGCGCGGCGGCGGCGAACCACGTGACCGGCTTTGCGCTCACCGACCACGACACGACCGACGGCATCGCGGAAGCGCAGGCCGAGGCGGACCGACTCGGCATCGAGCTGATCGCGGGCATCGAGATCTCGGTGAACGAGCAGGACGGCGCGCGCTCGCTGCACGTGCTCGGCTTGGGACTCGATCCCGACGAACCGACGTTGCGCGCACGGCTCGAGGTCGCACGTCACGAACGGCGCACGCGCGCGGCTCGCATGGTCACGCGCCTGCAAGAGGCCGGCATTGCGATCGAGCTCGCGCGCGTCGAGGCGATCGCGGCGGGCGGCTCGGTCGGCCGACCGCACCTCGCGCGCGCGCTCGTCGAGCTGGGCGCGTGTCGCGACCAGGACGACGCGTTCGTAAAATACCTGCGGCGCGGCCGGCCGGGCTATGAGCCGTACGCCGCGTTCTCGGCGCGCGAGGCGATCGAGCTGGTGCACGGCGCGGGGGGAATCGCGGTGCTCGCGCATCCGCCGCTCTCGAGCGGCGTCGACGCGCCGGGTGGTATCGAGGCGTTCGTCGAGCGCCTGCTGCCGGACGCCCTCGACGGTCTCGAGATCTGGCATCCGGGGCACAAGCCCGGTCAGATCCGGCGACTGCGCCGGCTGGCACGCGAGCACGACCTGCTCGAGACCGGCGGCAGCGACTTCCACGGCGAAGATCGCCCGGGTATCGAGATAGGGCGTGGACGTGCCGGTGGGCTGCACATCGGCCGCGTCGTCTACGACGCGTTCCGCGCGCGACTCGCGACGCGCCGCGCGGTCGGCGAATTGACCCCCTCCGGACCCGAGAGTAACCTCGGCCGCCCCTCATGAGCAGCGAACGCGACAAGAGCGGGCACTCGACACGAGCCGTGCACGGCGGTGAACGCGGCGCGAAGCCGCGCGTCTCGGATTCGATCACCACGCCGATCGTGCAAAGCGCGACCTACTGGTTCCGCGACACCCAGGAAGTGATCGCCTATCAGGAAGGGCGCCACCCGAGCTTCGAGTACGGGCGCTACGGCAACCCCACCACGCGCGCGCTGGAAGAGAAGCTGTGCGAGCTCGAGGGCGGTGAGGACTGCATCGTGTCCGCGTCGGGCATGAACTCGGTCACGACGCTCTTGCTCGCGCTGATGCCGCAGAACGGCCACCTGGTCACGACCCATGATTGCTACCGACGCACGCGCCAGTTCATCCAGACGCTCCTGCCCAAGCTCGGCATCCGCACCACGGTGGTCGATCCCGCCGATCACGCGGGACTCGAGCGCGCGCTCGCGGACGGCGCGAGCCTGTTCTTCTCGGAATCGCCCACCAACCCCTACCTGCGCGTGGTCGACGTTCCGCGCGTTGCCGAGCTGTGCCACCGGCACGGCGCGCTGGTCGTGATCGATTCCACGTTCGCGACCTCGGTGAACCAGCAGGCGCTCGCGCTCGGCGCCGATCTGGTGCTGCACTCGGCGACGAAATATCTCGGCGGACACAACGACGTGATGGGCGGCGCGCTGGTCGGTGCGCGGGACCGGATCAAGACCATCCGCGATCTGCACGGCGTGCTCGGCGGCGTCATCGACCCGCACGCCGCCTACCTGATCCTACGCGGTGTCAAAACTCTGGCGCTACGCGTCGAGCGCGCGAATCAGAACGCGGTCGCGATCTCGCGCTATCTCGAGCAGCATCGGCGTATCGAGCGCGTGCACTACCCGGGACTCGAGAGCCACCGCGACCACGAAGTCGCGAAGCGCCAGATGAAGGGCTTCGGCGGCGTGGTCAGCTTCGAGGTGCGCGGATCGCTCGAGACCGCGTCGAAGTTCATCGATGCACTGCGCATTCCGTACATCGCGCCGAGCCTCGGCGGCGTCGAATCGCTGGTCGAGCAGCCCACCGTCGTCTCGTACTGGGACAAGACGCCCGCCGAGCGCGCCGAATTGGGCATCCGCGACAACCTGGTGCGTTATTCGTGCGGCGTCGAGGACACCGACGACCTGATCCGCGACATAGAACAAGCGTTGGATCGGGCCTAGCGGGGGTCGCGCGAGAGCTCGGCTACAGCAGCTCGCCGGTCGAGGCGCGTTCGAGGGCGAGCAGACGGCGCTTCGCGTCGAGCCCGCCCGAGAAACCGCCGAGTCTCCCCTGCGCCGCGATGACGCGGTGACACGGGATGAGGATCGGCACGGGGTTGTTGCCCGTCGCGGTGCCGGCGGCGCGAACCGCACGCGGATTCCCGGCCGAGCTCGCGATGCCGCCGTAGGTGCGCGTCTCGCCGTACGGGATCGCGCTGATTTCGCGCCACACGGCGCGCTGGAAGTCGGTGCCGCGCAGGTCGAGCGGCAGCGAGAACTCGCGCCGTCGACCGGCGAAATACTCGGCGAGCTCCTGCGAGAGTTTGTCGACGAGCGGTAGCCACGGAGTGCGCTCAGCGTCGGCGAACGTGGTGCGCAGCCAGCCGGCGAAGCCCGGTCCGCTCGAGCGCGGCAGTCCGATGCGCGCGACGCCAGCCTGAGTCACAGCCAGACGCAGAACGCCAATCGGCGTCTCGACCACGGCGGTCGCGAGCATCACCCCCATCGCTGCCGAGCGTACCACCAAGTTCTCCCGCTCGTGCAACGAAATTCCTCGTCGGAAAAAAGGCCTGGGGGGCAGCTCGCGCTGCCCCCCAGCCATTACGTCCAACCTCTGGACCGAGAGTCGAGATCGAGAGAGCGAGCGCTAGCCGCGGCGGCGCGTCGTGCGACCGGCTTTCTTGCGGGCCGTTGCGCCGCGCCGTGTCGCCTTCTTCGCGCGCGCTGTTGTCTTGCGCGCCGTGCTCCGACGCCGCGGAGCGGCGCGTCGCGCGCTCTTCTTGCGTCGTCCGGCGCCGCCTCTGCGCGCCATCTTGGTGCGGCAGACGTCGCCCTTCTTGTCGATGAAGTAGAGGAATCCGTCCTCTCGCTTCACGCCGGCCTTTGCGACCTTCTCCGGCTTGTTGCGCGCCTGGCGTCCACCGCCGCGCGCCATCGCGACGCGTGAAACGTCGCCTTGCTTGTCGAGATAGTAGAGATAGCCGGCTTCACGCTTGATACCGACCGCTGCCACTTTACTTGCTGCCATCGAACCCCCCACACGTTCCGAGATCGGAACGAGCGAAAGGTTATGGAACGAAATCCGAGCTTGTAAAGGCCTCCAGCACGGAAATTGCACTTTTTCTCGTCGCTGGCGCGCCTACACCAGACGGAGATTTCGGCGAATTCGGGCAAGCGGCTCGTCGGTGGCGGGCACGAATTCGCGACCGGTGATGCACTCGAAGGTCTCGATGTAGCGACGCGCCGCTTCGCAGCGAACCGCGTCGGGCAGCGTCGGTGGAGCGCCTTCTCCGCGGTAGCCCTGCTCGACGAGCCAGCGCCGCACGTACTCCTTGTCGAGCGACTTCGGATCGTCTCCGCGCGCGAACGCTTCGGCATAGCCGTCGGCGTACCAATAGCGCGAGGAGTCGGGCGTGTGAATTTCGTCGATCACGACGATTTCGCCGTCGGCGCCGAGGCCCATCTCGTACTTGGTGTCGACGAGGATCAAGCCGCGCGTCGCGGCCCACGCCTGACCGGCCGCGAACAGCCGCGCCGCGATGCGCGCCGCTCCATCGTAGTGCAGCTCCGAGATCACGCCGGATTCGAGCAGCTCCTCGCGCGAGGTCAGCTCGTCGTGCGCGCCGTGCTCGGCCTTCGTCGTCGGCGTCAGCAGCGGCTCGGGCAGGCGCTCGTGCTTGCGCATGCCGTCGGGCAGGCGGTGGCCGCAATACAGCCGCTCACCCGCATCGTACGCGCGCCAGATCGAGGTGCTCGAGACGCCGGTCAGGTAGCCGCGGTAGACGAACTCGACGGGCAGCGGCCGACACTCGCGCGCGACGGTCACGCACGGGTCGGGCACCGCGAGCACGTGATTGGGCGCGACCGAGGCCGTCTTCTCGAACCAGAAGGCGGCGATCTCGTTCAGCACCTGGCCTTTGAAAGGGATCGTACCGACGACCACGTCGAAACAGCTGATCCGGTCGCTCGCC
Source organism: Deltaproteobacteria bacterium (assembly GCA_031396695.1). Lineage (GTDB taxonomy): Bacteria > Myxococcota_A > UBA9160 > SZUA-336 > SZUA-336 > VGRW01. The sequence goes on from JANNLG010000031.1 coordinate 24,973, forward strand.
ACCAGGGTCCGCCGGTCGGCCGCCACATAGCAATCGCGCACCTTGCCCTCGACCCGCGCGCCCAGGCCGTGAAAGTCGGTGCGGCCCAGGGTGCGCGTGCACTGGTCGCGAAGCACGATCGGATCGATTCCCATGCCCTTCATCCCTCCAGCGCGCTGAAGCGGCGCTCCACCGCGTCGAGCACGAGTCCCTCGAGCACGACGCCATCGAGGCGGTTGATCTCCTGGATTCCCGTCGGGCTGGTGACGTTCACCTCGGTGAGCCAATGCCCGATCACGTCGATGCCCGCGAACACGATGCCGAACTCGCGCAAGCTCGGCCCGATGCGCGCGCAGATCTCGCGGTCGCGCTCGGTCACGGCTGCCTTCACCGCCGTGCCCCCGACATGGAAGTTCGCGCGCGTCTCCCAGTGTAGCGGCCGGCGCAGCACCGCGCCGACCGGCTCGCCCTCGACCACGATGATGCGCTTGTCGCCGTCGCGCACTTCGGGCACGTAGGCTTGGGCGATCTGATAGGTGGTACCGTGCTGCGTGCCGAGCTCGAGGATGGTCTGCACATTGCGGTCCTCGGCTGTCAGGTGGAAGACACCCTCGCCACCGCAGCCGTCGAGCGGCTTGATGATCATCTCGCCGCCGAGCTTGCGCCGGAACTCGAGCAGCTCGGGAATGCTGCGGCTGACCAGACTCTCGGGACACAGATCGGGGAAGCGCAGGATGAACAGCTTCTCGGTCACTTCCCGCAGGCCGCGCGGCGCGTTCACGACCAGCGTCGTCGGCGGCACCAAATCGAGCAGGTGCGTGACGAAGAAGTAGTTCAGGTCGTAGGGCGGATCCTTGCGCATCCAGACCACGTCGAACTCGGCCAGCTCGCCCGCGCCCTGCGCCGCGAGCTCGAACCACTCGCGGCCAGCGCGCACGCGCGTCTCGTGCCAGCGAGCCTGCGCACGACCGCGCGGCCCGACGGACAGATCCGACACGCCACAGGTCGCTAGCGCGTGACCGCGACGCGCAGCTTCGCGCATGAAAACGACGCTGGTGTCGGCGTCGGGGTTCAAACCGGGCACCGGATCGACGATAAAGAGGTGCCGCATGCGGCCGATGCTACGGTCGCCTGTCGCGCACTGTCAAAGGCGCAGGCTCTGGGGTAGGCTCGGCCGCGCGTCGCGACCGCTGGTTCTTGACGAGGAATGCGCTTGAGACGCCTTGCAAAGCTCGCCCTGGCTCTCGGCATTCTCGCGGTGCTCGCGCTCGCCGGCGGTGCGGTCGCGTTCTGGGTATTGATCCTGCGCGACCTGCCCGAGATCAAGAGCCTGCGCGACTACCGGCCGAATCTGATCACGCGCGTGCTCGACGTGGACGGCAACGAGATCGCCAGCTTCGCCACCGAGCGGCGCATCATCATCCCGATCGAAGAGGTCCCGCGAGCCGTCGTCGACGCGTTCGTCGCGGCCGAGGACGGCGAGTTCTACGAGCACCAGGGGCTCGACTACGCCGGCATCCTGCGCGCCGCGTTCACCAACGTGGTGCAGGGCCGCAAGGCGCAGGGTGCGAGCACGATCACGCAGCAGGTCGCCAAGACGTTCCTGCTCAGCTCCGAGCGCAGCTACACGCGCAAGCTCAAGGACATGGTGCTGGCGCGGCGCATCGAGCAGTCGCTCTCGAAGAACGACATCCTGTACCTGTACCTGAACCAGATCTACTTCGGTGCCGGCGCGTACGGCCTCGAAGCCGCCGCGCAGACCTACTTCGGGAAGTCCGCGCGCGACTTGCAGGTGCACGAGGCGGCCGTGATCGCGGGACTCGTGCCGCGCCCCGCCGAGTGGAATCCGCACGTCGACCCCGAGACGGCGCGCAGGAAGCAGCAGCTCGTCCTACACCGGATGGTGGAGAAGGAATTCCGTCCGCAGGCCGACGCCGACAACTGGTCGGCGCAGCCGCTCGTGTACGTGCAGGCGTCCTGGCAGGAACGCCAGTCGGCCTCGGCGTTCTTCGTCGAAGAAGTGCGCCGCTACCTGATGGCCCACTTCGGCGGCGAAGAGGTGCTGACCGGCGGGCTGACCGTGCACACCACGCTCGACGTCGACGACCAAGTCTACGCCTGGCACGCGGTCCGCAAGGGCCTGCGTGAGCACGACCGGCGCATGGGCTTTCGCGGGCCGATCCGGAACGTGCCGAAGGCGGAGACCGAGGCGGTGCTCGCGGAGCTCGGCGCGGGCAACACCGCGATCGTGCCCGCCGAGGAGCCGCTCTACCGCGGACTCGTGATCGACGTCGACGACGCCAAGCAGCTCGTCACGCTCGCGCTCGGGCCCGACGAGCGCACCACGCTCGGAATCGCCGAGCTCGGCTGGGCTGGAGAGCCGAACCCCGCGCGCGACGGCATCGCCGCGCGCGTGTCGCGCGTCGGACAGGCGCTGCACGTGGGCGACCTGGTCTTCCTCGAAGACGTCACGCCCCCGGGCAAGGCGCGCGAGTTCGTGCTCTATCAGCGCCCGCAGGCCGAAGGGGCGCTCGTCGCCGTCGACCTCGAGAAGGCGCAGCTGCGTGCGATCGTCGGCGGCTACAGCTTCGCGCAGAGCGAGTTCAACCGCGCGTTGCAGTCGCGCCGCCAGCCGGGCTCCGCGTTCAAGCCGATCGTGTACGCGGCCGCGCTCGCGCGCGGCTACACGCCGGCCACGATCGTGCAGGACACCGCAATCGTCTACGAGGACTACTCGCGCGGCTTCGCCTGGAAGCCCGAGAACTACTCCGAGGACTTCCTCGGCCCGATCACGCTGCGCACGGCGCTCGCGAAGTCGCGCAACGCCGCGACCATCCGCATCCTGTCCGACATCGGCATCGCGCCGGTGCGCGACATGGCGCGCGCGCTCGGCATCGAGTCGAAGATGGAGATGAACCTCGGGCTCGCGCTCGGCAACAGCGAAGTGACGCTCGCGGAGCTCGTGCGCGCGTACACGCCGTTCGCGACCGGCGGCAAACGGATCGACCCGATCTTCATCCTCGAGGTGCGCGACCGCAGCGGCCGCGTGATTGCGAAGGACGTGCCGCTGCTCGCGAGCCTGGCGAGCATGGTCACGCCGCCCGTCGGTCAGGGCAGCGAGGAGAGCCTGGCCGGCGCGGCCAACGCCGACGAGGTCGAGCAGATCATGGAGAAGCTGCGCCGGGAGGCCGAGGCGAAACAGGGTGACGGTCTCCCCACCGACTTCCAGCTCGATCCGGTCGACGCGTACCTGATGACCGACATGCTGCGCGCGGTCGTGACCGAGGGCACGGGCGGACGCGCCAAGGATCTCGGCCGCCCGGTCGCGGGCAAGACCGGCACGACCAACGACCTGCGCGACGCCTGGTTCATCGGCTACACGCCCGAGATCGCGGCCGGTGTTTGGATCGGCTTCGACAACGCGCGCAATCTGGGCGCGAACGAGACGGGCGGCCGATCTTCGGCGCCGATCTTCGTCGACTACCTGAAGCATTCGCTGCGCGATCGTCCGCTGCAGGACTTCGCGGTGCCCGAGGGCGTGGTGTTCGCACGCATCGATCGCGCGACCGGCTTGCTCGCCGCGCCCGGCAGCGAGAACGCATTGTTCATGCCATTTCGCGAGGGCTCGGCTCCGCTCGAGGTCAGCCCCGCGGCCGACTCGCCCGGCGGCGCCGGGCGTCCGCTGCGCGTCGACTGACGGTGGCGAGGCCGAGCGCGCGCACGCGATGACGCGCCGGATCCTGATCGTCGGCGGCGGGCACAACGGGCTGGTCTGCGCGGCGTATCTGGCACGCGCGGGACTCGCCGTCACGCTGCTCGAACGGCGCGAGCTGCTCGGCGGCGCGTGCGTGACCGAGTCGCTCTGGCCGGGCTACCGCGTGTCGCGCGCGGCGTACGTGCTGTCGCTGTTGCGGCCGGCGATCGCGCGCGAACTCGAGCTCGAGCGCCACGGGCTGCGACTCCTGCCGCGCTCGCCCGCATCGATCACGCCGCTTCCCGACGGCCGCTCGCTCGTGCTCGGAGCGGGCGCGGCGCACGACGTCGCGGAGATCGCGCGCTTCTCGAAACGCGATGCCGAGCACTGGCCCGAATTCGAGCGCGCGCTCGAGCGCGTGGCCGCGGCGGTCGAGCCGCTGCTCGACGACGCACCACCTTCGCTCGCGGGCTTCGCGCCGCGAAACCTCGCGCGCTGGGCGCGGCTCGCTCGCGCCGGCCTGCGTCTGGGTCGGGACATCCCTGAGACGCTGCGGCTCCTGGTCGGCCCGGCGCGCGCGCTGCTCGAGGAGCACTTCGAGTCCGAACCGCTGCGTGCGACGCTCGCGACCGACGCGATCATCGGCGCGTTCGCTTCGCCCGCGACGCCGGGAACCGGCTACGTGCTGTTCCACCACGTGATGGGAACGCTCGGGGGACAGCGTGGCGTGTGGGCCTACGTCGAGGGTGGAATGGGCCGGCTGTCGGACGCGCTGGCCGCAGCCGCGCGCGAGGCGGGCGCGGAGCTGCGCACGGACTCCGAGGTCGCGGCCATCCACTGTCGAGACGGTCGCGTGCGCGGCGTGTCGCTCGCGAGCGGCGAGACGCTCGACGCGGAGATCGTCGTCTCGGGCATGGACCTCGCGCGCACCGCAACGCTCGTCGACGACGCGACGCTTGCCGCCGAATTTCCGCGCGCCGATCAGCGCAGCCCGGTCGTGAAGTTGAACCTCGCGCTCGGCGCTCTGCCGCGCTTCCGCGTGCGCGATCGCGAGTCGCTCCCGCTCGGCGGCACGATCCACATCGGCCCGGTCGACCTGGACGGAATCGAGCGCGCGTTCGGCGACGCGGCGGCCGGTCGCGTCTCGGAGCTGCCGGTGGTGGAGCTGACGCTCCCATCGGTGCTCGATCCGACGCTCGCGCCGCCCGGCAAACACGTCGCCTCGATCTTCGCGCAGTACGCGCCGGTGCTCGCAGCCGACGACGCGCGCTGGCCGAGCCTGCGCGACGAGATGTGCGCGCGCGTGCTCGGCGCGATCGAGTCGCTCGCGCCCGGCTTCACGGCCTCGATCGAACAGGTCGAGGTGCTCGCCGCGCCCGACCTCGAGCGCGTGTTCGGTCTCACCGGCGGCAACATCTTCCACGGCGCGATGACGCCGGATCGGCTCCTGTTCCTGCGGCCGAGCGCGCGGCTCGCGCCGTACCGCACCGCCGTCGACGGACTCTGGCTTTGCGGCGCGGCGACACATCCCGGTGGCGGTGTAATGGGCGCCTGCGGTCGCAACGCGGCGCGCGAGATCCTGCGTACGGTCCGCGCCCGCTAGCTCGAGCTCGTACCGCTCGCCGCGAACGCGCGCTCGACCTCGGCGCGCAGTGCCGCGTCGCAGAAGTAGTCGAGCGCGGTCATGGCCAGCGCCTTCGCGCCGTCGAGCACGGCGCGATCGCCCGCTTCGGAGCCAGCCCACTTCGTGAACTCCGCGTTGTGGATCGCCACGTGCGGCGGCGCGACCGCGATCATCGGATGGATCGAGGGCACGCGGTGGCTGACGTTGCCCATGTCGGTGCTACCCTGCATGCCCGGCGGGAGCTTGTCGTAGGGAAAGAACGTGCGGCCGAGCGACTCGGCGTTGGCCTGATAGCGGCGCGCGAGCGGCCAGGACGTGTTCAGGTCGAGGTAGTCGACGTCGCCCCAGACGAGCTCGAGCGTGGCGCCGGTGGCCTCGGCGCCGGCGCGGAAGCAGCCCTCGACTCTCGGCTTCAGCTCCGCGAGCTGCGGCGCGTTCGCCGCGCGCGCGTAGAAGCGGCCGGCCGCGCGCTCGGGCACGATGTTCGGCGCCTGACCGCCGTCGGTGATGATGCCGTGCAGCCGCTCCGTCGGACGGATGTGCTGGCGCAGCGCGGCGATCGCCTGGTACGCGATCACCAGCGCATCGAGCGCGTTCACGCCGCGCTCGGGCATGGCGGACGCGTGCGCGGCTACACCGCGATAGGTCACCTCGAGCTCGGCGATCGCGATGCACGGCATGGTCGCCAGGTCGACACCCGACGGGTGCACCATCAGCGCCGCGTCCACACCGTCGAACGCGCCCTTGCGCGCCATCAGCTCCTTGCCGCCGCCGCGTTCCTCGGCGGGCGTGCCGAGCCAGCGCACGCGGCCCGGCAGGCGCGCGCCGAGCGCCGCGAGCCCGAGCGCCGCACCGAGCGCCGTCGTCGCGATGATGTTGTGCCCGCACGCATGGCCGATGCCCGGCAGTGCGTCGTACTCGGAGAGCAGCGCGACCGTCGGTCCCGAGGCTCCGAAATCCGCCGCGATCGCGGTCTCGAGGCCGTACGCGCCGAGCTTCGCCGCGAGGCCGCGCTTGCGGGCGGCATCGGCCAGCAAGCGCGACGCGCGAACCTCTTCGAAGGCGAGCTCGGGATGCGCGTGGATCTCGTGCGAGACCGCCACGATCTCGGTCCCGAGCGCATCGATGGCGTCACAGACCTCTTGCTTCAGCGTCTTCAGCATCCGCCCAGTATACGCCCGCATCCGTCGCTACAGGCGCACGCCCTCGACGAGCGCGATCGGCATCGTGAAGTCGTAGCCCGTCGCCTCGGACAGCTCGAGCGCCTCGCGCACCTCGCGCGGCGCCGCGTCGAGCAGCGAGCGGATGCCCTCCGCCATCGTCCGCGCGGTGCCGATGCGCGTGAGCCACGGCTCGAACTCGATGCGCAGCTTCCACCGCGTGACCAACGTGGCTTCGAGCCCGGCGTCGGTGAACATGCCCAGCCACTGCGAAGCGCTGTGGTCGCGCACGTGCGAGGGGTCGCGCAGGACTTCGATCGCGTTCAGGTACGTGTCCTGCACGCCGTCGTCGAGCGCAATCGAATCGACCAACAAGTAGCGGCCACCGCTGCGCAGAACCCGAGCCGCCTCGCGCGTCGCGCGCGCCGGATCGGCGTAGTGATGCGCGCACAGGCGCGAGGTCACGACGTCGAACGCACCGTCCGGGAACGGCAGCGCCTCCGCGCGACCGTGCTCGAAGGCGACGTTCGCGAGCCCGCGCTGCTTCGCGAGCCGCGCCGACTCGTCGAGCATCTCCTGGGTCATGTCGAGCGCAACGACCTCGGCGACCAGCGGCGCGAAAGCCAGTGCGGTGTGGCCCGCGCCGCAGCCGACGTCGAGTACGCGCTCGCGGCCGCTGAGCGACGCGCGCGTGAGCATCGCGTCCAGGTTCGGACCGCCCGCGTGCACGGGGCTCACCGCGTAGTTCGAAGCCGCTGCGCCGAACTGCTGCCTGATAGACTCGCCGAGATCCAGGCTCATAATTGCCTCCAGGTGATAGTTGACTATGGTAAATATCTGAGATGGGAAAGAAAGACAAGACCGATGCGCCGCTGCGCGAGGCGCTCGCAGCTCTGCAGCGCCTGTCCGACGCTTTCGCTCGGCGGCGCGGCCAGCTCGCGCGCGGCGCGGAGCTGACCGAGGCGCAGTGGCGGGTGCTCGAGCAGATCGCGGCGGAGGACTTCATGCCCTCTCTGTTCGCGCGCAGGCAGGAGCAGACGCCGGCCGCGATCTCGAAGCTGATCCGTCAGCTGCTCGACCGCGGGCTGGTCGAGGTTTCGATCTCGGCGGGCGACGCGCGCCAGCGCGACTACGCGCTGACCGCACGCGGCCGGCAGACGATGGAGCTGGTCCGGCAGGACCGGCAGCGCGCCGTCGACCGCGTCTGGTCCGGGCTCGACGCGCGGGCGCTGCGGACATTCGCGCGCTTCGCGGCGGACCTGGCCGAGCGCATGGAAGCGCACGAGCAAGCAGAAAAGAGAAGAAAAGGCGAAACAGCCGGACAACAAAAAACCCGCCGCAGCGGGTCTGTCGTTCGAACGTGAGGCGGAGCTTCCCACGGAACGAGCATCGGAGTCAAGCACTATTTTTCGATTTCACGCGATCTCGTGATTCGGCATTCCAACCCCGAGATTGCCTCGCAAAACTTGGAGTTTCGGGCCTCGAAGTGCCGGTCAGGCGGGGGCGGAAATCGCCGCGAACGGCGCTTCGAGCCCGTCCAGGTGGGCGCTGCAGTTCAACAGCTCGATTTCGTGGGGGCGCTGCTTCGAGAGCACGGTGAGCGAGGTGTTCGACCAGGCTTCCGGCAGGACACGACTCTGGTCGGGCCGGGTCAGACGCTCGACCACCGAACGGCACACCAATCCGTGGCTGATCACGGCCAGATTTCCGTCGAGCTCGGCCGCGCGTGCACCGACCGCGCGAAATACGCGCTCTACGCGCGCGTGGAACTCCGGCCAGGTCTCGCCGCCGGGCGGTGCGAAGTCGGGCGCGAAGATGTCGACGCCGATCTCGGCGTAGGAGCGGCCACGCAGCTCGCCGAAGTTCCGTTCGCACAGCTCCGGCCACAGCTCGAGCGGCGCGTTCGTCGCCGCGCGCACGCATTCGGCGGTGACGTGCGCGCGCGCGTGGTCGCTCGAGACGATCGCAGCGACGCCGAGCCCCGCGAGCCGCGCGGCCAGACGCTCGGCTTGCGTGCGTCCCCGCTCCGAAAGCGGCGCGTCGGGGAGCTGAACCACCCGCTTCGCGTTCGCGGACGTCTCTCCGTGTCGGACCAGCAGGATCGCCATCGCGGGAAACCTAGCAGAGGTGGTAGCTTGGATGTCGATGCAAGCCTATCTCGAGCTGCTGCGGCACGTGCGCGACCACGGCCTCTGCAAGCAGGACCGCACCGGCACCGGCACGCGCAGCGTGTTCGGCTGGCAGACGCGCTACGACCTGCGCCAGGGCTTTCCCGCGCTCACGACCAAGCGCCTGCACCTGCGCTCGATCTTCCACGAGCTGCTCTGGTTCCTGCGCGGTGACACGAACGTGCGTTACCTGCGCGAGCACGGCGTATCGATCTGGGACGAGTGGGCGGGCCCGGAGGGAGAGCTCGGTCCCGTATACGGCGCGCAGTGGCGCGCATGGCGGACCGCCGACGGACGCGTGATCGACCAGCTCGCCGCCGTCGAAGAGCAGATCCGGCGCGATCCGGATTCGAGGCGCCTGATCGTGTCCGCCTGGAACGTGGGCGAGCTCGAGCGCATGGCGCTGCCGCCCTGCCACCTGCTATTCCAGTTCTACGTGGCCGAGGGTCGGCTCTCCTGCCAGCTCTACCAGCGCAGCGCCGACGTGTTTCTCGGCGTGCCGTTCAACATCGCCTCGTACGCGCTGCTCACGCACATGATGGCGCAGGTGACGGGCCTCGAGGTGGGCGACTTCGTGCACACGCTCGGTGACGCGCACCTGTACTCGAACCACGTCGAGCAGGCGGACCTGCAGCTCTCCCGCACGCCCTACGAGCTGCCGCGGCTCGAGCTCCGGTCCGACGTGAAGTCGCTCGGCGACTTCAGCTACGACGACATCCGGCTGGTCGACTATCGCGCGCACCCCGCGATCGCCGCGCCGGTCGCGGTCTGAGCGCGCGCGCGTGCTGACGCTGATCGTCGCCGTCGCCGAGAACGGCGTGATCGGGTCGCGCGGCGCACTGCCGTGGCGGCTGCCCGACGAGCTCGCGCACTTCAAGCGCACCACGCTCGGCAAGCCCGTGCTGATGGGCCGGCGCACCTACGAATCCCTCGGCCGGCCGCTACCCGGACGAGCGAACGTGGTCGTGTCGCGCGATCCGAAGTTCACCACGCACGGGGCGCTGGTCGCGCGCGATCTGGACGAGGCGATCGGCATGCACGCAGCGGCGCCGGAGCAGTTCGTGATCGGCGGCGCGTCGCTGTACGCCGAGGCGCTGCCCCGCGCCGAGCGGATCTACCTGACGCGCGTTCACGCGCGGCCGACGGGCGACGTGCACTTCCCCGAGCTCGCGTCGGGCGAATGGGGCGAGTCGCTGGTCTCGGAGCACCCGGCCGACGCGCGCCACGCGCACGCATTCTCGATCTACCTGCTGGTCCGACGCGGACGGGTTCAGAAGAGCGCGTAGCCTGCGTAGGCCTCGAGGGCCTCTTCGTCGAGCACGGTGATGATGCCGCGCTCCGCGCGCAGTACGCCCGCCTCGGTCCAGACGCGCATGTGCTTGTTCACGCTCTCGCGCGTGGCGCCGACCAGCTCACCGAGCTCGTGCTGCGGCAGCTTCAGGTCGATGCGCGTGCCGCCCGGCACCGGCTTGCCGTGCGCCTGCGCGAGCGTGAGCAGCTTCTTCGCGAGCCGGCCCGAGATGGAGAGCAGCATCGCGTCCTCCATCGCGTCCGAGAGCGAGCGCAGGCGCTGCGCCAGCGCGGTCGCGAGCTGGATCGCGACCTTGGGATGCTGCTCCAGGAACGGGATGAAGTCGCGGCGCTGAAGGGTCAGCAGCTCCACCGCTTCGACCGCCGCGACCGTGGCCGAGCGGGGTTGTGAGTCGAGCAGCGCGATCTCGCCGAACACCTCGCCGGGCTCGAGGAACTTGAAGATGACTTCCTTGGCCTCGCCGCCCGAGCCCCCCGAGAAGATGCGCAGCCGGCCGCGCATCACGCCGTACAGCGTCGCGCCCTCGTCGCCCTTGCGGAACAGCACCTCGCGCGTGCGCAGCCTGCGCGTGCCGGTGATCGCGTACAGCAGGTCGAGCTCGCGCCGGTTCAGCCCCGCGAACACCGGAATGCGTTCGAGCAGGGCTCGGCCATCGACGACACGTACAAGCGCCATGTTCGACAGCATAGTCCAAGCCTGCGGAGGCCGTTCGAGTACAATGCGAGCGTGCGACAGAGCGCGCTCCTGCTCGTCTCGCTCGCGTTCCTCCAGGCGGGGCTCGCGCTCGACGCTTGGGCGGCGGAGCCCGAGCGCTGCGAGTCACCCCCGAGTGCGCAGGCTGCGGAACCGGGCAGCGCCGCTGCCGAGAACGCGCGCGGCAATCAGCTCTCGCTGGCCGGCGACCCGCTCGCGGCGCTCGCGGCGCACCGGCAGGCCGAGCAGCTCGCACGCGCGCAGGGTGACCCGGCGCTCGCGCTGCGCGCCGCCGCGAACGCCGCGCGCGACGAGCTCGATGTCCTCCAGATCGACGGTCTGCGCGTGCGGCTGATCGCGCTGCGCGTCGAAGTCGAGTCTCTGCCGGATGCAGACACTCGGGCCGCGCTGCTTCTGCACGTCGGACGAAGTCTCTCCCGGCTCTCCGAGCGCGATCCGAAAGCCGCCCCGGAAGCGGTCGCGACGCTGCGTGCTGCGGAGTCCGCCGCGCGCGCGAGCTCGAACGAGCGCCTGCGCTCTTACGCGATCGGCTGGCAGGGGGCGCTCTACGAACGGGGAAACCACCGCGCGGAGGCGCTCGACCTGACGCGCCGGGCGCTGTTCGCCGCGCAGAGTGCGGACTCGGTCGACGCGCTCTACCGCTGGCAGTGGCAGCTCGGACGGCTGCGCCGCGCCGAAGGCGACACGCCGGGCGCGCTGCGCGAGTACCGCGCAGCCGCGGCCACGCTCGCGCGCATGCGCGCCGAGGGCACGGCCCCGCTCGCGGGCGACCAGTCGTTCGCGCACGACGTCGAGCCGCTCTACGACGAGCTCGTCGACCTGCTGCTCTACCAGGCATCGACCACCGAAGACGCCGCCGCGCGCCACGCCCTGCTCGCGGAAGCCCGCAACACCAGCGAGGATCAGAAAGTCGCGGAGCTGCGCGACTACTTCCGCGACGACTGTCTCGACTCCGAGCGCCGCGCCGCGCCGGAGTCCGTGCCGGGGGCGCTGCTCGTCTATCCGATCCTGCTGCCCGATCGAATGGAGCTGGTGGTCGGAAGCTCCCGCGGGCTCGAGAGCATCTCCGTGCCGGTCGGCCGCGCACGCCTCACCGCCGAAGTGAAGACGCTGCGCACGCTGCTCGAGAAGCGCACCACACGCCAGTTCCTTCCCCACGCGCAACAGCTCTACGACTGGCTGGTGCGCCCGCTCGAGGCGCGGCTCGCCGAGCCGGGCGTCACCGCGCTCGTGTTCGTGCCGAGCGGTCCGCTGCGCACGATTCCGTTTGCGGCGCTGCACGACCGCGACAGCAAGCGCTTCCTGATCGAGCGCGTGCCGATCGCGATCACGCCGGGCCTCACGCTCACCGACCCACGCCGCATCGACCGCGCCAACGTGCAGCTGCTCTCCGCCGGCGTCTCTGAATCCGTGCAGGGGTTCCCTCCGCTCGAGAACGTCCCGAACGAGCTGCGTGCGGTGGGGGAGGTGTTTCCCGGCAGCAAGCTCTTGAACGATCAGTTTGCGATCACGCGCTTCTCCGACGCGCTCCAGACCAAGCCCTTCGGCATCGTGCACATCGCCTCGCACGGCGAATTCACGGCCGATGCCTCGCAGAGCTTTCTGCTCGCGTGGGACGGCAAGATCTCGATGGCCGATCTGTCCGCGCTGGTCGGCGTGACGCGCTTCCGCACTCAGCCGCTCGAGCTGCTCACGCTCTCCGCGTGCGAGACCGCCGCCGGCGACGAGCGCGCAGCGCTCGGCCTCGCGGGCGTCGCGGTGCGTTCCGGCGCGCGCAGCGCGCTCGCCACGCTCTGGTCCGTGAACGACGAGGCGTCGGCGGAGCTGCTCGCGGACTTCTACCGCGCGCTCGCCAATCCGGAGCTGTCGCGCGCGCAGGCGCTGCAGCGCGCGCAGCTCGCGGTGATGCAGATCCACCGCTGGCGACACCCGGGCTATTGGTCGCCGTACCTGCTGATCTCGAGCTGGCTGTAGCCGTGCTGCGCTCGCCGCTCGCCGCCGCCCTCGCGATCGGCCTCGCGGTCGCTGGCCTGGTGCTCGCGCTCGGCGCGCAGGGCTGGTTCCAGCGCGCGGATCTCGCGCTCTACGATCGCTTCCTGTCGCTCGAGCCGGTGCCGCCGCAGCAGGACCCGCACGTCGCGATCCTCGCCATCACCGAGAGCGACATCGCGGAGCTCGGCCAGTACCCGATCTCGGACCGCGTGGTGGCGACGGCGCTGCGCAAGCTGCTCGACAGCGGCGCGCGCGTGGTCGGCCTCGACATCCACCGCGACATCCCGATCGAGCCGGGCGCCGCCGAGCTCGACGCGCTGTTCCGGAGCGAGGATCGGGTGGTGGCGGTGTACCTGTTCGGCACACAGCGCGATCAACGCGTGCCCGGACCGGTCGCGCTTCGAAGCAGCGAGCGGCTCGGCTTCAACGACGTGCTGCCCGATCGCGACACCGTTCGGCGTGGTCTGCTGTTCCTGGACGACGGCCGCGACGACGTGGGCTGGTCGTTCGCGCTGCGACTCGCGCTGGCCTGGCTCGAGGGCGCCGGCGTCCATCCCGCACCCGCGATCGAGAACGCCGACTGGCTGCAGCTCGGGCCGACCACGATCCGGCCGTTCTCGGGCGACGATGGCGGCTACATCGACCAGGACGACGCCGGCTACCAGTTCATGGTCGACTTCCGCTACGCCGCGCGCGGCTTCGACCAGTTCCGGCTCGCACCTCTGCTGCGCGGCGAGATCGACGCGGCGCGCATCCGCGATCGCGTCGTGATCGTGGGCGTGACCGCCGACAGCCTGCCGGACTTCTTCCACGTGCCGGTCGCGTCGGGTCTCTCCGTCGGCAAGACCTCGAGCGGCGTCGAAGCGCAGGCCATTCACGGCGTCGAATTGCACGGACACATCACGAGTCAGCTGATCCGCTTCGGGCTCGGCGAGTCGCGCCCGCTGGCGGTGCTCTCGAACCTGCAGGAAGCGCTGCTCGTGCTGCTCGCCGCCGCGCTCGGCTGCGCACTGGCGCGACTCGGCTCGAACGGCGCGCTGGTCGTAGCTCTGCTCGTCGTGGGCGGCAGCGGGCTGATCTTCGCCGCCGGTGCGGTCGCGTTCCGCGTCGGTGTATGGGTGCCGCTCGCCGGCCCCGGGGTCGCCTGGCTGGCTTCGTTCGGCCTGCTGGTCGCGTGGTCGTCGAGCCAGGAGCGCACGCAGCGCGCTGCGCTCATGCGGCTGTTCTCGCGCCACGTCTCGCCCGAAGTGGCAGACGAGATCTGGCGCCAGCGCCACCTGTTCCTGGGCGCGAGCGGCCGCCCGCCGTCGCACCGCCTGGTCGCGACCGTGCTGTTCGTCGACATGAAGGGCTACACCGCGAGCGCCGAGAAGCTCGAGCCGGAGGCGCTGATGGGCTGGGTGAACGAGTTCATGGAGCCGATGGCCGAGCTCGTAGTCCGACACGGCGGCGTGGTCGACGACTACTTCGGCGACGGCATCAAGGCGAACTTCGGCGTGCCGTTCGCGCGCACGAGCGACAGCGAGATCGCGGACGACGCGCGCCGCGCGGTCCGCTGCGCGATCGACATGGGCGCGACGCTCTCGCGCATCAACGCCGGCTATCGCGAGCGCGGCCTGCCGACCGTCGCGATGCGCATCGGCGTGAACACCGGCCCGGTCGTCGCGGGAAGCCTCGGCAGCGCCGAACGGCTCAAGTACACGGTGGTGGGAGCCTCGGTCGTGGTCGCGCAGCGACTCGAGGCGCTCGATGACGTCGAGCACGACTTCGACACCGCTCCGTGTCGCATCCTGGTTTCGGAGCAGACCGCGCGCCAGCTCGGCGACGCCTTCCGCCTCGAGCCGCTCGGTCCACGCACGTTGAAGGGCCGCGACGAGCCCGTCTCCGTCTTCCGCGTGCTCGGCTCGGCCTAGAAAGCGACGAGGCTCATTTCGACCGAGATGCCGGAGTTCTGCAGCCCTCCGCCGTTCTGATCCTCGATGTGACGCAGAGGGCTGCCCCAGTACACCGCGACGTTGGCGCGGTCCGCGAGCTGGTAGCGCAGACCCAGCCCGACGCTCGCGAGCCAGCGCATCCCAAACGTGTCCTCGTGGTTCCAGGCCTTGCCCCAGTCGACAAACGGCGCGAGCTGCAGCCGGTCGCGCCCGTTCGCGTCGCGCAGGATCGGGACGCGCAGCTCGAGCGACGCGATCGCGCCGCTGTCACGCACGATCTGATTCACGTGGTAGCCGCGCACCGTCGCCATGCCGCCGATCGAGAGCTGGTCGAGCGGCAGCAGCGGATCCTGCGCGAGCTGCAGGTCGATCCGCGCGATCAATTGACTCGAGCGCCAGCTCTCCGGCAGGCGCCGCGCGTACTGCGCCTGCGCGAGCCAGTACGTGAAGCGCGAGTCGGGAATGCGCGAGTCGTCCGAGGTGGTCGAATCGAACGCGTCGAGCCCGAAGTTGCCCGACACGCGCAGCGCGATCACCTGCTCGCGCGAGCGCTCGAAGAACGACGCGAACGCGCGCACGATCGTCTCCTTCGTGCGTCCGTTGTCGATGCCCTCGGTGAAGCCGAAGTCCTCGCCCAGAATGCGCAGCCGGCTCTGTTGCAGCTCGCCCGTGACGCCGAGCTCGAGGCTCGAAGCGGGCGTTGCGAACAGCGGCTGCGACAGCGTGACGCTGTAGCTTGTGCGATCGCTGCGCACGTCGAGGTCGCTGAACGGCTCCTCTACCACCTCGCTGCGGCTCAGGTTCCAGGCCAGCGCGAGCCGCGTGTCCCACTTCGTGAAGGGGACGTCGTAGCTCGCCTCCCACTCGGAGAGCCCCTGGCCTTGCGAGTAGGTCGCGCTCAGCGTGTCGGCGTTGCCGGTCAGGTCGATGTCGGCGAGTGTCGCTTCCGCGCGATCGCCGCCGATGCTGGTCGCGATGTCGTTCGCGACGCGGAAGCCGAGCTGGAACGGGAACGCCTCCTCGACGCGCAGATCGAGCACGCTCTCGTCGCGCGTCGGTCCCGGCTGCAGGCGCGCGTCGATGCGGCGGATCTGCGGCGCCTGCTGCAAGAGCTCGAGCGCCTGCTCGAGCTCGATCACGTTCAGCGGCTCGCGCGCGCCGCGCCGCACGCGCGCCTCGAGCCAACCGTCGCGCAGCCAGCGCGAGCCGGTCACCGAAACCTCGCCGAGCCGGCCCTCGACGATCCGGAGCTCGATCACGCCGCCCTCGGGATCCTGATCCGGCAGCGTCGCGCCGGAACTCAAGTAGCCCTTCTCGACATACATGCGGGTCACGGCATCGCGAGCGGCCAGCAGCTCCTCGGAGCCGACCTCGCGTCCGGTCCAAGGCGCGAGCGCCGCCGAGAAGTCCGCCTCGCTGAACACCGTGCCACCGACCACGCGCCAGCCCGACACGAAAATGCGCAGCCCCGACGACAGTCGCTCGCGCTCCGACGCCTGCGGCAGCTCGACTTCGGGCAGCGCGAGCGGCGGCAGGTCAGACGGCGTGTCGAACCTAGGCAGCTCCGGCCGCGTGTCCTGCGGACCTCGAATCGTCTGCGCGATCGCGTCTCCACCCGCGCCGAACAGTCCGACGAACAGAGCGACGGCAAGCGACGCCACGCGCGACCGACCCGTCATCGACGGATTGTACTTCTTCCGGGCGGGTTCTTGATCGCGTACACTCGACCGAGTTCGAATCGCTTCGGGTCGAAGGAGCCGTTCATGCGTCGGCTCGCCCTTCTCGCGTGGTTCTTGCCGCTCGCACTGTCGTTGTCCGCGCCCGATGCGCTCGCGGCCGATCCGGCCCCCGCGACGTCCACGGCGGTCAAGGCAACGCCGGTCTATCAGCCGCCCGCGCGCGGCAAGCCGCGCGGTCGCGTGGGCGGCGGCTCGCGCGGAGTGGGCAGCACGCTGCCGTCGCTCACCGCGCTCGTTCCCGATCACACCGGCGAGACACTCGCCGCGCAGCCCTCGCTGTTCTGGAGCCTCACACCGCTGCCGCCCGAAACCGCCAAGCTCGTCTTCGTACTCGCGAACGACGAGAGCGTCGAGCCGCTGGTCGAAGCGGAGCTTCCGCGACCCACGGAAGCGGGCATTCAGCGCATCGATCTAGCCAAGTACGGCGTGGAGCTGCGCACGGGCGTGGAGTACGAGTGGAGCGTCGCGATCACGCTCGACGCGTCGCGCCGCTCGCGCGACGTGGTCACGGTCGGCTGGATCGAGCGCTCGGAGCCGCCGCCGGGGCTCTCGACGAACGACCCCGTGGCGCTGGCCATGGCCGGCTTCTGGTACGACGCCTTCGCCAACGCCCCGGCCGAGCTGCGCCAGACCCTGCTGCGCGACGCCGGCCTCGCGGCGCCGTCGCCCACTTCTCCACCCTGAAAGAAATCCCGCTTTCGGAGTGAAGCGCTTCACAGCTCGGCCGGTCCGCGCGGACGATGCTGTTGTTCGAAGGCAGAGAGCGACGCTCTCTCGGAGGACGGAAGATGACGCGGAACGGCTGGCTGGGCGGACCGAGCGGACGATGGCTCCCTCTGTCGCTCTTGCTCATCGCGCTGCCCGCGGCTGCGGAAGCGGCTTCACCCCAGCCGCACGAGACCGTGATCATCGCCTCCTCCGACGAGGGCGTGCCGAAGGCCAAAGGTACGGGCGCAGGCAACGAGGACGAGCAGCCCACACCTCCACACGGCGCGTCGACCCGCGGCAGCGATACCGACCCCCTCCCGGTCTACTCGCCGCCGCGCCGGGCCACGCCGCGTGCAATGGTGTCCGGCGGTTTGCGCGGAACGCGCGGACTGCCGAAGCCGCTCGCCCTCGTGCCTGCGCACGTCGCCCTGACCAGCTCGAGCTCGCCTTCGCTGTTCTGGTGGATCAGCGCCGTGCCGCCCGAAGGCACGATCGTGACCCTGACCGTGACGACCGACGACGAGCCCGAACCGCTGGCCGAGGTCACTCTGGCGCTGCCGCGGACCAAAGGCATACAGCGCGTGCGCCTGAGCGATCACGGCGTGGAGTTGGCGCCGGGCGTCGAGTACGAGTGGTCGATCGCGCTGGGCAGCGACCCCGCGAGCCACGCCGACGACCAGATCGCGAACGGCTACATCACCCGCGTCGAGGATCCGAGCGAGCTGGCGGGAACGCCGCGCAGCGCGACGACGCTGGCCGCGGCCGGGTTGTGGTACGACGCGCTGGCGGCGGTGTCGGATGAGGTCGAAGTGCGGCCCGCGGATGCGCGCCCGCGCGCGGCGCGCGACGCGTTGCTCGAGCAGGCGGGCCTGACCGCGATCGGCGATTGAGCCAGAATCGCGCCGATGGCTGTGAAGCTCGGCGCGCACCTGGGTCAGCAGAATCTCTCGATCGATGAGATTCGCGCCTGCTTTCGTCGCTTCGACGCAAGCGGCCTCGACTGGATTTCCATCTGGGACCACTTCTACGAAGCGCCGCCGGCAGGCGGCACCCAGCCGCACTTCGAGGCGATCTCGCTGCTCGGCGCACTCGCGGTCGAGACGCGCTCCGCGACGATCGGCTGTCTCGTCTTCTACCCCGGCTATCGCAATCCCGCGTCGCTCGCGAAGGCCGCAACCACGCTGGACCATCTCTCGGGTGGTCGTTTCGTGCTCGGGCTCGGCGGCGGCTGGCACGAGTGGGAGGCGCGCGCGTACGGCTACGACTTCCCGCCGATCGGCACGCGCCTCGACCTGCTCGAAGAGGCCTGTCAGATCGTTCGCGGCCTGCTGACCCAGCCGCGCACCACCTTCGCGGGCAAGCATTTCCGGGTCGAGAACGCGTCGTGCCTGCCGGCGCCGATCCAGGCGCGCCTGCCGATCTGGATCGGTGGCACGGGCGAGAAGCGCACGCTGGCGATCGCCGCGCGTCACGCCGACGGCTGGAACGCCGCCTACACGTCGCCGGCAGAGTTCACGCGGCTCTCGCGCGTGCTCGACGACTGGTGCGCGAAGATCGGTCGCGATCCGGCCGAGATCACGCGCACCGTGAACCTGTCGTTCCATCTCGCGCTCGACGAGCGCGGCGCCGCGCGCGCCGAAGCGGAGCTGCGCGCGATGTGGGGCGCGGCCGCGGAGCGCATGATCTCCGGGGCGCTCGTCGGTACGCCCGCGCGCGCGATCGAGACGCTCGAAGCCTACGCGGCCGCAGGCGCGCAGGGCATCAACGTGGCGCTGCGCGCACCCTGGGACCGCGAGGCGCTCGACGCGTACCTCGACCAGGTCGTGCCGGCCGTGCGCCGACGCGTGGGCTCGTGACGGTGCGACACCGTTTTGCGTCGGCGGTCTGCCTCGCCCTGTTCGTCGCGGGCGTCGCGTTCGGCGCGCGCGCCGACGAGCCGAAGCCGGCCAAGCCCGCACCCTGGACCTGCACGCGGCCCGAGCTCCCGCCGCCGCCCGGCGAGCTGACGGCGAGCGATCTGCACGAGCGGCGGCTGCGCGCGCGCCTGCGCGAGGTCGAGTGCGAGCTCGACTTCCGAAACCAGCTCGGGTCGGGCTCGAACGAGGTCTGCTACTTCGGTCCCGAGTACACGCGCATCACGAACGAGCGCTACGAGGAGATCCGCCAGAAGCTCAAGCACGACCCGGTCGAGTTCTGGCACGCGCTGCTGCGCGAGCCCGAGGATCCGAACCTGCCGCCGCTCGAGATTCGCGTCACGTCGAAGAGCGGCCCGAACTGCAAGGACGACCGCGACCGACAGCTCGAGGCGGAAGCGAACGCGATCCAGAAGGAGCTGAACTTCCGCTGAGCGCGCGGCTCAGGCGCTCGCGGTCGCCACCGTCTTCGCCCAGCGATAGTCGGGCTTGCCCGAGGGCGAGCGCTCGATCGCGGCCACCAGATGCAGCTCGCGCGGAACCTTGTAGCCGGCGAGCTTGGTGCGGCAGTGCGCTTGGATCGCGTCGAGCGTGGGCGTGCGTCCCGCGCGCGGCTGCACCACGGCGGCGACGCGCGAGCCGAAGCGCGCATCGGGCACGCCCACGACGAGGGCGTCGTAGCAGTCCGGGTGCGACTTGATCGCGGACTCGACCTCTTCCGGGTAGATCTTCTCGCCGCCGGAGTTGATCGAGACCGAGCCGCGCCCGAGCAGCGTGATGGAGCCGTCCGCCTCGACCGTCGCGAAGTCACCGGGGATCGAGTAGCGGCGTCCGCGCGCGTCGATGACGAAGGTCTGCTTGGTCTTCTCCGGATCCTTGTAGTACTCGAGCGGGATGTTGCCGCCGCAGGCGAGCTTGCCCACGACGCCCGAGCCGGGCTGCACCGGCTCGAGGTCGTCGTCGAGCACGACCGTGTCGGCGACCGCGCGCACGGTCGGCCCGCCGCCCTTCATGGCGGTGTCGCCCTTCTTCACCATCAGGATTCCGTTCGTGCCCGACTCCGACGCGCCGATCGCGTCGGTCATGATCAGGTTCGGGAAGTGGCGGAAGAAATCGTCCTTCACCGACGGCGAGAACACCGCCGCGCTCGACGAGAGCACGACCAGCGACGACACGTCGAACGCCGCGCCCGGCGCGTCGAGCGCCTCGATCAGCGGCCGGGCCATCGCGTCGCCGGTGATCATCAGCCCGTTCACGCGCTCCTGCTCGACCAGCCGCCAGACTGCCGCGGGGTCGAACTTGGCGAGCAGGACGCTCTTGCGGCCGACGAAGCTGCCGCCCATCACCGCCCACTGCGTGGCGCCGTGCATGAGCGGCGCGATCGGCAAGAACGTGACCGCGCCGGCCTTGCCGCGCTCGGCCATGTCCTCGGGACGCTGCGCGCGCACGCCGGTCAGCGGGTCGAGCCCACCGCCCAGCGCGAACAACACATCCTCGTGTCGCCACACCACGCCCTTCGGCATGCCGGTGGTTCCACCGGTGTAGAGCAGGTAGCGATCGCTGCCGGAGCGCTTGGCGAAGTCGCGCTCGGGCGAGCCCGAGGCCAGCGCCTGCTCGTACTCGATCGAGCCGAGCGACGTGTGATCAGCAGAGCTGCCATCCTCGATCGCGATCGAGAAGCGCAGCTTGGGTAGCGCGCCGCGCACGCCGGCGATGCGCGGCGCGAACTCGCGCTGGTAGACCAGGCCCACCAGATCCGCGTTGTCGAACAAGTAGCGGAGCTCGTCCTCGACGTAGCGGTAGTTGATGTTGATCCAGACCGCGCGCAGCTTGAAGATCGCCCACAGCGCCTCGACCCATTCGACGGAGTTGTAGGCGTAGATCCCGACGTGGTCGCCGGGCTTCACACCCTGCGCGGCCAGGTGGTGCGCGAGCCGGTTCGCGCGCGCGTCCATCTGCGCGTACGTGCGGCGCTGGCCCTCGGCCACCAGATACTCGCGCTCCGGAAACGTGTCGACGGAGTTCTCGAACAGGTCGGCAAGATTGAATTCCACGCGTGCAGCTTACAGGCTGCGGCGCTGCCGCGTCCGCGCTGCGTTGACGACGTGCGGATTCGGAGCCAGGCTTGCGAGTGCGCGAGGCATGTCGCCCGCGCGTATGCCCCGCGGGGAGCGAATTCGCCCCCGCGCGAGGAGAAGAGAATGCACCGACACCATTTCTGGTATGCCCGTCGCCGCGGTGGCTGCGGGAACTTCGAGCCGGCCTTGGCCTGGGCCGGCCACGGCCGCGGACACCGTCCGAAAGGGCGTGACGGCGACGACGGTCCGCGCTCCGCTGACCTGAACTTCGCGGTCGGCGGCGGTGGCGACGACGATCCCGGCGCCGGCCTCGGCGTGCGGCGACCGCTGCGCTACCTGGCCTGGAAGCTCGACCTGACGGCCGAGCAGCTCGAGGGCGCTGCGCGCATCCTCGAGCGGTTGAAGATCGAGCGCGCGCAGGCAGCGGTGGATCAGCGGCGCTCCGCCGCGGATCTCGCTGACGCGATCGAGCACGAGGCGTTCGACAACACACAAGCCGACGCAGCGACCGAGAAGCGCGTGTCGGCGGCCCTGGCGGTACAGCGCGCGGTCGCGAAAGCGCTCGCCGAGCTGCACGGAATCCTCGAGCCGGACCAGCGCCGCCGCCTGGCGATGTTGATCCGCACGCGCGCGATCACGTTCTAGTCACGAAGTGAGCTCCCGGGCGGGCGAGAGCCCTCGCTCGCTCGGGAGCCTCTCGGACTCGAACCTGTCTATTCGGGATCGGCCTGGTCGGGATCGGCGTTGACGATCTCGATCGGCACGCCGGTCGTTTCGGGAAGCACCGGAGCGTCGGTCACGAGCAGCGTCGAGCCCGGCTCGAGTGCGGCGTACAGCGCGTTCGCGAAGTCCGACGGAACGTGGATGCGCGCGCGGTCGAAGACGGGCTGCGCAACCGCGACCAGCAGCGCACGCTTCACGGCGCGGCGTTGGCTTCGCACGCGCCGAGGAAGCTCGAGCTCGCGAGCCAGGCGGGGTCGGGGTAATAGGCGAACACCGCCGAGCCGCCGCGGATCCGATCGATCACTTTCGGAGCCGTGTCGCGCGAGAGCGCTGCGCAGCCGAAGCTGCGGCCGAGCCGCCCGTGCTTCTCGCCGAACGCTTCGCTCACGTAGTCGGCGCCGTGAATCACCAGCGCCCGGTCGAGCGCGCGGTCGTTCACGCCCGGCTCGAGTCCGCGCAGGCGCAGCGAGCGACCGTGCCGACCGCGATACTCGTCCAGCGTGACGAACAGCCCCAGGCTCGACTGGTGGCTGCCCACGTCGTTCGAGAAACGCGTGGCGCGGTTTGCGCCGCTCCCGCGGCCGTGCGCGACCAGCTCTTCGAACAGCACTTCGCCGCGGTGCAGATCGAGCACCCAGAGCCGCCGCTCGGTGGACGGCCGCGAGTAGTCGATCACCGTCAGCGTGTCGTCCGCATCGAGCAAGTGCTTCCGCCTGGCGCACGACGCCGCACGCAACGCGAGCGCGAGCACGCCGGCATCGATCGTGGACGCGGACGCCGCGCGCAACGCCTTCCGCGAATCCGCCGCGTTGCCGCCAGCGGGCGTGACGAGCATCACCAGCAGTGACACGCAGGCGATGCGCAGCCCGTTCGCGCAGCACTGGCGTAGCGTGGATCGCATACGACCTCTCCCGGAGTCCGCGGCAGGCGCCCGCTCGGAGCTTCCGGGACCCTCCGCCCATCGTCAAGCTCCCGGCGCGGCTTGATCCATCACGGCCTGAAGCCAACACCGGCTCTGCAACGTACTCTACCGTGAAGGTCGGCGCGCAAAGGCCCGTCGAACCACGATCCACAATGGGAGGCAACATGAAGCGATCGATGTTAGGAATCCTGGCGGCCGGTGCCGTCGCGAGCATGCTCGGTTCGACGGCGCTCGCCGACAACCACGAAGCGGGCGGCGATGCCAAGGCCTGCTACCGCACGACCTGCGGCAAGAGCGTGAAGGGCCACGAAGGCAAGTGCGGCGGCACGAAGGTCGACGGCGTCTCCGAAGAGAAGTCGTGCACCGACGCCGGCGGCGTGTGGACGACGGCGGCGGACGCGAAGAAGTACGAGGACTAGCCTCGGCTCCGAACGGCCACGAGCTCGGCGTGACCCGCCGGGCTCGTGGCCGTCGCTTTCATGTCGAACCCTCTTTTCGGCGCGGGCTTTCGCACGCCCCACTTCGACGCGATCGCGCGCGAGCAGCGCGCACTCGACTGGTTCGAGGTCGTGTCGGAGAACTTCGTCGCGCTCGGCGGCCCGCGACGCGCGATGTTGGAGCGGCTGCGAGCCGAGCACCCGATCGCGCTGCACGGCGTGAGCCTGTCGATCGCCGGCAGCGACCCGCTCGACGACGACTACCTGCGCGGGCTGCGCGCGCTCAGCGATCAGATCGAACCCGTGTTCGTGAGCGATCACCTGTGCTGGACCACGCTCGGCGGGCACCAGTCGCACGACTTGTTGCCGGTTGCGCTGACGACGCGCGTGCTCGAGCACGTGGCCGCGCGCGTGGTGCGTGTTCAGGACGCGCTCGGCCGGCGCATCCTGCTCGAGAACGCGAGCGGCTACGTCGCCTTCCGCGGCGACGAGCTGGACGAGGCGGAGTTCTTCAGCGAGCTCTGCCGGCGCAGCGGCTGCGGGATTCTGCTCGACGTCAACAACCTGTACGTGAACGCCCAGAACCTCGGTGTCGACGCTCGTCGCTACTTGTCGACGCTGTCACCCGAGAGTGTCGGCTACATGCACCTGGCGGGACACGCGGTGCTCGAAGACGTGCGCATCGACACGCACGGCGCAGAGGTGCCCGCTTCGGTTTGGGAGCTCTTCGACGTCGCAGCGCGGTCGTTCCCCGCTGCGCACGTGATCATCGAGCGCGACGAGAACCTGCCGGAGTTCGCGGAGCTGCGCGCGGAGGTGGAGCTGGCTCGGGCGCGGCACGCGCGCGCGCTGCCCAGCGCGGAGCCCGCGACGCTCGTCGCTGCTTCGCGCTCCACTCGAGCGAGCGCCGCCGAGGCACCGGCATGGAGCGCGCTTCAGGCTGCGTTCTGGAAGCAGGCGATCGAACGGGTGCCTGAAGGCGAAGAGGCGCTCGTCGCCGACGACCGACCGGTCTCGGCCGCGCGTGGCCTGCGCGTGTACGGCGACGCCTACGCCACGAACCTGAAGCGCGCGCTCGAGGTGAACTTCCCCGCGCTCGTGCGGGTCGTCGATGCCGGCGACTTCGCGGCGCTCACAAGTGCGTACCTGCGCACGCACCCGCCGCGTGGTCACGACTTCCGCGGCCTCGGCGCGCGGCTCGCGGAGTTCGTGCGCGGCTTCGCGTTCGCGCGCGACTACGGCATCGACCCGAGCGTGTTCGCGGACCTCGTCGCACTCGAACAGGCGCAGCTCGAGGTGCAGGACGAAGTCGACGATGTCGATGCGCTCGCGGCGGAATCGCTGGCGGCGCTCACGCCCGAGCAGTGGGACTCCGCCCGTTTCGGCTTCGCGCGCGCGCTTCGAGTCGTGCGCGCGAGCCACGACGTGCTGCCCGTCGTCGACGCGGTCGCGAAATCCGAAACGCCCGCGCGGCCGAAGGCTTCTCCGACCGCCTATCTCGTCTTCCGCAGCGGGGGGCGGCTGCGCACGGAACGAATCAGCGCGCTCGAAGCGGAGCTCGCCGAACGCCTGCTCGCGGGTGCGACGTTCGCCGAAACCTGCGAAGGTACCCACGAACGAAGCGGCACGGATCTCGCAGAACTCGCCGTCACCGGCGCCCGCCTGCTCGTCGACGCGTGCCGGAGCGGTCTGATCCTGCGTCTTCACTAGCTCTATAGGGTCGCGGAGTCGACGAGTATGGGAGACCGCTCGAGCATGACCGAGGCCGCGCGAGCCGAGACACTCTATCTCACACTGATGAAGCAATGTCTCACCCGTTCGATCTTCTCCGAGACATGGCGCCCCTATCGGCCCAAACCAAAGCGGCGCATGCGCGGAGCGCTCGCGGCAATGGTCCAGCGCATGCTCGCGCTCGAGGACCTCGAGCTCGTGCGCCGGGCGCGAGTCGATCCCGAGGCGCGAGCGGCGGGTCAGTATCGGCACCCGGACTGCGACACGATGCTCGGCCTGAAACGGCTCGACAACATCGAGCGCTGCGTCGTCGACGTCCTCGAGCGGAACGTGCCGGGCGACCTGATCGAGACGGGCGTTTGGCGAGGCGGCGCGGTCATCTTCATGCGCGCGATCCTCGCCGCGTACGGGGTCTCGGATCGCACGGTGTGGGTCGCCGACTCGTTTCGCGGCCTGCCTCCGCCGGATCCCGAGAAGCACCCCGCCGATCTCGGCGACGTGCACCACACCAGAGCGCAGCTCGCGATCCCCGTCGAGCAGGTGAAACGGAACTTCGAACGCTACGGGCTGCTCGACGACCAAGTCCGCTTCCTCGTCGGCTGGTTCAGCGACACACTGCCCGCCGCGCCGATCGATCGGCTCGCCGTCGTGCGCCTCGACGGCGACATGTACGCCTCCACCATCGATGCGCTGCGTCCGCTCTACCCTCGCCTGAGTCCCGGCGGCTACCTGATCGTGGACGACTTCGCGCTGACCGGTTGCCGCGCGGCGGTCGAGGACTACCGACGCGAGCATGGGATCCCGGAGCGGATCATCGAGATCGATCAGAGCGCGGTCTACTGGCAGAAGGAGGCGCGCTAGCCGGCGAGCCGCACCGCTAGTCGAGTGGCCAGCGGTCGGGCGCGAAGGTCTCGTCGATGCGCTCCGCGCGCCGCTTCAGGATCTCGCGCTGCTCGGGGTGCGTGAGAATGTAGAAGTCGCGGCGCTCGACCGCGCGCACGACCCGGCGCGCGAGCTGCTCGGGCTGGATCGTGCCGCCGACGAGCGGCGGCGCGGCGCCGCCGGTCTGCGGAATGTCGGTGCCGTCGGGGTTGCGCAGCTCGCGAGGGCGCATGCGCAGCGAGTTCTCGTTGATCTTGGTCTCGACGATCATCGGACACAGAACGGAGACGCCGATGTCGTGCGGACGCAGCTCGCGCTGCAGCGATTCCGTCAGGCCAACGACCGCGAACTTCGAAGCGCAGTACACGCCGAGCCAGCTCATGCCGGTGAGCCCGGCCATCGACGCGGTGTTGATCACGTGCCCGCCCTGTCTTTGGGCGATCAGGCGCGGCACGAACGCCTGCAGGCCGAACACGACGCCCCAGAAGTTCACGTTCATGGTGAACTCCCAGTCCTTCTGGGTCGAAGTGGCGATCGGGCCGAAGGTCGCAATGCCGGCGTTGTTGCACACGATGTGCGCGGCGCCGAACCGCGACAGTGTCGCCTCGGCCAGCGCCTCGACGCTCTCGCGCCGGGTCACGTCGGTCGGCACGCCGACCACCTGCGCGCCGCTCGCTTCGAGGTGCTTCGTCACGACCGCGAGATTCGCCGCGTCGAGATCCGCCAGCACGATCTTCGCGCCGCGCGAAGCGAACGCGCGCGCCATCGCCGAGCCGATCCCGCCCGCGCCACCGGTGATCACCGCCACTCGATCCTTGAAGGGGTCCATGGCGGCGATCATATCAAGGGCATTCGACTCGGCGGCGGCGGGCGCGGTATCCTCGAACCATGACCACCGAGAACCTCGCCTTCGACCCCGACGCCCTGCGCGCGAAGTACCGCGCCGAACGCGACAAGCGCCTGCGCGCCGATGGCAACCAGCAATACGTCGAGGTCGTTGGCGAGTTCCGCCACTTCATCGAAGACCCGTACGTCGCGCCCGGCTTCGAGCGCGCGCCGCTGCACGATGAAGTCGAGGTGGTGGTGATCGGCGGCGGCTTCGGCGGCCTCCTGGCCGGCGCGCGGCTGCGCGAGGCGGGCGTGGACGACATCCGCATCATCGAGAAGGGCGGCGACTTCGGCGGCACCTGGTACTGGAACCGCTATCCGGGTGCGGCCTGCGACGTCGAGTCGTACATCTATCTGCCGCTGCTCGAAGAGCTCGACTACGTGCCGAAGGAGAAGTACACGCGCGCGCCCGAGATCCTGGCGCACTCGAGCGCGATCGGCCGAAGGTACGACCTGTATCGAAACGCCTGCTTCCAGACCGAAGTCACGGAGCTGCGCTGGGATGAAGGCACGGCGCGCTGGCTGGTCGGGACCAATCGCGGCGACCGCATGACGGCGCGCTTCGTGGTGATGTCGAACGGGCCGCTGAATCGCCCGAAGCTGCCCGGCATCGCGGGTATCGAGTCGTTCAAGGGCCACTCGTTCCACACCAGTCGCTGGGACTACGGCTACACCGGCGGAACGTCGGAGGGGAATCTCGAGGGCCTGGCCGGCAAGCGCGTCGGCATCATCGGCACCGGCGCGACCGCCGTTCAGTGCGTGCCGCACCTCGGCGCCGGCGCCGCACAATTGTACGTGTTCCAGCGCACGCCGTCGTCGATCGACGTGCGCGCGAACCGGCCCACCGAAGCCGAGTGGGCGAAGTCGCTAAAGGCCGGCTGGCACAAGTACCGGATGGACAACTTCAACATCCTCGTGTCGGGCGGCTACCAGGCCGAAGATCTGGTCAGCGACGGCTGGACCGACATCATCCGCAAGCTCTTGGTCCAGGCGCAGAAAGATCAGGGTGCGGCCATCGCCGAGCACGGCGTCGAGAAAACCCTCGAGCTCGCGGACTTCGAGAAGATGGAGCAGATCCGCGCGCGCGTGGACGCGATCGTCGAGAACCCGCAGACCGCGGAAGCGCTGAAGCCCTACTACCGCCAGTTCTGCAAGCGCCCATGCTTCCACGACGAGTATCTCGACACCTTCAACCGGCCCAACGTGACGCTGGTCGACACGCAGGGTCGAGGCGTCGAGCGCATCACCGAGAAGGGCGTGGTCGCGAACGGCGTGGAGTACGAGGTCGACTGCCTGATCTACGCCACCGGCTTCGAGGTCGGCACCGACTTCACGCGCCGCGCCGGCTACGAGATCCACGGCCGCAACGGCCTGACGCTGACGGAGAAGTGGAAGGACGGAGTGCGCACGCTGCACGGCATGCACAACCGCGGCTTCCCCAACTGCCTGAACATGGGTCCGCTGCACAGCGCGTTCACGGTGAACTACCCGCACTCGCTCGACGAGCAGAGCAAGCACCTCGCGTACATCATCAAGCACGCAATCGACAACGAGCTGCGCACGCTCGAGCCGACCGAAGCCGCCGAGCAGGAGTGGGTCGACACGATCATCCGATCGGCGCGTATGGGCCGGCAGTTCCTCGAGGAGTGCACGCCCGGCTACTACAACAACGAGGGGCAGCTCTCCGATCTGGCCGCGCAGAACGGCTTCTTCGGCGGCGGCTCGATCCTGTTCTTCCAGATGATGAAGGACTGGCGCGACAAGGGCGCGCTCGAGGGGCTCGAGGTCG
>JANNLG010000052.1:0-70954 GCA_031396695.1 Deltaproteobacteria bacterium
TTCGTACTCCTGGTAGTTGCCCTCGAAGAACTCGACGTGGCTCTCGCCCTCGAAGGCGAGCATGTGCGTGGCGATGCGGTCGAGGAACCAGCGGTCGTGCGAGATCACGACCACGCAGCCGGCGAAGCCGAGCAGCGCCTCCTCGAGCGCGCGCAGCGTGTCGACGTCGAGATCGTTGGTGGGCTCGTCGAGCAGCAGCACGTTGCCGCCCTCGCGCAGCGTGCGCGCGAGGTGCAGGCGGTTTCGCTCGCCGCCAGAGAGCATCGAGACGCGCTTCTGCTGGTCCGGTCCCTTGAAGCCGAAGCTCCCGACGTAGGCGCGGCTGGGCAGCTCGCGCGTGCCGACCTTCATCTTCTCCTCGCCGCCGCTGATCGCCTCGAACACGGTCTTCTTGGGGTCGAGCTCGGAGCGCGCCTGATCGACGTAGGCGAGCTTGACCGTCTCGCCGATCGTGAAGTCGCCGCTGTCGGCTTTCTCGCTGCCGGTGATCATGCGGAACAGCGTCGTCTTGCCTGCGCCGTTGCCGCCGATCACGCCCACGATGCCGCCGGGCGGCAGCTTGAAGGTGAGGTCGTCCACCAGCAGCAGATCGCCGTAGCCCTTCGACACGTGCGCGGCCTCGATCACCTTGTCGCCGAGCCGCGGCCCGGGCGGGATCGCGATCTCGACCGTCTCGGGCGCGCGGTTCTCTTCCTCGGCGCGCAGCTTCTCGAACGCCGACACGCGCGCTTTGCTTTTGGCCTGCCGCGCGCGCGGCGACATCTGCACCCACTCGAGCTCGCGCTGCAGCGTGCGCTGGCGCGTGCTCGATTTCTTCTCCTCGAGCTCTAGGCGCTTCTGCTTCTGCCCGAGCCAGGCGGTGTAATTGCCCTTGTACGGAATGCCGCGACCGCGATCGAGCTCGAGGATCCAACCGGCGACGTTGTCCAGAAAGTACCGATCGTGGGTGACCGCCATGACCGTGCCCGGGTACTCGTGCAGGAAGCGCTCGAGCCAGGCGACCGACTCGGCGTCGAGGTGGTTGGTGGGCTCGTCGAGCAACAGCAGGTCGGGCTTCTGCAGCAAGAGCCGGCACAGCGCGACGCGGCGGCGCTCGCCGCCGGACAGCGTACGCACTTCGGCGTCACCCGGCGGGAGCCGCAGCGCGTCCATCGCGACCTCGAGCGTGCGGTCGAGCTCCCACGCGTTCACGGCTTCGATCTTGTCCTGCAGCTTCGCCTGCTCCTCGAGCAGTGCGTTCATCTCGTCGTCCTCGAGCGGCTCGCCGAACTTCGCGGAGACCTCCTCGAAGCGCGAAAGCAGGGCGCGTGTCTCGGCCACGCCCTCCTCGACGATTGCGAGCACGGTCTTCGTCTCGTCGAGCTGCGGCTCCTGCGCGAGGAAGCCCACGCGCAGGCCATCGGCGGGCCGCGCGACGCCCACGAATTCGGTGTCGAGCCCGGCCATGATTTTCAGCAACGTGCTCTTGCCCGCGCCGTTGTGGCCGAGCACGCCGATCTTCGCTCCGGGCATGAACGAGAGCGAGATCTTGTCGAGCAGGATGCGATCGGGCGGGACGACCTTGCGCAGGTCTTCCATCACGTAGACGAACTCGGGCACGGGGGACTCCTCGGATCGGGGCCGCGAAATATAACGGGGGCGCTACGGAACGCCGAGGCTCACGCGCTCCAACCGCGCAGGCGCGCGGCCTCGTCGCGCAACAGCTCGGGCCCGCCGAGCAGCTGGCGCGAGAGGGCGACGCGCCGGAACCACAGGTGCAGGTCGTACTGCTCGGTAAAGCCGATGCCCCCGTGCACCTCCGTGGCCTTGCGCAGGATCTCCGTCGTGACCTCCGAAATGTGCGCTTTCGCGAGCGCGGCGAGCCGCAGCGCGTCGGCGGGCGCGTGCTCGAAGGCGTGCGCGGCGTACCAGGCCAGCGAGCGCGCGGGCTCGAGCAGCGCCGCGATTTCGGCCAGCATGTGCTTCACGGCCTGGAACGAGCCGATCACGCGGCCGAACTGCTTGCGCTCGTTCGCGTAGGCGAGCGCGAGCTCGAGCGCGCGCGTGCAGCCGCCGAGCGAGTCGAAGGCGAGCGCGAGCCTGCCGGCTGCGAGCACGCGCGGCGTGCCTTCGATCAGCGCCGCCGGCTCGACCGCGTCGAAGCGCAGCTCGGCGATCCGCCGCGTGCGGTCGACGCTGTCGAGCGGGATCACCTCGACGCCCGCTTGGTGCGCGGAGGCCAGCGCGAGCCCGCCCGCGCAGTGCACGAGCAGACGGTCCGCACCGACCGCGTCGAGCGCGAACAGCGCGGTGCCCTGCAGCCGGCCGCGCTCGAGCCGCACACCGGCTCCGTCGCGAACCGCGTAGCTCTCGGCCAGGCCGACACCGATGCGTGTCCGGCCCGCGGCGATCTCGGGCAGCAGCTCCTTGCACAGCGTCTCGTTCCCGCACTCGCGCAGCGCAGTGACCGCCAGCACGCCGGTCGCGACGAAGGCGCCCGGCGCGGCGGCGCGACCGAGCTCTTCGGCGACCAACATCGCGTCGAGGAACGAGAGGCCGTTCCCGCCGTGCGTCTCGGGCACCAGCGTTCCGAACGCGCCGAGCTCGGCGAGCTGCGTGTGCAGCGCGGCGTCGTGCGCGTCGGCCGTGACCGAGATCTCGCGCGCACGTGTGGTCGGGTACGCCTGGTCGAGCAGACGCCGCACCGTGTCTTGAAGAAGTCGCTGCTCGTCGGAAAGTCCGAAATCCACGCTCAGGCCGCCTTCGGCTCGCGGGGCAGGCCGAGCCCGCGCTCGCCGATGATGTTCTTCTGGATCTGCGCGGTGCCGCCGCCGATGATCAGGCCCAGCGAGAACATCCACTGGAACGGCCAGCCGCCCTGCGCGCGCTCGTGAGCGCTGCCGCGCACGAGCGGCCCGAGCTCGCCGAGCACGTCGAGCGCGAGCCCCGAGATCTGGTGGTTCAGCTCGCAGCCGACGAGCTTCACGATCAGGCCCGCGACGCCGGGACTCTCGCCGCGCAGCTCGCAGGTCAGCAGTCGCAGCGCGTGGTACTTCATCGCCAGCACGCCCGCCTCGAGCCGCACCAGCCGGTCGCGCAGGAGCGGCGAATCGATCGCGCGTGCGCCGTTGATCGTCTCGGTCTGCAGCAACGTGACCAGCGACGCGAACATCGACTCGGTCTGCGAGGTGCTGCCGAGCATGTTCCGCTCGTGACGCAGGGTGGTGTTGCCGATCTTCCAGCCCTCGCCGCGCCGGCCGACCAGCGATGACTTCGGCACGCGCACGTTGGTGAAGAACACCTCGTTGAACTCGGCGTTGCCCGTCAGCGTGTGCAGCGGCCGCACCTCGATGCCGGGGGTGCTCATCGGGAAGACCAGATAGGAGATGCCCTCGTGCTTGCGCGCGTCGGGCTCGGTGCGCACCAGCGCGAACATCATCTGCGCCTCGCGCGCGGTCGAAGTCCAGATCTTCTGGCCGTTGATCAGGAAGTCGTCGCCGTCTTCGACGGCGCGGGTCTGCAGCGAAGCCAGATCGCTGCCGGAGCCCGGCTCGCTGTAGCCCTGACACCAGAGCAGCTCGCCGCGAATGGTCGGCCCCACGAACTCGCGCTTCTGCGCTTCGCTGCCGTGCTCGAGCAGCGTCGGCACGAGCATCGACGCGCCCTGGCCGCCGATCCCGCGCGACACGCCGGCGCGTGCGAATTCCTCGTCGATGATGATCGAGCGCAGCAGGTCGGGCTGCGCGCCGTAGCCGCCGTAGTCCTTGGGAATCGTGCGCGCGGCGAAGCCGTGCTCGATCAGCCGCCGCTGCCAGGCCAGCGTGCGCTCGCGCGATCCGCCCCCGCCCCCGATTCCGGCGCGCGGCGCTTCGGCGCCGTGCTCGTCGAGGAACGCGCGAACCTGCGCGCGGAACGCCTCGTACTCGGGCGCGTACTCGAGGTCCATCGCAAACCCTCCGCGCGCATTCTGGGCGCGCGCGCAGGGCGCTGTCCAGGTTGGCGCGGGACGCGCGGTCGAGGTCTAGACGTCCTCGTCTTCGTCGATCGGCTTCAACAGGATCGGCGAGGGCGCGTACTCGGGGCCGTCCTTCCAGCCGGGAATGCGCTCGGCCTCGGCCAGCCAGGAGCGCGCGATCGATTCCTCGAGCACGACGCTCGAGTTGTCGAACGATTCGAGAATGCTCTCCCAGAGCTCTCGGCCGCCGCTCGACCACCAGAGGCGAGCGGGATTCTCGAAGTCGATCGCGAGCTTTACGAGCACGGGGCGCAGCTTAGCGGAAGCGCGCCGCTCAGTTCAGCATGGCCGCGCGCATGCGGCTGCGCAGGCGGCTCACGGCCTTCGAATGGATCTGGCACACGCGCGATTCGGTGATGCCCAGGATCTGCCCGATCTCTTTCAAGTTCAGGTCTTCGTAGTAGTAGAGCGAGATCACCAGCCGCTCCTTCTCGGGCAGGCCGGCGATGCCGTTGGCCAGCGCTTGGGTCAGCTCGCGCTGCTTCAGCTGCGCGAAGGGATCCTCGGCGTTGACGTCTTCGAGGTTCCCGCTCGGCAGCGGCTGATCGTTGTCACTTTGGCCGCGCAGGTCGTCGAGGTTCACCATCGAGACGCCGCGTGTCTGATTGACCAGCGTGTGGAACTCGTCGATCGGCAGACCGAGCGTGCCGGCGACCTCGTCGTGCGTCGCGGGTCTGCCCAGCCGTTGCTCGATCGAGTTGGTGGCCTGCTCGAGCTGCCGGCTCTTCTGGCGCACCGAGCGCGGCACCCAATCGAGCGAGCGGAGCTGATCGAGGATCGCGCCGCGTATGCGGAATTCCGCGTACGTCTTGAACTTGCAGTCCTTGGTCGGGTCGTACTTGTCGACCGCGTCCATCAGACCGATCACGCCGGTGTTGTGCAGGTCTTCGAGGTCGACGTGCGATGGCAAGCGCACCGCGATCCGGCTCACGATGTAGCTGATGAGCGAGGTGTGCTCGATCACGATCCGCTCTTTCAACTCCGGCGGGACCCGCCCGTGACGTGCCCATGCCTGCCGGATCAGTGTCTCCATCCGCTCCCTCTCCTCTACGACCAACTCGCGAGTTGCCGCGCCTGTGCGGGCGCAGGGGTGTGCAAAGCGGGTGCCCGGCGCTGCATCGGTTCGGGGCGGAGCGCTCTTGAGCACCGGCAAGCCCCGTGCAATTGATCGGAAACTCCCGAGAACACAGGGGAATTTCATCGGCCGCGAGGCCCCGGTGCGGCCTCGGTCCGGCTTCGAGGCCGGCCGTCGAGGCGCGGTTTCCGTCGGTTCCTTGACGCTCTGCGGGGGGCGCCGCGTTGGATTTCCGACGCTTCTCAACGCGCGCGCGCGATGCGCCGAAGCGTGCGATATGGCTGACGACCCTGACTTCTTGCAGGCGATGCCGACGCGCCGGATCGCGACCCGCTACGTGGTCAGGATTCCGGCTGGCCTGCACGTTGGCGAGCAAGTCATCGATGCGACGATCGTCGACATCTCCGACAGCGGCGCGCGTGTGGAGTGCGATCCGCCGCGCGACGTCCCGCCTGGCGCGCACGTTTCGATCGACCTGCGCTGCTTCCGACTCGACGAGCGCGTGAACATGAGCGCCACGTACGTGCGCGAGACGCCCGGGGGCTGCGCGCTGCGCCTGGTCGATCCCGATCCGTTCCTGCGCGTGTTCGTGAAGCTGGCGCTCTTGCTCGACGCCGCGCCGGGCGACCGGCTCGAGAAGGAGCTCGCCGAGGTCTAGCGCGCTGCGCGACGCGCCGATACGCGGCGGTACGGACTCACATCGTGGCTGAACCCAAGTCGGACTTCCCAAGCACCATCCTGCGCCAGCGCTTCGAGCGGGCGCGCAGCCTGCCCCTCGCGGCGCAGGTGAGCGAGTGCGTCGACTACCTGCAGAACCCCGAAGTGCTGATCCAGGAATTCATGGACGCCTACACCGCGGTGGAGAGCTGCTGCGATCCGGCGGACCAGCGCTTCCGCGTGTGCGAGGCGCGCGACGCGGCCGCGGCCGAGCGCAAAGCGCTGATCGATCAGGTGTTCGGCAAGGGCCCGGTCTCCGTGTTCGACGTGGTGCCGTACGAGTTCCAGTGCATGGCGCGCGACGTGAGCTCCGTCTCGCATGGTCTGGATCGCGCTGCGCTGCGCGTCGACGGACTCGACTACCTGGGCCAGATCATCGACGAGGATCCGGTCGCCGTGCTCGGCGTCGTGCAGGTCGGTGTCGAGAGCTCGCCGTACGCGCTGTTCCTGCGCGTGATCACGTGTCTCTCGGAGCTCGCGCCCGACGCGCAGCTCCGCGCGGCGGATGAGTCGCTGTTCAAGGGCGGGCTCGGCGCGGAGCCGAAGCTCGACCTGCACCTGTTGCTGCGCGAGACCGATCGCGAGGCCGCGAGCGGCACGCTGCGCCAGCTCACCCACGACCTCGCCGAGGTCTTCTACGCCGGCATCTCCGAGGAATGGCAGTTCCCCGACGTGCTGCGCAACATCGTCTGCCTGGTGCCGGCGCCGCCGGGCTCGGAAGAGAAGCTGATCGTCGATTGGTGCGTGTAGGCGCGGGCCGCCCGCGCTGCCTGCTACGCTGCTCGGTGTGAGCGCAGCACCGATCCGGTTCTACTTCGACTACATCTCGCACAACGCGTACCTCGCGTTCAGCCAGCTCGCGCTCCTGAGGGGGCGCTTCGGTCGCGGGTTCACGTTCGAGCCGGTGCTGTTCGCGGGCCTGCTCAACCACTACGGCCAGCTCGGCCCCGCAGAGGTCCCGCCCAAGGCAAAGTGGATGATGCTCGACGTGGTGCGCAAGGCGCGTCGGCTGGGCGTGCCGATCGCGAAGCCCGCCACGCACCCGTTCGTGCCGCTGCTCGCGCTGCGCGTGTCGTTCGCTCCGCTCGATCCCGAATCGCGCACGCGCCTGGTCGACGCGCTGTTCCGCGCGGTCTGGGCGGAGTCGGTCGACGTGAGCGACGCTCGCGCGGTCGCGCGCGTGCTCGGCGCGGCGGGCTTCGACGGCGAAGCGCTGGTCGCGTTCGCGCAGACCGACGCGGCGAAGTCCGCGCTTCGAGAATCGACCGAGCGCGCGCTCGCCGACGGTGTGTTCGGCGTGCCGAGCTTCCTCGTCGACGGGAAGCTCTTCTGGGGCTTCGACGACCTGCCGCACCTGGAGCTGCATCTCGCGGGGCGCGACCCGCTCGAGCCGGGCGACGCGGAACGCTTCACGAGCTACGCCGCGAGCGCGCGGCGACGCCGCCCCGGGGAGGCGTGAGTGACGGCTCAGGCGGCGGGCAGCAATTCAGCTGCGAGCTTGCGCGCGAGATTCCCGTCGACGTCGGCCTTGTGCGCCTTCATCAGCGCGCCCATCACGCGGCCCAGATCCTTGGCGGTCTTCGCGCCCGACTCGGCGATCGCGGCCTGCACCCACGCGCGCGTGGTCGCCTCGTCCGCCAGGCTGGGCAGGAACTTCAGGATCACTTCGAGCTCGGTCTTCTCGGCCGCGGCCTGCTCGGCGCGGCCCGCGCTCTCGAACGCCTCGATGCTCTCGTGGCGCTGCTTCTCGAGCTTGCGCAGGATCGGCAGCGCGTCGGCGTCGGAGACGGTCTCCGAGCCGTCCTCCTTCATGCGCAAGAGGAACGCCGCGCGGATGCTGCGCAGCGCGAGCAGCTCGAGCTTGCGCTGGCCGCGCATGGCGTCCTTCATCTGCTCGTTCACCTGGTCGAAGATCGGCATCACCACTCCTGTCACTCGCGTGCCCGGGCAGTCTGCCACAGGGATTCGGCTCGCAGCAGTGGCGCTCGCGCTGTGGGTCGCGGGCTGCGCTTCGCCGCCGCCCGCACCCGATCCGCCGCACGTGTTTCGCGCTCCCGAGTCGGGCGGAGAGGGCGAGCGCTACTCCGCGTGGTTCGGCGACGAGCGAGACGGCGTCATCTACTTCGGGCTGTCTCCGTTCTGGACCGCGCTCTGGGCAACCAGCGACCCGCGCGCGGACCTGCGCGTGCCCGGGCCGCACTTGATCGGGCGCTTCGACCTGGCGAGTGAGTCGTTCCTGTCGCCGCTCCAAGCTCGCGCGTCCGCGCCCGACGTGCGCTCGTCGGTCTGGGACGTGCTCGCGCACCCGAACGGCTGGGTCTACTACACGACCTTCTACGAGGACATGGGGCGCGTCTACCCGGCGACGGGCGAGGTCGAGCATTTCCCGGAGCTCGGCCGCGGCCTGAACGAGCTCGCGCTCGGACCCAACGGACGCATCTACGTGACGCGCTATGGGTCGGGCGTCGATGACCCGAGCGCGAGCGGTGACGGTTCGATCGTCGTCGCGTCCGAGAGCGGCTTGAAGCTGAAGGAGATTCCGCTGCACGCGCGCGACGGCTCGGTGACCGCTGTAAAGAGCATTGCGGTCGATCCGACCTCGGGGCGCGCGCTCGCGAATGCGGACGTGATCGCGAGCGATGGTCGCGTGGAGTTCGCGCGCTTCGGACTCGGCCGGGAGCTCGCGCTCGTCTTCGGCCCGGTCTTCGAGCCCGAGCTGCTGTTCGTCGCCTTCGCTCCCGACGGGCGCATGTACGCGATCGAGGACGTCGACGGCCGCTTGCAGCTCGTGCTTCGCGGGGGCGTGCGCGTTCCCGCGACGCTCGACCTCGGTCCGCGCGCGGCCACCGATTTCGCGCAGGACATCCATTTCGCAGCCGACGGCACCGCCGCGATCGCGTTCTGGTCGGGACGCGTCGAGCTGGTGCGCGAGCGCGACGGCCGGCACGAGCACGCGTCGCTCGCGTTCGCGAAGCCCGACGACTGCGGCCCGCCGCCGGGCCGCTCGCTCGTCTACAGCGCGTTCACCACGAAGACCGACGTCTACGCGACACTCTTCTGTGGCGCGACGATCCTGCGCGCGCCGCTGCCGACGCGCTGGACGCCGATCGCGCCGGATCCCTAGAGCGAGCGATCCTCCGGCTTGCCGGTCGGGCGCATCAGGCCCTCCTGCGCGACCGACGCCACGAGCAGACCCTCGCGCGTGAAGATCGTGCCGCGCGCGAAGCCGCGCGCGCCCGCCGCCGCCGGGCTGTCCTGCACGTACAGCAGCCATTCGTCGGCGCGCATCGCGCGGTGGAACCAGATCGCGTGATCGAGGCTCGCCATCATGACCGGGCCGAGCGGGCCACTGCGGCCGTGCGGCAGCACCACCGTATCGAGCAGCGACATGTCCGACGCGTACGCGATCACGCACTGGTGCAGGAACGGATCGTCGGGCAGGGCGGAGGTCGCGCGGAACCAGACCAGGTTCCCGCCGCGCCGCGCGGCGCCGCCGAGAAACGTCGGCGCCTCGACGTGGCGCAGGTCGATCGGCCGATCGTCGCGCACCCAGGCGAAGCTCTCCTTCGGCAGCAGGTGCTTGGCTTGTTCCGCGCGCTCGGCCCAGCCGGGCAGTGACTCGGGCGGCGGGGCCTTCGGCATCTCGAGCTGCTGGTGCTCGTAGCCCGCTTCGAGCACCTGGAACGAGACGGACATGTTGAAGATCGCCTGGCCGCGCTGGATCGCGACCACGCGCCGGGTCGTGAAGCTCTGACCGTCGCGGATGCGGTCGACGGTGTACAGCACCGGCACCTTCGGATCGCCCGGGCGCAAAAAGTACGCGTGCAGCGAGTGCGCGACGCGCCCGCTCACCGTGCGGCCGGCCGCGGCTAGCGCTTGCGCCGCAACCTGTCCGCCGAACAGACGCTCGCGCTGCGCGCGCTCGTTGCGGCCTCGGAAAATGTTCGGGTCGATCTCCTCCAGGTCCAGGAGCTCGAGCAAACCCGCCAGCGTCTCGCCCATGCGCGACTGCTTAGCAGATCGCCTCGGCTGCTACACTGCGGCCCACTTCGGTCCGGAGGCGCGCGAGTGGAAATCAACGGCATGGCCCACGTGATCCTGACGGTGGGCGACTTCGCGCGCGCGCGTGAGTTCTACGGCGCGCTGCTGTCGCTCCTGGGACTGACGCAAGTGATCGACTCGCCCGAGTACTACTACTGCGTCGGCGGCCGCACCGCCCTGGGTCTTCGGCCCGCGACCGGCGCGCACGTGGGCGAGCGCTTCGTGCAGACGCGCAGCGGTCTGCACCACCTGTGCTTCCGCATGCGCTCGCGCGAGGACGTCGACGCGCTGCATGTCTTTCTCGTCGCGCGCGGCGACGCGATCGTGCACGCGCCTCGAGAGGAGCCCTGGGCGCCCGGCTACTACTCGGTGCTGTTCGAGGATCCGGACGGGATCCGGCTCGAGGCGAACTTCGTGCCCGGCCGCGGACTGCTCGAACCGGGCGCGGTGCGCGGATCATGAGCGACGAAATGGGCGACGGCGAAGGCGAGGGCGACCCGGTCGACGAGATCGCGGCGGGCGAGGAGATTCACCTGGTGCGCAGCGCGCAGCTCGACTGGATCCACGCGCTCGCCGAGCGCCTGGCCGAGCTCGGCATCCCGCGCCAGGTGAACCCGATCGACGAGCGCCGCGCGACCGACAGCACCTGGGGGCTGTACGTGCGCGCTGCCGATCTGGAGCGCGCGAAGCTCGCCGACCGCGACGTCATGCTCGAGCTGATGCCCGACATCCCCGAGGACTTCGACCCGTCCGCGCACGACACCAGCCAGTGTCCCGCCTGCGGCGAACCGGTCCTCGAGGGCGTCGGCGAGTGTCCGGGCTGCGGACTGGCGCTGCTCTGACAGGGTGCGCGCCTTCCGTTCGTAGCTCACGACACCGGCGGTCCGCTCCCGGGCCGCGAACGGATCGGCATGCTCAGCTTGGCTCCAGGTCACGGCGACGTTCTGCTCTGGATCTTCGAGATCTTCATGTTCGTGGTCTGGCTCTGGCTGTTGATCAACATCGACACGGATCTGTTCCGCGATCACGAAACCTCCCGCGTCACTTCTTCGTCCATCCGATGCGAAGCAGCGCCGCGTACACGCGGCTCGCCTTTGCGGCTGGCCAGCGACTCACGCTGCGGCGTGAGTTTCGAAGATCACGCTGACGGGACCCCGTGGCCCCTCATCGTGCTCGAGGCGGTCGGCCAACACCCGCAGCGCGAGCGCCTGTACGAGCGCAAGGGCCTGCTCCGCAGTGACGCCGTAGGCAAGGACGCCCGACATCCCCATCACCTCCGCGAGAAAGCGACCGTCGTCCTCTCGTTCGATCTCGACGTGGTAGCGGCCAGTCATGAATGCTCCCTCGTCCTGATGCCTACCGTCACCCGAGCTGCAGCGCCGCCATCATCCCGCGCACGCGCGCGTGGAAGTCGTAAGGGTAGATGAGCTCGAGCGCGGAGGCCTCGTCGAGCCGTTTGCGCGCTTCCTCGGGCAGCACGAGGTCGGCCGCGCCCAGGTTGTCTTCGAGCTGCTCGAGCGTGCGCGCGCCGAAGATCGGCGACGTGACACCGGGCTGCGTCGCGGCCCAGTTCAGCGCGACCTGGCTCGAGGTCTTGCCGAGGCCGGTCGCGACGCTGGCCACGGTCTCCGCGATCGCGAGACCGCGGTCCGCCACGAAGCGATCGCGCATCGTCGGGTCGACCGCGCCACGCGCGCCGGACGGTGCGGCCGCGCCCTTCTTGAATTTGCCCGTGAGCAAGCCGCCGCCGAGGGGGCTCCAGGGAATCACGCCGATGCCCTCTTCGAGGCAGAGCGGGATGTGCTCGCGCTCGATCGGGCGGCAGACCAGCGAGTACTGCGGCTGCAGCGAGTCGAAGCGCGCGGTGCCGAGCTCGCGCGCGAGTGCGGTCGCCTTCATCAGCTGCCAGGCCGAGTAGTTCGAGCAGCCGATGTAGCGGACCTTGCCCGCGCGCACGCACGCGTCGAGCGCGAGCAGCGTCTCGTCGAGCGGCGTGGTCGGGTCGTAGGCGTGCACCTGGTACAGGTCGATGTAGTCGGTGCCGAGCCGGCGCAGGCTCGCGTCGATCGCGTCGAGGATGTGCTTGCGCGAGACGCCCAGGTCGTTCGGTCCCGCGCCCATCGGCCCCGCGACCTTGGTGGCGAGCACGATCTGCTGGCGCTTGGCGCGGATCGCGCGCCCGGTGATCTCTTCGGACACGCCGTTCGAGTACACGTCGGCGGTGTCGATGAAGTTGCCGCCCGCGTCGAGGAAGCGCGCGACGATGCGCGAAGAGGTCGGCTCGTCGCAGCCCCACTGCTCGTTCCCGAACGTCATCGTGCCGAGACACAGGTTCGAGACCTTCAAGCCCGTGCGGCCGAGTCTGCGCAGCTTCATCGTGTTCCTCCGCGGTGTCGCACCGCGCAGGCTATCACGCACAGGCGTCGGCGAGCAGAACCTCGGTCTGGTAGGCGTCGGGCGTGGGGAACTCGCGGAAGGGCAGGCCGTGCGCGCCGCTCGAGTCGGGCAGCGGCACGCCGCCGCTGCGCGCGAGCAGCTCGGCGAGCAGCGCGCGCAACGCGTCGAGCGCGTTCTCGGTGCCGGTCACGAGCTGACGCGCGCGGAAGCCGTCGCTGCGCAGGCGCGTCACTTCGAGCGCGCCGTCGGGTGAATCGGCCCAGTTGTGCGCCAGATCGATCACGACCAGCGGCTTCGGCCCCAGACCCGAGACCAGCCCGACGCCGACCGCCTGGATGTGCGTCCACTCGATCAAGCTCGGCGCGCCGCCCTCGAGCCGCACGCGCAAGCCGGCGATGTCGAGCGCGACGGGAATCGCTGGCGTGATCTTGATCGACGAGAAGCTCGCGTGGTCCTCGGGCGGTGCGGCGAAAATCACGGTCTGGAAGTTCTCGGTCTGGAAGCTCTCGGTCTGGAAGTTCTTGTCGGCGGCCGCGGGCGCGGCTTCGACAGGCGCGGGCCGTTTGCTCGCTAGCGTGGGCGGCTCGTCCATCGCTGCGAACTCCTCGCTGACCAAGGCCTTCGGCTCGACACCGAGCTGCGTCGGCTCGATCTCGAACAGCTCCATGGACTCGGCCGCCGGCTCGGGTCCGCGCTCCGCAGCTTCCTCGGGCAGCGCGAGGTCGGCGAGCGCCTCGTCGACGGCCGCGTCCGCGACGGGCGACTCCGCGCTGCGCGAATAGGGCGCCGGCTTCGCAGCCGGCGGAGGCGTCGGTCGGACCACGAAGCCGCTCTCCGACAGACTCTTCGAGCGCACACCCGAGTTCTCGAGCGTGAGCACGAGCTGCTCGAGCCGCGCGCGGCGTTCTTCGACGATCTCGCCGCTCTCGAGCGCGTAGCGCGCGGCCAGCAGGGCGGTGGGTGGATCGAGCTCGGTGCCGAGCTCCGCGACGCGCACCGCCTGGCCGACGGTGAGGCCGGGGTTCGCCGGATCGAAGACCCCGCGCAGCGCGGCGATCGCCGCGTCGCGCCGCGCCTGCACCACCAGCTCCGGCACGATCCGCAACAGCGTCGTCGGCGCTACGCGGCTGCGGTGTGCGACGCGCACGAGCTCTTCCCAGATCCGCGCCGCCTGCGCGAGTTCGCCACGACGCGCGTGCAGCTCGACCAGACGCCGGGCGGAGCGCGCACCGTCACCCGCGCGGCCCGCGGCGACGTGCGCGTCCCACGAGATCTTCAACGCGTCGGCGTCGTCCGGGCGCTCGCGCAGCACGGACTCGGCCAGCTCGATCGCCTCGTCGTGCTTGGCGCGCTCGCGCGCGGTGAGTGCTCGCTTCAGCCGCGGGTCGAGCTTCGCGTGCACGCGGGCCTGCTCCGCGCGCGCAGCGAAACGCTGCTCGAGGTGGAGCCGCTGCGCGCCGAGCGCGAGACCGGCGCCGGCGGCGGCTGCGATCAGGTTCGCGAGCCAGTCGTTGCCCGCGGCCACTTCCGAGTTCATGAACGCGAGCGAGAGCGTGATCTGCACCAGCAGCGCGACGGGCGCGAGCGCCCAGCCTCGCGCGTCGAACGCGAGCGCGGCCGGCCGCATCGCGCGCAGCGCGTAGTAGGTCACGCGCACGTGGCCCGCGCCGAAGCGCGCGAGGAATGCACCGAGCGCAGCGGCAGCGATTCCCGATGCGCCGACGAACGGCTCGAGCGAGCCCGACGAGCTCAGTAGCCGCGCGAGTCCGGAAGCCAGCGCGCCGCCGAACAACACGCTCGCGAAGACCGGCAGGCCGAGCCGACTCTCGAGCGCCGGGCCGACCAGCCACAACAGCAGCAGCAGCGACGCGAGGTGGAGGAGGTTCGCGTGCAGGAACGGGTGCGTGAGCCAGGCGTGCGCGCGCAACGCGTTCGCGACCAGGCCGAAGCGGTGGAACGGGTGCGCGGGGCCGGGCTTCGCGTCGGTTCCGCGCAGCGCGAGCGCCGTCATGTACGCGAGTCCGCTCTGCTCCTGCTCGAGCGCTTCCGGGTCCATGGGCGGGAGCGGCCCGCGCGCGCGCGTCCGCTCGACGAAGCGCTCGACGTCCGCGTCGCGCGCGGCATCGGCCGCCGCGTCGACGATCGCGGTCTTGGCCTCCAGATAGGGATGCTCGAGCCAGTAGCCGACCGCGTGCTCGAGCTCGACGACTTCACCGCCGTTTCCGGCCGGCTGCGATCCGCGACCGAGCAGAAACGTGGCGACAAGCACGGCCATGAGCGCGAGCGTCAGCCAAGGCAGGCGCTCGGTTGCAACGCTCTCGTCGGCGATTCGCACAATCATCGCGATCGCCCGTATCGTCCCGGAGTGCGTGACTCCTTACGATTGCGGGTGGCCTTCCGGTGTTCTAGAGCCGGATCTCTCCGGCCGCGACCGCGGCGTGGCGTTCGGAGTCGAGCGGCAGGTAGGCGCGCGCCGCGTCGTCGCGGATGAACAGCGGATCGGCGAGCTTGGCGGGATCCCAGCCTTCTCGCTGCAGCTCGACCTTGCGCAGCTTGAACGTGCCCGTCACCTCCGCCTCGGTTTGCAGGCGCAAGAAGACAGGTACGGCGTAGGACGGCAGAGACGACAGCGCGTGCTCGTAGAAGGCGCGCGTGTCGAAGCTGCGCGCGTCGCTGACCACGAGCGCGGCCATGCCGGCGCGGCCGTCGCCGCCCGGGACCTCGACGCCGTACACGTTGGCGAGCTCGACGCCGGGGAACGCGCTCGCGGCCTCGGCCACTTCCTGGGTCGAGACGTTCTCGCCCTTCCAACGGAACGTGTCGCCGATCCGGTCGATGAAGTAGAAGTAGCCGGCCGCGTCCTGCTTCAGCAGATCGCCGGTGCGGAAGAACGAATCCCCGTCGCTGAACGCGTTGCGCAGGATCTTGCGCTCGGTGGCTTCCTTCGAGGTGTAGCCCTCGAAGCGGCCGCGGTTGTCGCCCTCGCGGCGCGGCAGCGCGCCGATCAGCTCGCCGACCTCGCCGGCCGCGCACTCGACCAGCCGCCCGTCGGCGCTGCGCAGGTGCTCGTCGCGCTCGACGTCGTAGCGCACCAGGCGCGCGTCCATCAGGAGCTTGGTGGGAATGCGCCCGACCGAGCCGACCTTGTTGTCGAGGTTCAAGAGCGCCACGTTGCCCTCGGTCGCGCCGTAGAACTCGACGATGCGGGGGATCCGGAAGCGGTCGCGGAACGGCTCCCAGATGTCGGGTCGCAGGCCGTTGCCGATGCAGAACGAGAGCTGGTGCTCGCCGTCGCGCGCGTCGGGCGGTTGGTTCAGCAAGTAGCGGCAGAACTCGCCGATGTACTGGAACGAGGTCGAGCGCGTCGCGCGCACGTCGCTCCAGAACTCGCGCGCGCTGAACTTGCGCCGCAGCGCGAGCGTCGCGCCGGACAGCAGCACCGCGCCGACCGCCATCGCGCCGCCCGCCGAGTGGTAGAGCGGCAGCGCGCAGTACATGACGTCGTTCGGATTGAAGCCCCCGAGCCGCGCCGCAGTCCCCGTGCTGAAGAACTTCAAGTGACTGAAGCGCGCGGCCTTCG
This sequence comes from Deltaproteobacteria bacterium, assembly GCA_031396695.1. Classification (GTDB taxonomy): domain Bacteria; phylum Myxococcota_A; class UBA9160; order SZUA-336; family SZUA-336; genus VGRW01. The sequence continues at coordinate 15,805 of JANNLG010000052.1, forward strand.
GCAAGCCCGTGGTGCCCGAGGTGTAGATGTAGAACAGATCGTCGCCCGTGCGCGCGCCTTCGCGCACCGAGGCCGCCGGATTCGCAGACGGCCGCGTCGCGAGATCCGCCGTCAGGTCGCACGCGTTTCGCGGCGCGGTCGCGCCCTCGTGGCCCTTGTCGGCGGAGACCCAGACCTGCCAGGGCGCCTCGCCGTCCACGCTCGCGAGCGCTTCGAGACATTCCGAGCCGACGATCACGTGCTTCGCGTCCGCCGTCGCGATCGCGTGCTCGAGCGCGCGGCCGGTGAGGTTCGTGTTGATCAGAGCGGTGGTCGCGCCGACCTTCGTGAGTCCCGCCCAGGTCTCGAGGAACTCCGGGCGGTTGTGCATCAACAGCGCGACGCGCGCGCCGCGGCCGATCCCGTTCGCGATCGCCCAGTGCGCGACGCGATTCGCCGCGCGGTTGTAGTCGTCGTAGGTCACCGTGCGGCCTTCGAAGACCACGAACGGATGCTTCGCGCGCGCGGCGGCTTGCTCTTCGATCACGTCCGCGATCGTGCGCGGTCCCTCGGGGCGGATGCGCGCGAGCGGAAGACCGTACTTTGCGAAGCGCCAGAGTTGGACCAAGCGTTCGGGAAGCATGGCCCGAGGCTACCACAGACGACGCGCGTTGCGGCCAGCCGCGCACGCGCCGCCGAGCGTCGACTATGATCCGGCGTCGAGCGGGGAAGGGCGCGCGTGAACTACGTCGAGGTCGAGGAAGCGATCGGATTGCCGGGCCTGCGGCTCGTGCTCACGGCCGGCGTGCCGGGTCCGTGGAGCGAGTCCGCCAAATACATCCTGCACGTGAAGCGCATCCCCTACACGGCGGTGCGTCAGACGGCGGGCACCGAGAGCGAGGCGCTCAAGCGCTGGACCGGGCTATCGAACGCGCCGATCGCGATGCTGGACGGCGAAGCGCCGCGCAGCGGCTGGGCCGAGATCCTGGCGCTGGCCGAGCGGCTCGCGCCGAAGCCCGCACTCACGCCCGCCGATCCCGAGCAGCGCGTGCGCATGTTCGGGCTCGCGAACGAGATCTGCGGCGAGGGCGGATTCGGCTGGCAGCGAAGGTTGATGCTGATCGCGGCGCTCGGCACCGGCAACGACATCACGCGCACGCTCGCGCGCCGCTACGGCTATCACGACGCGGCGACCGCCGCGGCCCCCGGCCGCGCCGCCGAGATCCTGCTCTTGCTCGCAAAGCAGCTGCGCGCGCAGCGCGCGCTCGGCAGCCCGTACTTCGTGGGCGAACACTTGAGCGCCGTCGATCTGTACTGGGCCGCGTTCGCGCTGATGGTCGAGCCGCTCGGCGACGACCACTGCAAGCTGCACCCGCGCCTGCGCGAGAGCTACGCGCTGCGCGATCCGGCGGTGCGCGCGGCGGCCGACGGCATCCTGCTCGAGCACCGCGACTTCATCTACCGGACCCACCTGGCTTTGCCACTCGACTTCTAGGCCGCGCGGGCACGCGCACCTTGCGCAGCTTCGGCTCGCGGTTCTGCCGGAACAGGATGCCCACGTGTCCGACCACGCCGACCACCTCGGCGAGCAGCTGCTCGGCCAGCTGCGCCATGATCTCCCGCTTCTCTTCCTTGAAGTCGCCGAAGCGGATCTTGATCAGCTCGTGCGCGAGTAGCTCCCGGTCGGTCTTGCCGAGCACCGCCTCCGTCAGGCCTTCCTTGCCGATCATCACCACCGGCTGAAGCGGGTGGGCGAGCGAGCGCAGGTGTCGGCGCTGGAATCCCTCGAGCTCGTCCATGCGCTTCCTCCCGGGGCCGAAATCGGCCGCAAACCGTATCATGCGCGCGGAGTCGAGTATGTACCGAGACAAACGAGTCGTGGTCGTGATGCCCGCCTACAACGCGGAGCGCACCCTCGTCCGCACCTACGACGAGGTGATGGCGCAGGGCATCGTCGACCAGCTGATCGTGGTCGACGACGCGAGCACGGACGAGACCGTGAAGGTCGCCTCGAGCCTGCCGCACACCACCGTGATCGTGCACGAGCGGAACAGCGGCTACGGTGCGAACCAGAAGACCTGCTACCGCGCCGCGCTCGAAGCCGGCGCGGACATCGTGGTGATGGTGCACCCCGACTACCAGTACACGCCGAAGCTCCTGCCCTCGATGGTCGCGCTGATCGGCAACGGCCTGTACCCGTGCGTGCTCGGCTCGCGCATCCTGGGCGGCGGAGCGCTGCGCGGCGGCATGCCGCTCTACAAGTACGTCGCGAACCGCCTGCTCACGCTGGCCGAGAACTGGCTGCTCGGCGCGAAGCTGTCGGAGTTCCACACCGGCTATCGCGCGTTCTCGGCGCCGCTCCTGCGAACGCTTCCGCTCGCGGGCAACTCCGACGACTTCGTGTTCGACAACCAGATGCTCGCGCAGATCCTGTGGGGCGGCGCCGAGATCGCCGAGATCACCTGCCCGACGCTGTACTTCGCCGAGGCGTCGTCGATCAACTTCCAGCGCAGCGTGCGCTACGGGCTCGGCTGTCTGGCGACCGGGGTGGAGTTCCGGCTCGCGCGCTGGGGCCTGCGCGCATCGCCGCGCTTTCCGAGCGGATCCAGCGCGTGAGCGCGCGTCGGGCGGCGATCGCGGCCGGGCTTGCCGCGCTCGTCGCTCTCGCCTTCGCGGGCGCGCTGCGCAACGAGTTCGTCACCTTCGACGACGACCTGTACGTGACCGCGAATCCGTTCGTGCTCGCGGGCTGGACACTCGAGAGTGTCGGCCAGGCGTTCACGAGCTTTCACGCCGGCAACTGGCACCCGCTGACCTGGCTCTCGCACATGACCGACGTCGCGCTCTTCGGTCTGAACCCGGCGGCGCATCACGCGGTGAATCTGGTTCTGCACGCGACGAACGCCGTGCTCGTGTTCGCCGTGCTCTCGGCGCTGACCGGCACGACCTTTCGCGCGGCCGCGGTGGCCGCGTTCTTCGCCGTGCACCCGCTGCGGGTCGAATCGGTGGCCTGGGTCGCGGAGCGCAAGGACCTGCTCTCGACGGCGTTCGGCCTGCTCGCGCTGCTCGCCTGGACCGGCTTCGCGCGACACGGCACGCCGCGCGCGCGCATTGCCGCGCTGGTCTGCTTCGCGCTCTCGCTGGCCGCCAAGCCGATGCTGGTGACGCTGCCGTTCCTGCTGCTCGTGCTCGACCATTGGCCGCTCGCGCGTCTGCGCTCGGTCTCGGACGTCTGGCCGCGCGTGCGCGAGAAGCTCGGCTTCTTCGCGCTCTCGCTCGGCTCGTGTCTCGTCACGCTCGCCGCGCAGGCGCCCGGCATCCAGCTCGTGCCGTTCGAAATCCGTCTGGCGAACGTGCTGCTGAGCTTCCCCGCCTATCTCTCGCTGGTGTTCTGGCCTACGCCGCTCGCGGTGCTGTACCCGTACCGCACGGCGATCGTCTGGAGCGACGTGCTCGGCGCCGCGGGGCTCGTGCTCGCGATCAGCGCGCTCGCGCTCTGGCAGGCGCGACGCCGGCCGTGGCTGCTGGTCGGCTGGCTCTGGTTCGTGGGTCTGCTCGTGCCGACGCTCGGGATCGTGCAGGTGGGCGTGCAGGCGTACGCCGACCGCTACACGTACCTGCCTTTCGTCGGTCTCGCGCTGGTGCTGGCGTATGCGGGCGCGGAGTGGGTGGAGCGAGCGGGGCGTCGACGCCGGATCGCGTCGGGCGCCGCGGTCGGCGCGGTCGTGCTCGGGCTCGCGCTGTGCGTGGCGCGCACCCGCACGCAGGTCGAGGTCTGGCACGACACGGTTTCGCTCTTCACGCACGCGCTCTCGGTCACGCGCGCGAACTACGTCGCGCACCGCGAGCTCGGCATGGCCTTGGCCGCGCGCGGCGAGCTCGAGCGCGCGCGCGTGGAGCTCGAGGAAGCCGTGCGCCTGAATCCGCGCTACGCGATGGCGCTCGCGAACCTCGGCAAGCTGCGCGCCGAAACCGGCGACGTCGACGCGGGCGTGGCGCTGCTGCGGCGCGCGCTCGCAATCGATCCGAAGCTGCGCGGCGGTGATCGCGCGATCGGCCTCGCGCTAGAGCCGACGGGCCGGCTCGCGGAAGCCGCGGCCGCCTATCGCGCGGCGCTCGCGCGCGAGCCGAACGACCGGATCGCCGCCCTCCAGCTCGCGCGCCTGCTCGCGATCTCGCCCGAGGCGTCGCTTCGCGACGGCGCGCGCGCCGTCGAGCTTTGTGAGCTCGCGTGCGGGACCGACGGCTGCCAGAAGCCCGAAGAGCTCGATGTGCTGGCGATGGCCTACATGGAGGCGGGGCGCAGCGCTGACGCCGTGCGCACCGCCGCGCGCGCGGTCGAGCTCGCGCGCGAGCGCGGCGACGCGTCGCTCGCGGCGAAGATCGAAGCCCGGCGCGCCTCCTATACGCGCGGGGAGCCGGTGCGCGTGCGCGTGCCTACGACGCCGAGCCCCGCCCTCAGGCCGAGCCCTGAGCGATGAGCTCCGACTCCGGGTCGCCGTTCCGCCAGCGCGCGATCAGCTTCTCGGGATCGAAGGTCACGCCGATCGGGTTCTTCGCGAACTCGCCGCTGGCGAACCAGGCGTTCAGCGATGCCGCGTCCGGGAAGTTGTCGACCTGCAGCTCGACGCGGTTTCCTTCGGGATCCTCGTAGTACAGCGACGTCGTCGGGCCGTGGTTGATGCACCAGTACGGCGCGATGCCCTTGGCTTCGAGGCGCTTGTAGGTCTGCAGGAGCTGACCGAGCGTCGCGAACGTGTACGCGAAGTGCTCCAGCCCCACCGCGTTCTCGGGCCGGTCCGTGAAGGTCGGGCTCTGCACCAATGCGATGCGGTGGTGCTCGTCGTCGTAGGTCATGAACGCGATGAAGTCGTTGCGCATCACCACGCGCGCGCCGAGCACCGTCTCGTACCACGAGATGAGCTCGGCGAGCCGCTTGGTCCGCAGCACCACGTGCGCGAAGCGGATCGGCGTGAAGGTTCGATCGAGCGGCTCGAGCTGACGCTTCATGGTCGCCTCGGAACGCCCGAAATGGGCAGCGGCATTGTACCTACTTCGCGACCGGACCGGCCGTCGTCACGATCAGCCACAGCCCGAGCGCGAGCAGAACCGCCGCGGCCTTCTCCAGCCGGTGTCCGCGCAGGGCGGAGCGCAGGCTCGGACGCGATGCGCGCAGCGCGCGGCGCTCGCGGTAGAACGACGCGATCAGGCGCGAGAGCTCTTCCGGGTTTCCGACCGGGCGCAGCACGCCGTGGCGCGCGGCCGAGATCGTCCCACGCTCTTCGGACACCACCAGACAGAGCGCGTCGGTGCGCTCGGACAGGCCGTACGCCGCACTGTGTCGGGTGCCGAGTCCGTGCGGCACCCCGGCGCCGCGCGCGAGCGGCAGGTGCGCGCCGAAGCGCGTGACTTCGCGGTCCTCGATCACCACCGCGCCGTCGTGACCGGGCGAGTGCGGGTCGAACAGGCTCTCGAGCAGCGCGGCGGAGACCTGCCCGCCGAGCGCCTCGCCCCCGTGCAGGTGGCGCTCGAGCTTCTGCATGCCCGCGAGCACGACCAGAGCACCGTTCTTTTCGCGCGCGAGCCCGGTCAGCGCGAGCGCCAGCACGTCGGCCGCGTCCATGCGCGGGCGGTGATCGCCGCGCTGACCCATCGCGAAGGTGGCCAGCTCCTCGAAACCCTGGCGCAGCTCTTCCTGAAAAATCACCACCAGCACCAGGGCGGCTGCGGCGAAGAAGCCGTGGAAGACCCAGGTGGTGAGCTGCAGGTCGAAGAGCCGCGCGGCCAGGTAGACGATTCCGAGCAGTCCCATGCCGAGCGCGACCAGCGCGGCCTGAGAACGGCGCAACCAGGAGATGCCGGCGTAGAGCAGCACGGCGACGATCGAGACATCGAACGCGTCCGCGAATCCGAACTCTCGAAACGCGTCGATCATCGCCCCTCATCGCGGTTCGCCCGGAGCATCCGGGGACCCGGTCCTAGGGGGGTTCGTCGACCTTACCGAAATCTCGCGCCGAGCTGTAGTCTCGGCTCGCGCGCGCACGCGTCGATCGAGTGAAAATGCCCGAGCCGCCCGCCAGCATCCGTGAGCTCTGCGTCCAGATCCTCGCGTGCGGGGAGCTCGAGGCGAAGCTCGGGTCGGTGTTCGGCGCGGATGGCCGACTGCTGCCGGACCACGTGCCCGGGCCGTCGCTCTGCTTCGAACGGCCCGCGCGCGGGCCGGGCCTCGAGATGCGCGCGGGCGTCGAGCGGCTGCCTCGTCCGACCGAGCTCGGCGATCCGCGCGCGCGCATGGCCTGCCTGCGCCGCTTTGCTCACCACGAGCTGATGGCCGTGGAGCTGTTCGCCTGGGCGCTCCTGCTCTGGCCCGAGACGCACCCAGAGCTCCGGCGCGGCTGGTGCCTGGCCATGGCCGACGAGCAGCGACACTGCCGGATGTACCTCGAGCGCTTGCGCGCGCACGGCGGTGAGCTCGGCGACGAGCCGCTGTCCGATTACTTCTGGAAGCACGCGGCCGCGATTCGCGCGCACGCGCGTGGACCGGCCGCGTTCCTGGCCGCGATCGGGCTCACGCTCGAGCAGGCGAATCTCGATTTCACGCTGGTCTACGCCGAGGGCTTCAGGAACGGAGGCGACGAGCAGAGCGCGCGCGTGGCCGAGGTCGTGCACGCGGACGAGCAGCGCCACGTGCGGCTGGCGGTCGAGTGGCTCGCGCGGCTCGCGCCAGAGGGTGAGGACCCGGTCGCGTCGTACCGCGAGGCGGTGCCGTTCCCGCTCGAAGCCGCGCGCGCGAAGGGCCGCCGCTTCAGCGCGGAAGCGCGCCGAGCCGCCGGGCTATCGGAGGCGCTGATCGAGCACGTTCGCAGCGCGCGGCCCGGCGAAGGTCACGCGCGGCGAAAGGCGGACTCGAGCGCGTGACGGACGCGACGCGGCTGTTCGCGAACCTCGGCGCCGAGGAGGAGGCGAGCTGGCGGCGCATGAGCGCGCACCCGCGCGTGCGCACGGTCGCGCGGCTTTGGGCCGGTCTGTTTCCCGCGAGTGCGCGGCTGGTCGGTGAAGGCGCGCCGCCCGCGCCACGGCTCGCGGGTGTACTCGCGGACCTCGACGAGGAGCCGGCGTTCCCGTTCTGCGCTCCCGGTCGCGCGCTCGTGCCGTGGCTCGCGACGCGCGAAGCCGAGGCGCTGGCTCGCTCGGAAGGCGTTCCGTTCGGGGCGACAGCGGCCGACGTCGTCCGGCGCGTGCACGACAAAGCGTTTGCGCACGCGGCCTCGGTCGCGGCATCGCTCGTTCCCGAGTCGTTCGCGGGGACGACGCTCGTGCTCGAACCGGATGAGCTCGGCGACGCCGACGCCGTTCGGTGTCGGATCGAGGCAGCGGTTGCGCGCTGGCCGGCGCCGCTGCGCGAGAGCTTCGTGCTGAAGCCGCGGCTCGGCACGAGCGGTCGCGGTCGCCTTTCCGGCCGCGCCGGACGCATCGACTCCGAGCGGCTCGGCGGGTCGCTCGCGCGGCTTCGCGCGAGCGGCGGCGTGCTCGTCGAGCCGTGGCTCGAACGCACGCTCGACCTCTCCGCTCAGCTCCACGTCGCGGGTCCCGGCGACGTGCGCGTGCTCGGAACGCTGCGCCAGGTCGTGACGAAGTACGGCGGACCCACGGGCCACGCGGGTCGGATCCACGCCGACGGCAGCGTAGACTCGGGCACGCCCTGGGACGACGAGCTGCGCGCCGCCGCGCTCGCGCTCGGTCGCGCCGCTTCGAACGCCGGCTACCGCGGACCCTGCGGCGTCGACGCATTCGTGTTCCGCGGCCCGGACGGAGCCGAGAGACTGCGGCCGATCGTCGAGCTGAACGCGCGCTTCACCGCCGGCACGATCGCGCTCGGCTGCGCGGCCCGCGCGCTGCGCGCGGGTCTCGCGCGCGCCGCCCGCGCGTTCTACTTCGGCTTCGAGGTCGCGGGCGACGCGGGTCACGCGATCCTCGCCGACGATCCGAGCGCGCGCCTCTGCCTCGAAGCCGATCCACGCGCGCTTCCACTTCCACCGTCGCAAAGGGAGAGATCCGCATGAATCCCGCAACCCTGTTCTCGATCGTGAACCTGGCTCCGCTGCCGATCTGGGCGATCTGGGTGCTCGCTCCGCGTTCGTCGCTCGCGCGCAAGCTCGCCGCGTCGCTCTGGCCGTGGCAGACGCTCGCATTGATCTATCTGGTCTGTCTGGTCGTCGCGCTGGCCGGCGAGAACGCCGCCTCGCCGGACTTCGGCAGCCTCGCGGGCGTGATGGCGCTCTTCGACAGCGAGTGGGGCACGCTCGCGGGCTGGGTGCACTACCTGTGCTTCGACCTGTTCGTCGCGCGCTGGATCATGAACGACGCGCCCGAGGGTGGGTACCGTCTGGCACCGGTGCTGTTCCTGACGCTGATGTTCGGCCCGGTCGGGCTCTTGATCTACACATCGGCGCGCGGCTTCTTCCGCGGCGCCGCGGCTGCACAGCGCGCCGTTTCGGCCTAGCGCGCGCGGTGTCGCAGGTAGAGCCCGCAGCTCACGGCGATCTCGGCCTTGGCGCCGAGCGTGCGCGAGACGGGACCGGCGATCACGAGCCGGTCGAGCGCGGGCTTGGTCGCCGCGATGCGACGCCGCATCTCGTCGACGCTCGCGCTGCCGGCCTTCGCGATCCAGTCCCAGAGCGGCGCGAGCTCGGCGTGCGCGAGCTCGCGATCGATGCGCGCGAAGAGCGGCTCGCAGCTTTTCGCGACGCGCGCCTCGAGCGCGCTCGGCACGCGCGTGAAACGACAGGCCTCGAGCCAGGCGAAGAACACGAACGGGTGTCCGCCGCTGAGCCGGAACGCGAGCTCGAGCTCGCTCTCCGAGAACACGTAGCCGGCGGCGGCCGCCCAGGCGCGCAGATCGCGCCGCAAGAGCGGCACGAGCGGAACGCGCTGCAGCGGCCGGCCGTCGAGCTCACTCGCGCCGCGCGCGCGCACGAGCGCGCGGTGCAGTGCGATCCCGCCCGTGCGCAGGCAGATCACGCCGGGCGCTTCGCGGGGAAAATCGTCCTCGTCGCCGTGCTCGTGCACGACCACCTCGAGTCCGTCCTCGCGCAGGCGCGCGGCGGCCGCCTCGACCAGCGTCGTCTTGCCGGTGCCCGGTCCGCCGAAGATGACGGGCGCGCTGCCGCGTTGCGCGCCGTCGACGACGCGGCGCAGAACTCCGTCCCGGGTCAGCCAGCTCACGGACGGAGACTAGTCAGGCCATCACCTGCCCGCCATTCACGTCGAGCGATTGTCCGGTGATGACGCTCGAAAGGTCGGACGCGAAGAACAGCACGGCGCCGGCGATCTGCTCCGAGTGGGGGATGCGGCCGAGCGCGATCTTCGCCGCGACCTCGTCGTAAACGAGCTGCGGATCGACGCCGCGCTGCTTGGCCATGGCCGCGAAGTAGCCCTCGAGCGTCGCGCCCCAGATGTAGCCGGGCAGGACCGAGTTCACGCGGATCTGGTAGCGGCCGAGCTCGCGCGCGATCCCCTGCGTGGCGGCCAGCAGGGCGCCCTTCGAGGCGGCGTAGCTCGCCATCGTGGGCAGCACGTCGCGCACGATCATCGAGTTGACCATCACGATCGAGCCGCGGCCCTGGCGCTTCATCAGCGGCACGACGGCTTGCGTCAGCGCGAGCGTGCCGAGCACGTTGGTCTCGAGCGGCGCGCGCCACTTCTCGAGGTCCGCGTTCTCGAACAGCTCGTAGGTGCCGGGGTGGTAGGCGTTGTTCACCAGCACGTCGACGCGTCCGAACTCGGCCTCGGTGCGCGCCACCAGGTTCGCGCAGTCGCCGGGGCGCGCGATGTCGGTGGGCACCGTCAGCACGCGCCGGCCGAGCGCGCGCACCTCTTTGGCCACCGAGTCGAGGCTCGCCTGCGTGCGCGCCGAGATCGCCAGGTCGCAGCCCTCGCGCGCGAACAAAAGGGAGATGTCCCGGCCCATGCCGGGGCCGATGCCCGAGACGATCGCGACGCGGTTCGAGAGCAGCATGGGGATGAGGTCTCCGTGGGAGGACTACGAGAGGATGTACGCGCTCGTGACCACCGACATCACGTGCTCGAGGTCGAGGAAGCTCTTCGCGTCGTCGAGGATGCGCGCCATGTTCCGCTGCGCGCGCTCGGGCCCGCCGTAGAAGCGGATCGGATCGAGCAGGTCGAGTGGCTCGCGCACGTGCTCCTCGACGATGCCGGCGAGCTCGGGCGCGCCGGGCGTCAGCCCGCGCGCGACGACGTTGCGCACGTAGCGCCAGAGCGGGTGCACTTCGAGCGCGAGCGGCGTGTGCGAGTCGTGCCAGCGCGCGATGAACGCCTCGCGCGTGAGTCGCGCGGGCTGCGGGAAGACGCTGATCATCACCGCGCCCGGGCAGCGCGCGCCGTCGGGCCAGTCGCGCCGATCGAAGTCGCGCGGCACCGACTCGGTCACCAGGTAGCCCGCGACGCGCGCGCACGCGTCGCGCAGGATCGACTCGTGCGGCGCGCGCTCGTCGACGTTCGCGAGCCAGAACGACGCCGTGCCCGCGAACGGGTCGCGCTGGTCGCGGATCGGCACCGACGCGCCGAGGTCCGCGTCGCCGTCGGCGACGTGCAGCGCCACGCCGCGCGCGCCGAGCCGCACGAGCGCGGGACCCGCCGACTCGACGACGCGCTTCGCGAACGAGCCCGCGTCTTCGTCCGCGTCGCGCCAGAGCAGGTAGACGAGCTTCTCCACGCGCCCGTTCTACCGCATCTTGGCGATCACGTCGTCCGCGAAGCGCGCGACGGATTCGAGCTTCTGCGCGAGCGGGATCGCCGGTCCGCCGTAGAAGAACCAGGGCATCGTCATCAGCGTCGTGACGCCCGCGTCCTCGAGCCGGCGGTAGCCGTCGACGTTGAAGGCGTCGTTGGCCGACGCGATCACTTCGAGCGGCGTGCCTTCGCGGCCCACCTCGCTGCGGTAGCGCTGCAGCTTCGCTACGAGCGCGCGCAGCTCCTCGGTCGAGTGGATGTCGGAGATCCAGCCGTCGCCGAGCCGCGCGACCCTGCGCAGCGCGGGCTCGGAGACGCCGCCGAAGTAGATCGGCACGGGCTGCGTCGGCGCGGGGCTCATCTCGAGCCGATCGAAGTCGTAGAACTCGCCGCGGTGCTCGACCATGCGCCCGCTCCACAGCTTGCGCATGACCTCGATCATCTCGTCCGTGCGCCGACCGCGCGTGGCGAAGTCCTGCTCGAGCAGCTCGAATTCGTCGCGCGACCAGCCGACGCCGACACCGAGCGCGACGCGATTGCCCGACATCACCGCGGCCGTGCCCACCGCCTTCGCGACCACGAACGGGTTGCGCATGGGCAGCACGAACACGTTGGTGAAGAAGCGCAGCCGCTCGGTCACCGCGGCCATCGCGCCGATCGCGACCCACGGATCGGGCCAGGGCGTGAACTCGGGCCAGCGCCGCGATCCGTCCGCGGTGTAGGGGTAGGGCGTCTTCGGGGACTCGGGATGGACCACGTGGTCGGAAATGGCGATCGCCTCCCAGCCCGATGTGTCGGCGGCGCGGGCGAGAGCGAGCAGCTCGCCGGGATCGGAATAGGCGGCGGCGATCGCGAATTTCACGAGCCCAAAGATACGCGCATTCCGAAAATGGAACGTGTTATGTTTCGGCCATGTCGCGCATCACGCTCCCGCCCTATCCAAACGGCTGGTTCGCGGTCGGCCACTCCGATCAGCTCGCGAAGGCCAAGGCGATCACCGTCCACTACCTGGGTCGGCAGATGGTGATCTGGCGCGGCGAGGACGGCGGCGTGCGCGCCGCGGACGCCTACTGCCCGCACCTGGGCGCGAACCTGGGCCGCGGCGGGAAGGTCGAGGGCAACACGCTGCGGTGTCCCTTCCACGGTTGGCGCTTCGACGGCGATCACGGCAAGTGCGTCGAGATCCCGTATGCGAAGCGCATCCCGTCCAAAGCCGAGCTCGAGCTGATCCCCGCGCTCGAGTGCAACGGCATGATCCTGGTCTGGCACCACTTGGAAGGTCAGTCGCCCGACTGGAAGCCCGAAGTCGTGCCCGAGATTCTCGACTCCGACTACGTCCTGCACTCGACGCACGAGTGGAAGATCACCAGCCACCCGCAAGAGATCATGGAGAACGGCGTCGACTTCGCGCACTTCACCACGCTGCACGGCTGGAAGTGCAAGGCCATCCACTGGGAGCCCGACGGTCCGTACTACCGGCTGAAGATCGACGTCGACACGGGGGCGGAGGACCAAGCGGCGACCGCGTCGGTCACGACCGATGTCGACTCGTTCAACTCCGGACCCGGCTTCCTGTACACGCGCTTCAAGGGTCAGATGGACGGCATCGCGGTCAACGCGCTCACGCCCGTCGGCCCCGAGCAGCTCCACGTCATGCACCGCTACTACGCGCACAAGCGCTGCGACCCGGCCGTGGTGAAGGCGTTCTTCGACTACTACGTAAACGACTACAACCTCGACGTGCCGATCTGGTCGAACAAGATCTACCGCGAGACGCCGCTGCTCGCCGAGCCCGAGAAGGACTTCGGCCGCTTCCGCCGCTGGTACCGCCAGTTCTACTCGAACGTGGAGTCGAGCGAAGCCGCGCCCTGAGAGACGGGCGAAGCGTTACGAGGGATTCGATCGGGCCTAGCGCCTGCCGGACGAGAGCACGCTCTTCGCCGCGATCGCGAGCAGCACCGGGACGAGGATCACGCTCGGCAGGCCCGGCAGGAAGCCGATCAGTCCGACCAGGTCGGGCTCGCCCAGAGCACTCGGGCCGAGGCTCAGCGCGCGATTGCTCGACGCGTTGCCGAGCCAGTAGAAGACCGTGAACGACCAGGCGACGTAGATGAAGCCGTAGGCGGTGAACTTCTGCAGGCCCTCGCGGAGGCGCAGATACGGCAGCGCCAGTGCCACCACGATGACGAGCACCCCGTTGAGCGCTCCGCCGGTGTGTGCGCGCGCCCAGCCCGGGACCGAGCCGTACATGGGGATCTCGACGATCCTCCCCGGCCAGACCTCGACGCCGCCGAGCAATGAGAACATCAGCATGAAACCGGCCAGCATTGCCACGAGCACGACCAGCAAGCCGTTTCCGATCATGATCCGCTGCAGTCGTTCCATGCGCGCACTCACTCCAACTCACTCGAGGCGTGAAAACGGCACCGGCATCTCCGCGCTCGACGTGTCGACCAGAGGCAGGCGCTCGCCCGGCTGGAGTGTCGCATGTCCTGCGATCCAGTCCTTCATCCAGCGGGGATCGTCCTCGCAGCGCGGGTTGTAGCCCGGCAGGAGCGCCCGTAGGAGGTAGGGGCCGACGTTGTACGCCAGCGCCGAGAGCTCGCGAACGACGGAGGCGAGAGTTCGCGGATTGCGCAGGGCCCCGTCTTTCCGGAGCGCGGTGAACATGGCGACGATCCCGTAGCCCAAGACGTGAAACGAGCCGTGCAGGACTCCGATCGCCCGCGGCAGCCAGGCGCCCGAGTACGCCATGTAGGCGTCGAAGGCGACGGTCTTGTGCTCGGTCTCCTCGACCATGTGCATCAGCCAGAACGACGCCACGTGCGGCGACGCGTCGCGGAAGAGCGTCGTGCGCCGGTGGATCAGCCAGTGCGTGAAGCCGTTGGTCATGCTCTCGAAGCCGGCGTTGAAGGCGAGCTGCGTCCGCAGGCTCATCCTGGAAAGCCGCTCGAACGAGGCCGCCAGACGCTCTTCGACGCCTTCGAGCTCGGGGTATCCGTTCGCCTTCAGCAGATCGTTCAGGCGGCGGTGGCACTGATAGTGGCGCGCCTCTTGTCCGTTGAAGCCGCGCATGTCCTCGAGCAGGCGAGGCTCGCGGATGAACGGCATCGCGTTCTTCGAGCTCTTGATCAGATACGGCTCGAGATACGGCATGGTCAGGGAGAAGCCGTTGAACAGGTGGGAACGCACCGGGTTGTCCGGCACCCAGTGCGCGTCGAGATCGTCGGGGAACTCGAACGTGAACGCGCGGACGACGATCTCGTCCACCTGCTTGGCCTGGTATTCGAACGGGCGCCTCGACATGATCGGCTCCCGACTCCGACGCTCGGCGCGAGAATACAGCGCCGATCGAGGAATTGACATACGGAGTCGGCGGGCAGAGGATACGAAGACGTCTGCGAGGATCGATCGGTGCTGGATTTCCTGCTGTGGAGTCTGTTCGGCCACGCACCCGCGCGCAGTGTCTTGCCGTCGTGTCTCGAGGGAACTCCTGTTCGACCGGGAGACACGGTGCTGAAGCCGACGACCCTGCTGCTCGAGTGCGCACTCGCGCTGCTCGTGTTGGCGAACCCCGCGCGCGCCGAGGTCGTGGACATCGGCCCGCTCGACGACTCGCTGACCCGCCCGCGGCCCGCCGACGTCGCGCGCAACTTCGGCGTGTGGACCGATACCGAGAGCACTCCCGTCGGCAACCCGAATCGCACGCTCTACGACGTGCTCGACTTCGCCAAGAACGGCTTCCACGGACAGGAATACATCGAGTGCGGCACGTGGCCATGGATCTACCCGCACCTGCACCCGCAGCACATCGTCCGGCTGCCAAATAAGAACGGCCAAGCCTACTTCATGGTCTCGCAGAGCGACTCGGACTGGACCAACAACACTCTCCCCGGCGGCCGAATCTCGCTCTACCGGTCCGACTCCCAGGTGGATTCGAGCGACCGCGTTCCCAACGTCTCCGGTGTCGACGGCCGGATCGTCTGGGATCAGCATTTCAAGGCGGGCGCGTTCCCCGCCGGGCAGGGCGGCGCGTGGAACCACCCGTGCAAGATGGACGTGCTCGGCAACGTGCTCGTGGTCTCCATGCAGAACTGGAACGGCGCGGTCTGCGCCGACGGCCGGGGAACGCAGGCGGACGCGATCGTGTTCTACGACGTGCGCGATCCCGCAAACCCGAGGTACTGGGGCAAGATCACGCGCGAGGAGCTTGCGGCCAGCGCCGGCGCCTCGCTCGGGCCCATCGACGACGTCACGCTGCTTCACACGGGCGGCGAGTGGGTCCTCACCGTGCAGGGTCACTGGTGGCGCACCGGATCCGTGTACCCGGCCATTGGCAGTTGGAGCTACGGAGGCACGGGAAACCCGAGCGCGGCGTGCTGCGCTCCTCAGCACGGACAGAACTTCTACAGCTTGGAGCTCGCCAACCCCGTCCAGCCGCAGAACCTTTCCCCCGAGCCGGGCCGGCGGCGCATCATGTTTTTCGACGCCAAGGGAGAAGACCCCGACAACGGCGTCGCTGGAAACGAGTACTTCTGGTTCAACAACATCTTCTTCGGATCCCCGATCTCGTTCGGCTCGCTGTATCCCAGGAGCCAGATCCTGCCCTCGGCCCGAGTGTTTCGGGGCGCCCCGAACGTCGTCGGGGGTATCCACGACTACGACACCGCCGGGATCTACGTCAGCGGCGGCGTGCCGATCGTCTACGCGCCCCTCGAGGGCGATCCCTACAACGGTCCCGACGACAAGATCTACCAGATCTACACGCCCGCGAACGTCTGGCTCGACCACGCGAAGGCGCTGGAAAGCAGCCTGATCTGGAAGACGGACGGCTCCCGCACCGACGGCATGACCGTCTGGTATGGGCAGTTCGACATCTCGCACGATGGAACCGACGCGGTCCAAACCGGCAACGTGAGGAACAACGAGAACACCCGCCTCGAGACCACGGTGACCGGACCCGGCAACCTCAGTTTCTGGTGGAAGGTCTCCTCGCAGCAGAATTCCGACTTCCTACGGCCCGAGCGAGCCTGAACGCGTGCGGATCTCCGGCTGGGCAGCGCTGCGCTCGCTACGACCTGGACGAGAACGGCGCACTGATCAGCTCGGGGGATCTCACGATCTTCCGAAGTATGAACGGCAAGGCGGCGGGGCCGAAGTGCGTCGCCTGCCCGCTGCCGTGCGAAGCGGGAAGCGCAGGAACCTGCTTCTAGCGGGCGCAGCGGCGGCTCGGTCGCTCCGCGCATCGCAGAGCCGCATCACGCGGTCCGTACCACCGGCTGAAGATCGACGTCGACACGGGCGCCGGGGACCGAGCCGCCACCTCTCGTCGCTTTGAAGAAACCAGCGGCGAATGCGCCGGGTACTTACCAAGAGCGAACGCGCGACGGCTGCGGATCAAGCCGGAGAAGTCCATCTCCCGGCACATCCCTTGCTCTTCATCGCGGCCAAAGGACCCCCCGCTGGGTCCAAAAAAGGAAAACCCAAGATGAAGATCATGATCCGCAGTCTCGGCAGCCTTGCCCTGTTGGGCGCGATGCTGTTCGCCAGCCACGCGCTCGCGCAGACCACGACCAAGGAAACCACCACGACGACGACGACCTCGGGCACAGTCAGTGAATTCACCCCGAACAGCATCGTCGTGAAGACGACGACGTCCTCAGATCCGATCAGCTACTCGTCCACGAAGACGACGACCTACGTCGATGAAGCCGGCAATCCCGTCTCGATCGAGACCGTGAAGACCGGCAGTCCCGTCACGATCTACTACGACAAGTCGGGAAACAAAATGGTTGCGACCAAGGTCGTCGTGACCAAGACGACCCGCTGATCTGCCGCAGCTGACGCGAATCCCCAGGCGCGATCAGGGCCCGACGTCTTCGTCGTCAGCCCTGGTCGCGGGACGCGCCTCTAGGACCTCGCGCGTTTAGCGCGTCATGCGGTGCAGCGCGCAGATCTTGTTGCCAGCCGGATCGCGGAGATAGGCGAGGAACAGCTTGCCCATCCCGCTCTCGCGCACACCCGGCGGGTCTTCGAGGGTGGTGCCGCCGTTGGCGACGCCGGCGGCGTGCCAGGCCTTGGCCTTCTCCGGTGAATCCGCCGCGAATCCGACGGTGCCGCCGTTGGCCGCGCTCGCCTTCGCGCCGTCGATCGGCTTCGTGATCGCGAAGATGCCGGTTGGAGTGATGTAGAAGACGCGGCCCTTGTCGTCCCGGGCTCCCTGCGGAACCCCGAGCGCCCCGAGCACGGCGTCGTAGAACTTCTTCGAGGCGTCGATGTCGTTCGCACCGACCATGATGTGGCTGAACATGGGCCGATTCTCCTTCTGGGGACCGGATTAGAGCACGACGAGTGGGCGCTTACCGCTTGGCGCCGAGCATCCAGGCTCGGCGACCGCCCGCGTCGGATCGACGCGTTCGCACGTGAAGATCTCGGCGCAGCGATTGCACCGCAGTGAATCGCGACCGACAGCAGCGAAGCCGTCGGCGCGGATTCGGGATCAGCGGCGGCGCAAATGTACAAAAGGGGTGGCCCTGGCACCTCGAAGCGGGATGGGACATTCGTGGGCGAATCAGACCTGATCATCGAACGCGTGCGCCGAGGGGCGGCGGCCTGTTCACAGGTCAAGGTCGACCTCTCGTCGCTCGGCGACGAGGACAGTCTCTACGACGCCGGCATGAACTCACGGGCCAGCGTGAACTTCATGCTCATGCTCGAGAACGAGTTCGAGGTCGAGTTCCCGGACCACATGCTGCGGCGCGACGTCTTCGAGAGCGTCGCCTCGATCGCCAATGCGATCGGGACGCTGCTCGGGAGTTGATGGTGCGCCGCGACGAAGTCGCCCGAATCACGCCCTCGCCACCCGACATCGTGCAGGAGGTCGGTCGCATCGGGCGCGAGGTCGCGAGGCCGGCGGCTCGGGCGGTGGACGCGGAAGCCCGTTTCCCGGCGGAGACGATGGCGGCGCTCAAGGCGTGCGGCGCGCTCGGCGGCGCGGTGCCGATCGCGCTGGGTGGCCTTGGGCTCGGAGTCGCAGCGCTCGCCGAGAGCTGCAGCCTGCTCGGCCAGCACTGCGCGTCGAGCGCGATGATCCTCGCGATGCATCACATCCAGGTCGCGTGCCTCGTGCAGCAGCGCGGCCGCTCCACTGCAACCGACCGCTATTTGCGTCGCGTCGCTTCGGAACAGCGACTGATCGCTTCGGTCACTTCGGAGGTCGGCACCGGCGGCGACATGCGGAGCAGCGTCGCCGCGATCGAACAGGACGGGGCTCGCTTCACGCTCACGAAGCAAGCGACGACCGTCTCGTACGGCTGCCAGGCCGACGACCTGCTCGTGACTGCGCGCCGGCAAGCGAGCGCGTCGCCGCATGACCAGGTGCTGGCGCTGCTGCTGCGCGGCGACTACGTCTTCACACCGGCGGGGATCTGGGACTCGCTCGGCATGCGCGGCACATGCAGCCCGCCGGCCAGCGTCGAGGGAAGCGGCGCTGCCTGGCAAATCGTTCCCGAGCCGTTCGGCGACCTCGCGGCTCACACCATGGTGCCGGTGTCGCACGTGCTCTGGGCGAGCTGCTGGCTCGGCGTCGCGACCGACGCCGTTGCGATCGCGCGCGGCAAGCTCCGCAGCGAGGCGCGGGCGGGCTCCGGCGCGGTCCCGCCCGCGGCGCAGCAGCTGTCCGCGACGGGCGCCAAGCTCCAGCTCCTGCGCAACGAAGTCACCGCAGCCGCCGACGACTACGACCGCTTGCTCGCGGTCGGCGACCGCGCCGAGCTCGGCAGTCTCGGCACGGCCCTCCGCATGAACAACCTGAAGCTCTCCGCGTCGCGGCTCGCCGTCGAGATCGCGGCCGACTCGCTCGCCATCTGCGGCATCGCCGGCTACCGCAACGATTCGCCGCACAGCGTCGGTCGGCAGCTGCGCGACGTGCTCTCGGCGCCACTCATGATTCAGAACCAGCGCCTGCTCGAGACGAACGCGTCGCTGTGGATGGTCGGCAAATGGGAGCTGTGACGAACGGCGGCTCGAGCGACGTGGCGGCGCAGCGCGACGCGTTCCGCCGCGAGCTGCTCGCGGCCGGGTACCTGATCGACACCGGCGTGCGCGGCGTTTTCGGTCGAGGCCGCGCGTTCCAGGCTGTGATTCGATCGCTCGAGCGCCTGCTCGACGGCCCGTGCAGCGACGGCGGGGCTGAGCGCGTCTCCTTCCCGCCACTCACGCCGCGCCACGTGTTGCAGCGGGCGGGCTTCTTGGAGAACTTCCCGACCCTCTGCGGATGGGTGCACGCCTTCGAAGGCGACGAGCGCGCCCACCGGTCGCTGCTCGAACGCGCGGGCGCTGGCGAGGATTGGAGCGACGCGCTGCGCCCCACGGAGTTCGCACTCACGCCGGCCGCTTGCTACCCGCTCTATCCGACGCTGCGAGGACCGCTGCCCGCGCAAGGTCGCCTGTTCGACTTCACGGCCTACTGCTTCCGCCGCGAGCCTTCCGACGATCCCGCCCGCATGCAGGCCTTCCAGGTTCGCGAGAACGTGCGGCTCGGCGCTCCAGAAGCGGTGCGGGCGTGGCGGCAGGGATGGGTGGCGCGTGCACCCGAGATCGCCGCGTCGCTCGGGCTGCCCGCCCGCATCGCGCCCGCGCACGATCCGTTCTTCGGCCGCGCGGGGCGCCTGCTGGCCTCGAATCAGCTCGAGCTCGAGCTGAAATTCGAGCTGCTGGTCCCGATCTGGTCGGACGAATCGCCGACCGCAGTGGCGTCTTTCAACTACCACGTCGACCACTTCTCCAAGGCCTTCGAGATTCGCTTGCCGGACGGCACCGACGCACACAGCGCCTGTCTGGGATTCGGGCTCGATCGCATCGCGATCGCGCTGTTCCGCGTACACGGGCTCGACTTGGAGCGCTGGCCGGAGGCGGTTCGAGGGCAGCTGGACTCATGATCCGGCTCGCCGGCCAGGTCGCGCATCGACTGCACGACGCCGCTCGCGACTGGCCCGAGACCAACTGCTACGTCGACGTCTGGATCGAGCTGCTCGGCGCGCTCGACCTGACCGTCGAGGCGTGCCTCGGCTTCACGCTCGCGTCCGACTTCGAAGGCGATCAATGGACCTTCTTCAAGCCGCCGCACGCCGACCTCGAGCTTCTCTACGGACTTCAGGTCGAAGAGCTGACGCTCTGGCGCCCGCTCGTGGAGCACGTCCGCACACAGGTCGACCGGGGGCGAATCCCGCTCGTCGAGGTCGACGCCTTCTACCTGCCCGACACCTGCGGGACCGCCTACCGGGGGCAACACGAGAAGACCACGATCGGCGTCGTCGGCATCGACGCCGAGGCGCGCCGGATGCACTACTTCCACAACCGCGGCGTGCACGAGCTCCACGGCGACGATTTTGCAGCGGTGCTGCGGATCGACCCGAAACCGAGCGATGTCCAGCTCCCGCCGTACTGCGAGATCGTCAAGCTGGAGAAACTCGGGCGCCTGGGTGAGCCGGAGCTGCGGGTGCGCGCGCTCGAGCTCGCGCGCCGGCACTTCGCGCGGCGTCCCGCCGAGAATCCCGTGCTCGTCTACGAACGCGGATTCGGCGAGCACCTCCCGCTCTTGCTGGCGGGCGATCTCGCGGTGTACCACGCGTACGGCTTTGCTTCGGTCCGACAGCTCGGCGCCGGGTTCGAGCTCCTGGCTTCGCATCTGTTCTGGCTGGACGCGGGTCGCGACGGCGCGTGCGCGCGCGCCGCCGAGTCGTTCGCGGGCGTCTCTGCCGCCGCGAAGACCCTGCTCCTCAAGCTCGCGCGGATCGCGAACTCGCGCACGACGCGCGACGTCACGTCGAGCTTCGCCGAGATGGCCGAGGGGTGGGGGCGCGGGATGGACCGGCTGAAGGAGCCGCTCGCGTGGTGACGGGTTTCGACCACCGCGCGGATGCCGACGTCGCGATCGCGCGCGGAATCGCGGGCGTCACCGGACAGCGCGAACAGCGGCTCGAGACCGGTTGGGAGGTCGCGAGCGTTGCACCCGGCGCTGCGCACGAGCCCGCGGCCGCCGGCGACGCGTGCGACTGGCGTCCGATCGACCGCGTCGGTCCGGTGGCTGCCGTCGACGACCGGCTGGACCCCGCCACTCTCGATCGTTTCGACCACTGGTACCGCTGCCGCTTCCGCGGACCGGAGCGCCGCTCGGGACGGACGCTCTTGTGCTTCGACGGGCTTGCGACGATCGCCGACGTGTGGCTGAACGGCCAGCATCTCCTCCGCAGCGACAGCATGTTCCTTTCCCACGCGCGCGACGCGACGACACGGATCGGTGACGACAACGAGCTCTTGATCCGCTGCCACGCGCTGGCTCCGCTGCTGCGCGAGCGCCGGCCGCGCGGGCGCTGGCCCACTCGGCTCGTCTCCGAACGGAACTTGCGCTTCGTGCGCACCGCGCTGCTCGGCTATCTCCCCGACTGGTGCCCGGACGTGAAGGTCGCGGGCCCGTGGCGCCCGATCCGTCTCGTCACGCAAGAGGGCTTCGCGGTGGAGAGCGCCGAGATCGTGCGCGGTTCCGCGGGCGAGGTCGCGCGGCTGTCGGTGCGCCTCCGGTGTCGCCGGCTCGACGTCTCCGCGGCGCGCGCGACGCCCACGCGGGCCACGTTGCGCGTCGGGTCCGTGTTCACGCGTCTGCGCTGCGAGTCGGGTCCCGGCGGCGTAGAAGTCGTGCACGGCGAGTGGGAGAGCCGGGAGCTCGAGCGGTGGTGGCCGCACACGCACGGTACGCCGGCGCTGCACGCGGCAGAGATCGAGATCGAGAGCGGGGGTGACATCGCGCGCGTCGATCTCGGCCGCCTCGGGCTCCGGAGCGTCGGCGTCGCCGACGGCGACCTCGACGCCTTCCGCTTCGAGGTGAACGGCGAGCCGGTGTTCTGCCGCGGCGCGTGCTGGACGCCGCTCGATCCCGCGTGGCTGCACTCGCCGCCAGAACGCCTGCGCGAAGCGCTGCTCCAGGTGCGCGACGCGGGCATGAACATGTTGCGCCTCAGCGGCACGATGGTCTACGAGAGCGATGACTTCTATCGGCTGTGCGACGAGCTCGGGATCCTCGTCTGGCAGGACTTCGCGTTCGCGAACTTCGACTACCCGACGGACGACGCGTTCCTCGGGCGATGCCGGCGCGAGGCCGAGCAACTGCTCGAGCGAACCGCCGGCCGCTGCTCGCTCGCGGTGGCGTGCGGCGGCAGCGAAGTGCAGCAGCAGGCCGCGATGATGGGCCGGCCGCGCGAGGACTGGGAGCACGCGCTCTTCGACGAGACGCTGCCGACCGCTTGCGCCAACCTGCGACCGGACTTGGTGTACGTCCCGTCGAGCCCGTGTCGCGGCGACTTGCCGTTCCATGTCGACCGCGGTCCGAGCCACTACTTCGGCGTTGGCGCGTATCGGAGGCCGATCGACGACGCGGTGCTCTCTGGCGTCCGGTTCGCGTCCGAGTGCCTGGCCTTCTCCAACGTTCCCGAGCAGGACGCGCTCGATGCAGCGCTCGACGATGCGAGCGGATCGGTCCACGATCCCCGCTACAAGCGGGGCGTGCCGCGCGACCCAGCCGCGAGCTGGGACTTCGCCGACGTGACGGACCACTACGTCGAGTCACTCTTCGGCGTGGACACGCGTGCGATGCGCGCCGCGGACCCCGCCCGCTACCTCTCGTTGTGTCGCGTGGCGACTGGCGAGACGATGGCAGCCGTCCAGCACCGCTGGCGTGCGCGCGGGTCGGGCTGCAGCGGTGCGCTCGTGTGGCTGCTGCGCGACCTGCGCGCGGGCGCCGGCTGGGGACTCGTGGACTCCTCGGGCCTGCCCAAGGCGCCGTACTACTTTCTGGCGCGCGCGTGGGCGCCGGTGGCGGCGTGGCTGGTGGACAACGGTGTGAACGGCGTCCAGCTACACCTCGCCAACGACACGCCGCGCGCCTGCCGCGGGTCGCTGGCGATCGAGCTGCATCGCGCGGACGGCGCGGTCGAGGAGCGGGTGAAGCTCGACGTCGAGATCGCCGGCCGCGGCGCATGCACCTGGAGCATCGAGGCGCTGCTCGGCCGATTCGTGGACGCGAGCTACGCCTATCGGTTCGGTCCGCCCGGGCACGACGCCGTCGTGGCCCGCTTCGAGTCGCACGAAGACGACGAGCTCGTCTGCTCGGCGTTCCACTTTCGGGCCGATCTCGCGACCGACGCCGCGGGCGAAGTCGGCCTCACCGCGGAGGCAGAGCCGCTCGCCGACGGCGGCTGGAGTGTGAGCGCACGTTCGCAGCGGCTCGCACGCTGGGTCGCGGTAGAGGCACGCGGATTCCGAACGAGCGACGCATATTTCCACGTCGCACCCGGTAGTCCCCACCGCTTTCGGCTCTACCCGCTGGCGAAGGGGACTCCGCTTCGCGCCGAGCTTCGAGCGCTGAACGCTCGAACCGCTACACGGATACGGATCGACGAGAAGCACAAGCCGAAGACGGGGACCGGCTGAGATGTCCACGGCCGGACCCGACGGCATGCACGCCGGCTGGATCGAGATGGCGCGCGGACCCGTATTCGCCTGCTACCACCCGGCCGTTGGCGAGCGGCAACGCGACCTCGCGATTCTGCTCTGCGACCCGTTCGGATCCGACCGGATGAACCTGCACCTCTGCTACCGGGCGCTCGCGCTCGAGCTCGCCGCGAGCGGATTCCCGGTGCTGCGCGTCGACTACTTGGGTACCTGCGATTCGGCCGGGGCCGCGCGCGAGCCCGATCAGGTCGCCGGCTGGCTCGCAACGCTCGACGGCGCCGCCGACTGGCTGCTCCGGACCAGCGCCCGGGGGAAGCTCGGCTGTTTCGGCGCGCTGCTCGGCGGCACGATCGCGGCCACGTTCGCGGCAAGCCGATCGGACGTCCGCAGCCTGGCGCTCTGGGGCGCCCATGCGACGGGTAGCTCATTTCTGCGCGAGCTGGGCGCGTTCCAGGCGATGCTCCGTGTCGCCGCCGGCGCGCCGCGGCCGAGCGACTGGCAGGACGGCGATCGGGAGGCGATCGGCTTCCTGCTGACGCGCGAGACCGCGGCTTCGATCGCCGCGCTGGCAATCGACACCGAGAAGTGTCAGAGCGTGCGCGCCGCTGCCGTCTTCTCCCGCGGGCCTGGCTGGTCGGAGGCTCCGATCGTCGCCGCGTTCGAGAAGGCGAGAATCCCCGTCACGCCACCGCCCGAGACGCTCGTCGACATCGCGGACTTCGGGGACGAACAGGTCCGGCCGCCCGAGCGACTGATCGAGCAGCTCGCGGGCTGGTGGAAGGAGACCCACCCTGCGACGGTCGAGGCCGCCGTCGCGGTCCAGGCTCCCGAGCTGTCGACACGGATCGTGCTGCACAACCGTCGCGGCCGGCAGGTGGAGGAGGAGTGGGTCCGCTTCGGATTGGACGAGGGGCTGGTCGGCATCGCGACGCGGCCCGTCGGCGCGCCGTGCAGCCGCGGCCTGATCCTCGTAAACGGCGGCACCAACCATCGGCCGGGGATCAATCGCAACTACGCGGACTGGGCACGCGACTGGGCAGAGCACGGCGTGGTGGTGCTGCGCATGGACATCCGCGGCCTCGGCGACAGCGTGGCCGAGCGCCCCGAGCACGTCGCGCGGCTGTATCGCGAGGAGACCCGCGCCGACGTCGAGGCCGCCGCCGACCTGCTCGCCGCACGCTACGGCGTGTCGGCTCCGGTCTGCGGCGGGCTGTGCGCCGGCGGATCGCAGGCGTTCGCGGCGGCTCTCCGCGACTCGAGATTTGGTGCGCTGTTCATGCTGAATCCGCTGCGCGTCGATCCGCGCGTCGAAGGCGAGCCGGACGCACGCACCGATCTCGAGAGCCCGCCGCTCGCCCACTACCTGCGGGCGCTGGTGCGGCGCGCGAGTTCGGGCCGCGTGTGGACCCGCGACGACGACGTGACTTCGATCGCGCGCGCGCTGGTGAAGAAGCTCGGCCGGCGGCTGCGCGCAGGTGGGCGATCGCTCGTCGCACGCGCGCGCGGCGCGACGCCACCGCCGGCGACATCGCTGGCCGCGCGCTTTCTCTCGCTCAGCGAACGGGGCTGCCGCGTCCTGCTTGTGTTCGACGACGCCGAGCCGATGCGGCTCCGCTTCGAAGAAGCGCTGGCGCGCGATCGTGCGCGCTTCGCTGCGACCGGCTGCTTCCGCCTCGAGCGCGTGCATCACGCGGGCCACATCTTCCTGTCGCTCGCAAGCCAGGACGAGGTCCGCGAAATGCTCGGGCGCTGGCTGTTCGAGCTCGCACCGAGCCCGACGCGCGGACTAGACCCGCAAGTCTCCTAGCGGTCGCACCTTCGGAAAGCCCGGGTGGCGGAACGCGTCGCCCGGCTGCAGGCGCGCGGGCAGCTCTTCGAAGTAGGTCGTGGGCTCGTCGGGGAGCATGCCCGAGAAGCCGGCGCGCGGCGCGTAGCGCACGTCGTCGCCGAAGAAGCGCAGGGAGAGCGTTCGTCGCCGGCCGCCCGCCGGAGTCGGTGCGCCGCCGTGCAGCATCGAGGGGTGGAACGCGATCACGTCGCCCGGCTCGACCGGGAACGAGACGATGTCGAAGCGCTCGCGCTCGCGTTCGATGTCCGGAAGCCGGGGCAGCGAGCCGTCGCCGTACAACGGCGCGGTGTCGTCGTTCGCGTCGAAGCGCGAGCCGTCGTGCAGCGGGCCGCGGTGCGAGCCGCGCACGAACTCGAGCGCCGCGTCCTTCGCGACCGGGTCGAACGAGATCCACAGCACCGCCAGCTTCTGTCCGGTGATCGGCAGGTACGACGTGTCCTGATGCCACGGCGTGCGCCGCGTCCGCCCGCCTTCCTTCAGGAACACCTGCTCGTACATGAACCACACGTCGGGGCTGTCCCAGAGCGCGCCGACCAGATCCGCCGCGGGCGACTCCTGAACCAGTCGTGTGTAGGCCGGCCAGGCGTTGCGGTTCGCGAGGTCCTGGTAGAACACGCCGTCCGAGCCGGGAAACGACGACGCACCGCGGCTCGCTGCGCGCTCGCTGCGCTCGAGTTCGTCATGTCCGGCTCAGGCCGCGCTGCGCCGCGCCTTCTTCTTCGCGTCGTGCGCCTGCTGGATCCGCACCAGCTCCTCCCAGCCGAGGTACGCCGTGAAGCCGCTCTCGTCGAAGAACACGATCGGGCCGTCGCAGATGAACAGGTACTCGGTGTCCTCGAGCGCGGTGGTCGCGCCGTGGATCATCCCGTTCTGCTCGTAGGTGTAGTCGCCGGTCGCGAGGATTCCGTCGCGGATCGCGAGCTTCCCCTTGATGATGAACGTGTGCGCCGCCGTCAGGTGCTTGTGCTGTGGCGCGGTGTAGCCCTTCAGCCAGCGGAACAGCACGGCCCAGCGGCCGGTCTCGGCGCCGGTCCACAGGATCTTCATGAACGCGCGCTCGGGATCGTTGGCGTCCGGGATCCACTCGGAGTCGGAGCGGATGATGGCGTCGACCATGGTCGGGTTGAGCGGTGCGATCTGCTGCGGAAGTGCCATGTCGTCCTCCTTTGGCATGTGGAATTCTACGCTAGCGGGCCGCGCGCTCAGCGACTCTCGCGACCGCCGAGCGCCTCGACTAGTGCGACGGACAGGTCCGAGGCGGGGAGGATACGACGAAGAAGAGCGGTTTCGGAACCGGAGCTCTGCGTGCCGTTCATCTTTGCACCGTTCGAGGTGGGTACGGGCAAGAGCCGCAAGAACAGCCGCGGTCTTGGACTCGGGCTCTATGTCAGCCAGCAGATCGTGGTCGCGCACGAAGGAACGATTCGCGTCGAGTCGAGTGAGCAGAAGAGCACTCGCTTCGTCGTCGGGCTGCCACGGCACTCGAGATGAGCTGCGGTGGTGGCTGGCGGAGGACTTGCTCGGCCTGCGCGCTACCGCCTCGACGCCAGCGTACGCCGCAGTCTCCGCAATTCCTGTGGAATCTTGCCGACGGGCAGGACGAAATCGACGCTGCCCGAGGCTTGCGCACTGAGAGCCATCCCATTTACTTCGGCGGAGCTATCCGCAAAGGTCGTTCCTCCATTCGCCTTGATCTGCTTACACCCCTCAGTCCCGTCGCCGTCATACCCTGACAGGATGATGCCGATCGCACGCTCTCCCATGGCCGCTGCCAAGGAGTTGAAGAAACCATCCACCTGGACGTTCCCCCTGACGCGCGGGGAGACGACGTTGAACGCCGAGCGCTCAATCGAGAGATCCGCGTTCGGAGGGCAGACGTAGACGTGGTTATTCCGGATCGGCATCCCCGTGGAAGCGACCATCACTGGCATGCTCGTGTGCCTCGACAGAATTTCCGCCAGCTGACTGTCTGCAGTCGGGAGAATATGCGACACGATGACGAAGGCCATCCCCATATCCACTGGCATCGCGACCAGGAGTGCCTTGTATGCGGCAAGGCCTCCGGCCGAGCCGCCGATGCCGACGATGAAGGTAGGCTGTAGTGCGCGCATGACCTACGTCAGCTCGCCCGCTCCCAATCGCCGCGTGCGTCCATCCGATACACCCTACCATTGCCTCATTCTTTGAACCTGAGAAGCGTGCTTGGAGCTCTTCTTCTGAGCGGGGCCCTCGGCACTATCCATGGGCACGAGGTCAATCCCCGCATCGCTCAGGATCAGCTTGTGGACGTCACTGGAATGTCCCATGCCGCGCGACTTGACGATGTAGAGCCCGCGAATGCGCTTCTTGCCCGCGTCCTCCTCCAGCTCTCTGACGACGATCCAGGTGTCGATCAAGGACGAGACGCCGACCTCGCCGCTGGTGTAGTTCTGTGCAGTCGACGAGACGAGACTGGTAAAGAACCCGGTGATTCCTTTGGACTTCAAGAGATCGATCATGCGAGTCACCATCGACTGAATCTCACGTTGGTTCCCCTCCGCAATCAGGCTTGTCAGGGGATCTATGACTACAGACTTCGGCTTGAAGTCTGCAATCACCTTGTACAGATCAAGCAGGTGCATCTCTAGGCCAAAGAAAGAAGGTCTGGTAGAGACGATCTTCAAGAGGCCTTTCTTGATCAATGGCTCGAAGTGAAAACCGATGGAGCTCATGTTCTGAATGAGCTGACCTGCCGATTCCTCATAGGAAAGAAAGAGACATCGCTCCCCACGCCTGCACCGCTCTAGTGCGAATGCGGCTGCGAGGCTGGTTTTCCCCGTGCCTGCAGTGCCTGAGACGAGCACCGTGCTGCCTCGGGTATAGCCTCGACCCTTGAACATCTTGTCTAGAGATGGAATTCCTGTCGAGACTCGCCTGTGGGTTCCTGGCTGATTGAGCCCGACCGAGGTGATGGGAATCACCGAGAGTCCGTCCTTGTCGATGACAAAGGGGTATTCGTTGGTCCCATGATTCGAGCCGCGATACTTGATGACGCGAATGCGTCGAATCGAGATCTGCTCGTTAACTCTATTGTCGAGGAAAACGATACAGTCCGAGACGTACTCCTCGAGCCCGTGACGGGTGTATGCGTCACTTCCCGGTTCGCCGGTGATGATCGTCGTTACCTGTTTTCTCTTCAGCCAACGAAAGAGTCGCTTGATCTCGATGCGGAGAATGCCCATGTCGGTGAGCCCCGCAAAGAGTGATTCGATAGAGTCCAGGACGACGCGCTTGGCACCTATGGAGTCGATGGCATGTTCCAGGCGAATGAGCAGTCCTTCGAGGTTGAAGTCGCGCTCCTGGATATCCCGTCGATCCAGCAGGACATGGTCGAGCACGATCTTTCTTCTCGAGACGAGCCCTCGCAGGTCCAGGTTGAGAGAGGCCACGTCGTTGTAAAGTTCGTCTTCTGTCTCTTCAAAAGACATGAAGACGCCGGGCTCGTTATAGTCGAGCACGCCATTGATCAGGAAGTCGAGCGCCCAGAGGGTCTTGCCAGAGCCGGTCCTTCCAGAGAGTAGAGTGGTTCTGTGTTTCGGAAGTCCGCCTTCGGTGACCTCGTCAAAGCCCTTGATGCCGGTGGGGCACTTTTGAAGCTCATGAAAGGCTTGTGTCTTCTTTTTTACTGTGGCCATACAAAAGTCCTTGCGTTTGCAGGCGCAACGGCGAGTCGCGACCTTGATCGGAGCCCATCGCGCTGGCTCGCGAACAGGCCGTGACCGAGTGCCTCGGTCGTCTGATCGGCGCCTCCACCAAGCAGCTGCCTGATCGAGGCGACGACAGCTCGGTTCTTGACATCGAGTACGCCCCTCGCTGCCCGTTCTTCGAGGAACACCGCGGGCTTCATCGTCTCCATCTGGCCCGTGCGGCTGCAAGGTTCGCGCCGCCAAGCTCGACCGGGGTAGCGGCTGGTCCGTCCCGATCGTCATCCTGAGCGCGATCGCGACGTTCGTCATGGGGTCGCTGATCGGCTGGGAGAATGAGAGGGCCGCGCGAGCGGCCGTCTCGGGCCGCGCCGCGCCGCGCTTGCTTCTTGGCGTCGTGGGCCTGCTGGATCCGCACCCGCTCCTCCCAACCGTGTGAAGGGTCCGCGCGGCAAAATTGACGCCGAAGTAAGCCCAGCCCACAGTCCCCGAGCAGCCCGAGAGCGTGAACAAGAGCGCGAGCACGTCGTAGCGGCCGGCGAGTGGGACGCCCAGTACGGAAATCTCGCCCTGCACGCCGATTTGCACGGGAAAGCGGTGGTCCGACCCTGCGACTGGAAGCGCAGGCGAGGGTCGGCCGAGTCACCACGCGCGCAGTCGCACGTAGTAGCGCCGCAGCAGCAGCACCTGGCCTGCGAGGCCCAGGAAGCCGAGCGGGATGACGTGCGAGAGCGGAGCCCCGTAGGCGATGAACGCCGCGGCCACGAGACAAGCGGTGCCGCAGCCGATGTCCCAACCTCCCTCCGCGGCGACGTGGAAGCGAAGCGCGCACGGTGAAACGCTCGCGAGGTTGTAGACCGGAGTCATCTGCGCGGGTACCAGCAGACATGACGCGAGCGCGCCGAGTGCATTGGCGGCGACGGCGAGCCAAGGCGTTCCGAGGCTCGCGGCTTGCAGGAACAGGGTCAGGGAAACGACGGAGAAGGCGATCGCGACCGCGCGCCGACCGTTTCCTGCGTCGATGTGGCGCCCGAGCAGCAATCCGCTCACGGCGCCCACGAGCGCGGCGAACGCCATCGCCCCTCCATACGCGGAGAGGCTCGCGCCGAGCGACAGAAACAGCGCGATCTGCCAGACGAGGATGTAGCTCACCGCAAACCAGCCATCGGCCATGGCGAGCCCGACACCGGGGAGTGCCGCGCGCAGTGCGCCCGGCGCCGCCTTCGGAATCCCGACGTTTGGAGTCGCGAAGAACGGCAGGGCGGCGAGCACCTGCACCAGGCCGACCGCGCCGAACGCCGCTCTCGGACCCGCGGTGAGCAGCGCCCAGGCGCCGATCAGCGGCGCGACGATCCCGACCGCCGCAGTCAGCGCAACGCCCGCGCTGATCTGATGGCCGCGATGCTCGCTGTCGCCGAGCAGCGTGAAGTAGGCGTGGTAGGACGTCCAGTAGAACGCATCTCCCAGCGCGCAGATCAGACAGTACGCGAGCAGCGCGCGATCGATGCCGTGCACCTCCGCGAGGACCGGATACTGCAGCGCGGTCACCAGGCTGCCGCAGATCACCAGCGGCTTCAGTCCCCAGCGTCGAGCCGACACGATCACCAGCGGCCGAATTCCGAAGCGCGCGACGAATATCAGCGCCATCGCGCACAAGCTCGCGGGAATCGATACGCCCGCGCCGAGCAGGAACACCAGCACGAACACCCCGCCCATGCCCTGTGCCAGAGCCTGGATACCGGAGTGCAGATTGATCCAATTGATCGAGCGATTGCGCAGAAACGCCATCGGTGCCGCCTGTGAACTGGAGATGCGACGGGGCTCGGCTCTCGGCGAGGCCGAGCGCGCTTCGGTCAGGAAGCTTCAGGCGCTGATTTTTTCCGTGCACATCTGCGGCAAACCTCGATCGGTCTCCGCAGTATCCAACGCTGGTGTCGGCAATTGCAACGCCGATCGGGACACGAAATCCACGTCCAACACGGAGTTCTCGCCCGGCACGCCGATGCGCAGCGGGAAGCCGTAGAAGCCGGTGCCGCGGTGCACGTACAGGCGATTGCGGCCGCGCGCGAAGTAGCCGTGGTCGGGCCAGCGCGTGCGCGAGAGCACGGTCCAATCCAGCCCGAACGAGACGAGGCCGATCTGGCCGCCGTGCGTGTGGCCCGAGAAGGTCAGGTCGGCCGCGCCGTCGGGTACGTGCTCGAATGCGGACGGATCGTGCAGCAGGAACAGGCGCAGGTGATCGGGCCGGCGCGGATGACGCGCGAACAAGTCCGCCAGGTGCGCCGCTCGCTCGCCCGAGACCCAGTCGGCGCCGAGGATCTGCACCGAGCCCGCCGAAGTCTCGACGGCGATCTCCTCGTCGACGAGCAGACGTACGCCGACCGCGGCTAGCGCGCTTCGCACCTCGTCGGGCGCCTCGTGATCGTGATTGCCCAGACACGCGAAGCTGCGACCGGCGAATTTCTCGAGCGGCTGGAGCGCGAGCGCGAGCGCGCCCGGCGAGCCCATGCCCTCCATGGTGAGCAGGTCGCCGGTCACGAGCACGAGATCGGGCTCGGACTCGAGCAGCCGCTCGAGCGTGCGGCGCAGCTTCGCGACCGGCTGCCACGGTCCCAGGTGGGGGTCCGTGATCTGCACGATGCGAAGTCCCTGGCGCGGTGACACGTCGCGGTGTCGGCGGCGCCGATCGAGTTTCACGCGCTCGAGCGCGAGCGGTGCGTGGTCGTCGAGCGTGACTCGAACCAGCTCCGGGCGCGAGCGTGCGGAGGTGATGACCGAGAGCCCGGCCAGCGCGAGCGGCAGCAGGTCGAGCCAGCGCAGACCCGCGAGCGCAGCGTTCCAGCCGAACAGTTCGAACACGAGGCGCACGGGCAAGAGGGCCAGCAGGAAGATCCCCGACAGGAAGCCCGCTGCGAGGAAGGTCTGACCCGCGACCGAGACCAGCCAGCGGAACGGCTCCGCGCGCAGCCGCGCGCGCACGAGCGCCAGCAGATGCACGCCCGCCGAGGCCATGCCCCAAACGAACAGCGCGTCGAGCGCGAGCCGCGGTCCCGGCCCGAACAGCTCGCGCAGTCGCGCGTGCACGAGCAGCGCGCCGGGCAGCGACATGGCCAGAATCACCAGCCCGAAGCTCGCGTATGCGCGCGACCGTACGCGCCAGGCGTAGAGCGGAACCGCGATCAGCGTCGCGAGCGCGAGGGAGGGGAGGACCAGCTCGGATGGCAAGCGCGCGAGCCTAGCGTCCCGAGGTGGAGCTCCGCTCGTCGTGCTCGGCCTCGGCTCGGCGACCTCCCTCGGGGAGCACTTCCGCCGCGTGCTGGCCACCGGCTCCCAGATCTACCGGCGTTCGTTCCGCGCCCGCCCGGCCAAGCGGGCGCGCGCGGGTCGCTCGCCCCGGCACTAGCGGCCCGACGCCAAAACTCCGAGAATGCGCTTCCGAACGGGAGGCCCCTCGATGAAGCGCGACATCTTCAGCGATGAGCACGAGCTCTTTCGCGAGCAGTTCATCCGCTTCGCGAAAGCCGAGATCGAGCCGAAGATCGCGGCCTGGAACGAGAAGGGCATGAGCGACCGCGAGAGCTGGCGGCGCATGGGCGAGGAGGGCTTCTTCGGCGGCAACGCGCCCGAGCAGTACGGCGGCGCCGGCGGCGACTTCCTGTTCGACGCGATCGTCATGGAAGAGCTCGCGTACATCCGGGCGCACGCGCTGATGGCGTCGTTGCACGCCGACATCTGCATGCCGTACATCACCGAGTTCGGAACGGCCGAGCAGAAGGAGAAGTACCTGCCCGGCTGCATCCGCGGCGAGATCATCCTCGGCATCGCGATGACCGAGCCGGGCACGGGCTCGGACCTGGCCAACGTGCAGACCACCGCGATCAAGGACGGCGACTCGTACGTGATCAACGGCTCGAAGACGTTCATCTCGAACGGCCAGATCGGCGATCTGTTCGTGGTGGTGGCGAAGACCGAGCCGGCCTCCGATCCGCCGCACCGCGGCATCAGCCTGCTGCTCGTCGAAGCCACCGCGCCGGGCTTCGTGCGCGGACGCAAGCTCGACAAGCTCGGCCTGCGCGGTCAGGACACGAGCGAGCTGTTCTTCCAGGATTGCCGTGTGCCGACTTCGGCGCTGCTCGGCGGCCACGAGGGCCGCGGCTTCAAGCAGCTGATGCAGAAGCTGCAGCAAGAGCGGCTCTGCATCGCGGTCGGCTCGGTCGCGTCGTGTCGGCGCGCGCTCGACGACACGATGGAGTACGTGAAGCAGCGCAAGGCGTTCGGCCAGCCGATCGCGGGCTTCCAGGCCATTCAGTTCAAACTCGCCGAGCTCGCGACCGAAGTCGAAGTCGGCCAGGCCTTCACCGACCGGCTGCTCGCCGCGCACGTGCGCGGCGACAACATCGTGACCGAGGTCTCGATGGGGAAGTGGTGGACGACCGACCTGCAGAAGCGCGTGACCGCCGACTGCCTGCAGCTCCACGGCGGCTACGGCTTCATGCGCGAGTACCCGATCTCGACCGACTACGCCGACGCGGCCGTGCAGTCGATCTACGCCGGCACCAACGAAATCATGAAGCGCATCATCGCGCGCAATCTCGGACTCGATCTCACTTGAAGGAGACGCCTCGCATGCATCGATCGATCACGGCCGCTCTCGCAGCGGCGTTCGTTCTGTCCACGTTCACCACACTGATCTCGGCAAGCGCCGCAGAGGAGAAGACCATGCCCGCAACCGACCCGGCGATCGTCGCGATCGACAAGCAGATCGCGGACGCGAAAATCGACAAGACGAACGCGAACTGGAAGAGCCGCCTGCCCAAGCCGACCAAGGTCCCCTTCACATCGGGCAAGAAGTACATCTGGGTGCTCGACACCAACAAGGGCGTGATCGAGGTCCAGCTGCTGCCCGACGCGGCGCCGATGCACGTGACCAGCACGATCTACCTGACCGACCTGGGCTTCTACGACGGCGTGATCTTCCACCGCGTGATTCCCGAGTTCATGGCGCAGGGCGGTGATCCGACCGGCTCCGGGCGCGGCGGACCGGGCTACCAGTACGACGGCGAGTTCGGCGGCGCGAAGCACTCGAAGCCGGGCATGCTCTCGATGGCGAACGCGGGCCCGGGCACCGACGGCAGCCAGTTCTTCCTCACCTTCGTGGCCACGCCGTTCCTCGACGGCAAGCACACCGTGTTCGGCGAAGTGACCAAGGGCATGGACACGGTGAAGACGCTCGAGAAGGCCGGCTCGCCGAGCGGCACGACCAAGGAGAAGCTCGAGATCAAGAAGGCGACGATTCGGGTGGAGTGACGCGAGAGCCACGAAGCAGCTCGGCGGGCGGCTCGCGCAGGTCCCACACCACGCCGACCGACGCGAGCGCGCGCAGCAGGTAGTACGTGATGTCGACCTCCCACCAGCGGAAACCCTGGCGGGCGGACGTCATGTACCAGTGGTGATTGTTGTGCCAGCCCTCGCCGAGCGTGAGCAGCGCCAACACGAAATTGTTTCGGCTGGTGTCCTCGGTCGGAAAGCGCCGCGTGCCCCAGCGGTGCGCGAGCGAGTTGATCGAGTAGGTCGCGTGCCAGAGCGCGACGGTCGACACGACGTAGCCCCAGACCACCCCGGACCAGCCGCCGATCAGCGCACACGCACCCACGAGCACGAGCGGCGGCACGAAGTGCCAGCGGTTCAGCCACACGAGCTCGGGGAACTTCGCGAAGTCGCGGATCCGCTCGAGCTCCGTTTCCTCCCAGCGCGTGTCGAGGATCCAGCCCTGGTGCGAGTACCAGAAGCCGTCGCGCGGCGAGTGCATGTCGCCCGGCAGATCGGAGTACTTGTGGTGGCGGCGGTGACCGCCCGCCCACCACAGCGGTCCCTTCTGCGTGGACGACGCGCCGAGCACCGCCAGCACGAGCTGGAACGCGCGGCTGGTGCGGAACGCGCGGTGCGCGAAGTAGCGGTGATAGCCGGCCGTGATCGCGAACAGCCGGATCCAGAAAGTCGCGGCGAGCAGCCACAGATCGGCGCTCGTCACACCCACCACGAAGGCCAGGCCGCAGAGCGCGTGCAGGCCCCAGTAGATCAGCGTGGGAACGAGCGGCTTGCGCGAGAGCAAGCCATCGGCGATCGGCTCGGGGTCGGTCAGAACTTCCGGAAGCGCATCGACGGGAGCGGTCAACAGGGAACCTCCACGGGCCGGAACTCTACGAACCGGATCGGCCGGTGGCTGCCCTCGGCGGGTGAAAGTTCTGTCAAACCGCCGGGCGGAACGACGCAGGAGTGCGCAGCTGACGCGATTCAGAAATCCGGGAAGCGCTGCGCAACCAGATTCTTGTGGCTGAACAGCTCGTCCGGCAGGTCGGGAGTCGCGAGCACGCTCCGCATCACCAGCTCGGTCTCGCCGTTGTCGGCGTAGCCGCGCGCGATGCGGCGCATGGGCAGACGGCGTCCGTCGTGCACCTCGTACGCGTCGGGAGAAATCGAGATGCGCCGGAACTCCTGCTCGCCTCGGAAGAAACGCGACTCGAGCAAGAGACCCGTGTCGGCGGCGAACGCAAGCTCGACGCGATCGAAGCCCAGCGCGCCCTCGACCGGACGCCCGGTCACGACGCGACACTTCGTATCGGCGACGACCGCATCCGGAGCCGCTTCGTATTTCAGCTCGCCCGGCGCGAACGGGCGGAAGTCACCCAGTGCGAACACGCTGTACATCGCCTGCCGCTCGAGGTCCGGTGCCGAGAAGCGCCGCACGCGTCGGCCGGTCGCCTCGCCGAGATACGCGAACAGGTCGTCGCTGCCGCCGCGCGTCTGGCGCGCGAGCAGCGCCCACTTGCGGAACGAGGTCGGCTCGCGCACGTCGAAGAGCAGCTCGGCCAGACCGTCGTGCCAGCGCCGCGCGACCGTGAACAGCACGCGTATCGGACCGCGTCGATTCTCGTAGGTGACGAAGGCGTCGAAGCGCTCGCTCTCCTCGAAGTACGCCTCGGCGAGAGCGGTGGGGTCCTCGGGGAGCGCGGCCGCGGCGGGAGAGCCGACCATCGCGGCCACCAACAGCCAGAGCGCAAGTCTCGAGAGCGGGGCCATCGCACGCCTCCCGATGTCGTTCGAGCAAGCTAGCCCGCGCGCTCGCATGTCGCCCTAGACCCCGTGCGCCCGCGCCGCATTCGAAGTTCTCTGTCCGTGTGCCATAGACTCGAGTGCATGCCCGGACTCGAGAGGATCGTCGTGGTCGGCGCGTCGCTCGCCGGCCTGCGCGCCGCGGAAACGCTGCGCAGGAACGGCTTCGCGGGCGAGCTCGTGCTGTGCGGCGCCGAGAAGCACCTGCCCTACGACCGTCCTCCGCTCTCCAAGGAAATCCTGCAGGGCCGCTGGGATGTCGACAAGCTGCCGCTGCGCCGCCAGCCGTGGGAGGACCTGCGGCTCGACCTGCGGCTGGGACTTCGCGCGACCGCGCTCGACACCGCTGCGCGGTGCGTGTCGCTCGAGGACGGCACGCGCGAGCGCTACGACGCGCTGGTGATCGCGACCGGCGCCTCGGCGCGGCGGCTTCGCGACCAGCCCGAGCTCGAGGGCATTCACCTGCTCCGCACACTCGACGATGCGCTGGCGCTGCGCGCGGCCTTCGAACGCGGACCGCGCGTGCTGGTGGTCGGCGCGGGCTTCATCGGCTCGGAAGTCGCGGCGTCCGCGCGCGCGCGTGGGCTCGCAGTGACGGTGATCGAGCCGCTCCCGGTTCCGCTCACGCGCGGACTCGGCGAACGCATGGGCGGGCTGTGCGCGGACCTGCACCGCGCGCACGGCGTCGAGCTGCGCTGCGGTGTGGGCGTCACGGGCATCGAGGGCGACGGCCGCGTCGAGCGCGTCGTGCTCTCCGACGGCGCGCGCGTGGCGGCGGACGTGGTGGTGGTCGGCATCGGCGCCGCGCCCGAGACGCGCTGGCTCGAGGGCTCGGGCCTGCGGCTCGACGACGGCGTGGTCTGCGACGAGTACTGTGCCGCCGGACCGCCGGGCGTGTTCGCGGCGGGCGACGTGGCGCGCTGGCACAATCCGCTCTTCGACGAAACGATGCGCGTCGAGCACTGGAGCAACGCGGTGGAGCAGGGCGTCTACGTGGCCGAGCGGCTCGGCGGCTCCGAGGTCGGCGCCGCGCCCTTCGCTCCCGTGCCGTTCTTCTGGTCGGATCAGTACGACGTGAAGATCCAATTCGCCGGCCGCATGCGCGGCGACGACGAGCAGCGCGTGGTCGCCGGCTCACTCGACGAGCGCAAGTTCACCGCGCTCTACGGACGCGCGGGCCGGCTCACCGGCGTGCTCTGCTTCAGCCGGCCGCGCGACCTCGCCAAGTACCGGCGCCTGATCGCCTCGCGCACGTCGTTCGACGACGCGATCGCCGCCGCCGCCGTCGAGCCCGTTCGCTAGCGCGCGAGCGCCGCCGCGAGGCGCGCGTGGCATGCGGGCGGGATCGCGACGAGCTTGCCGTCGTCGCTCACCAGCGCGTGCTCGGTGGTGGCGCTGGCGATCAGCTCGCCGTTGCGCTTGACCACGTAGCCGATCGCGAGCGACACGCGCTTCAGCCACGAGAGCCAGCAAGTGACCTGCAGGCGATCGTCGTAGCGCGCCGCCTGCTGGTAGCGGACCTCGAGGCCCGTCACCGCGAAGTGCAGGCCCTCGGCGACGTACTCGCGGTAAGGCCGGTCGTGGAGATCGAGATACTCGATGCGCGCGAGCTCCAGGTAGTGCACGTAGCGCGCGTGATGGACCACCCGCATCGCGTCGGTGTCGTAGAACGGCACTCGGTATTGGATCGTCGCGGTCTTGGCTTCGGGCGGCGGAGCGCTGGGCAGACGGGGCACGCGCGCAGTGTCCCGGGCGCCCCGAGGCGGGTCAAGGCTATCCTCGGCCGATGACCGTCGCGGAGCTGCCGTTCGGAATCCCGGAGCGCGAGCTCGACTTCAGCTTCGCGCGCAGCTCTGGCCCGGGCGGACAGAACGTGAACAAGACCGAGACGAAGGCGACGCTGCGCTGGGACGTGGCGTCGAGCGGCGCTCTGCCCGCGGACGTGCGCGCGCGCTTCATGCGCACCTTTGCGACCCGCATCACGAACCAGGGCGAGCTCGTGCTCTCGTCGCAGCGACACCGCGACCGCTTGCGCAACATCGACGACTGCCTCGAGAAGCTGGCCGCGATGCTGCGCCAGGTCGCGACGCCGCGCCGCAAGCGCCGGCCGACGCGTCCGAGCCGCGGCGCGGTCGAGCGGCGCATCACCGAGAAGAAGCGCCGCAGCGGCGCGAAGCGCGAGCGGCGCAGACCGGCCGAGGACTAACCGGCCGAGAGCGCCGAAGGCTCGCGCAGCAGCGCGTCGAGCGCGAACACGTGCTCGTCGTCCGCCGGCATCTCGCGCAGCGAGCGCGCGAGCTCGCGCACGTACTCGGCGTTCGATCCGCTCGGCCCGCTCGCCTGCGCGATCTGCGCGGCGATCGCATCGAGCGGCGCCGGGCCGAGGTAGTTCGGGTTGGCGGGCGTGGCGATGTAGACCAGTCCCGTGGTGCGCGTGCCGCCGTCGAAGTGCAGGTCCAGCGGGTGGCGCTCGTAGCCGCCGCGCTCACGGTGGTCGAGGCTCGCCAACACGCACTCGGATTCCGACTCGGGCACTCGATAGGCGACGCCGAAACAGCGCGCGTCGGCTTCGGGCAGGAGCGTCACGACCCGACCCGGTGAGCCCGGCACGCCGCGGTGATCGGTCGATCCCTGCCAGAAGCGCCGCGCGAAGCCGCGGATCCAGGCGTTGCGCCGCTCGCTGAACGCGAAGGCCGGCCGCCAGACCAGCGACCCGTATCCGAAGACCCAGAGCGCGCTTCGCATGTCTTCTGCCTGCTCCCGTGACCGGCGCGCGGAGACTAGGCCAGCGCAACGCGCCTTCAAGCGCCCGGCCCGCGGGCCGAAAAGCCCAACGATAGAGAGGGTTTCGGACCGACCCGGAGAACCCTGAAGCGCCCCCGGGGAGAGAGCGTGAGGTTCGATCGGCTGACGCGGCGGATGGCGGCGGCACCCCGTTGGGTCGTGCTCGGTTTGGTCGCGCTGTCCGCGTTGATCTCGCCCGGCTTCGTGCGCGTCTCGCGCGACTCCGCGCACGGCCTCGAGCCGCTGCGCGCCGTTGCGAGCCCGTCGGCGCGCGAGACGGCGGTGCTCGAGCTCGCGTGCGCGGACGGTGTCTACAGCGCGCGCTGCGCGCGCCTCGTCGCGCAGCTGACCGACGCGCTCGAGCGGGACGCGGAGACCTTCGCGTCGGTGCGCTCGCTCGCGAACGCGCGCGTGGTGCGGGGAGAGCGCGGCGCGCTGCGGCTCGAGCCGCTCGCGGCGACGGGCTTCGATTCCATCGAGGCGCAGCGTCTGCTTCACGCGCGCGTGCGCGCCGACGTCGCGCTCGAGCGCCGCTTCGTCGCCGCGAGCGGCCGCGAGACGTTCCTGTACGCGGAGCTCGCGCCCGGGCGCTCGGCGTCCGCCGCGCGGGCGGTCGTCGAGTCGCTGCGCTCCGAGCTCGGTGCTGCGTCGGGCGCCAGCCTGACGCTTCTCGGTGTCGGTCAGAGAGACTCCGCGCGCGCCGTTCTCGTGGCCGTGGCGCTCGCGCTCGGCGCGCTCGCTTTCGGGCTTGCGCCTGGAGGCTGGCGCGTGGCGGTGCTGGCGGGGCTCGGTGCATTCGCGCTCGCCGCCTTCGCCCACGCACAGCTCGGCTTGCTCGGCGCGTCCGGTCCCGCACTGCCGGGCGAGCTGCCCGCGTTGCTGGTGGCGTGCGCGCTGTCTTCGAGCTTCGTCCTGATCCAGCGCTCGCGCGCCGAGCACCGCCGCGAGCGCGCGCCGCGCAGCTCGGTCGCGAGCGCGCTCGCCGTCGTCGGTCCCGAGCTCGCGCTGGTGGCGCTGGTCTCGGTCAGCGGCTTCGCGGCGCTGCTCGCGTGCGCTCCTGGCGCCTCGCTGTCGCTCGCGCTCGGCGCTGGCTCGGCGCTGGCGGCGGCACTGGTCGCGTATCCGCTCGGCATCGCGCTGGCCGGACTGGTCTCGTGGCCGGGTGCACTCTCCCGCGCGCGCGGCGAGCTCGCGTCCGTGATCGCGCGGCGCGCGGAACAATTCTTGGTCCGTCCTCGCGCGGTCGTGTGGGGTGCGCTCGCCGGTCTCTCGCTCACGGCCTGCGCGCTCGCGGCGCTCGCTCCCGATCCGCGGGCAGTGGAGCTGCGCACGGCGGTGCTCGACTCGGGCGAACGCGGTGGTGCGCTCGAGCCGGCCTTCCTCGAACGCGTCGCCGCGTTCCAACGCGAGACCGAAGCCCGGCCGGGAGTCGTCTGGACCGGCTCACTCGTCGACACCGTGTTCGCCCCGGCGAATCGCGCGCTGCACGACGGCGACCCGCTGTTCGCGACCGTGCCGCTCACACGCGTCGAGGTGGAGCGCGCGCTCGAGCCGTGGCTCCGCGATCCGCGTGCGCCACTCGAGCCTGCGCTCGACGCCGAGCAGCGCAGGCTCGCAGTCGAGCTCTACGTCGTGCCGAGTCGGGTCGCGTCGGCGCCGGTCGCGTCGCACGCGCTCGCCAGCTCGGCGCTCGCGGTCGCACTGGTCGCGGCGCTGAGCGCGTGCGTGCTGCGCAGCGCGCGCGGCGGATGGCTGTGCGCGGCGCCGGCCGCGCTCACCGCCGCGCTCGTGCTCGCGCTTGCGAGCGCGTTCGCTGGCGGATTCCGCGGCGCCAGCGCGTCACTCGCTCCGATCGCGGCCGCACTCGCCGCGGGGCTCGGCCTGCAGTGGCTTTTGCGCGTGCGCGCGCTGCTCGAGCTGGGCGCACAGCTCGAAGTATCGCTCTCGCTCTCGGTGCGCGAGATGGGACCATCGCTTGCGAGCGCGGCACTCGCCAGCGCCGCAGCGGTCGCCGCGCTCGGCGCCTCGGCGCAGGCGCCCGCGATCCACGTCGCACTTGCGGCGCTCTCACCGCTGCTCGGCGCGGCCAGCGCGCTCGCGCTTCTGCCGCCGCTCGTGCGCGCGCTCGGCGGACGCTTCTTCGCGAGCCGCGTAGCGCTACGCGCGGATGTGTCGGCGGTCGATCGCCTCTAGCCGGTCGGCCATGCCACGAAGCGGTCTCGCAGGCC
The DNA here is from genome assembly GCA_031396695.1 of Deltaproteobacteria bacterium. GTDB lineage: Bacteria > Myxococcota_A > UBA9160 > SZUA-336 > SZUA-336 > VGRW01. Next base: position 56,700 of record JANNLG010000052.1, read on the forward strand.
CGGCCCCCGTGCGCGAATCCCCGCCTGCGCCTGCCGGCATCTAGACTGCGACCTCCAGGGAGCCCCGTCCGCCGATGACCGATCTGCGCATCTTCTCCTACCTGCCCAATCCGCGGATCTGGAAGGCGACCATTGCCGCCCGCCTGTGCGGGGTCGACGTCGAAATCCGGGGCGCGAAGCCGTCCGAGCTGCCGGGCTGGCTCTGGGACTTCGACGCGCGTCCGCTCTCGGACGCCGAGCGCACGAGCGCGAGCACTGCGACCACGGGCCGGGTCGGCTTCGGCGGCCCGCTGCACAAAACGCCCGCGTTCCTCGACGCGCACCCGTTCGGCACGGTGCCCGCGGCCTTCAGCCCCGACGGCCGGATCGGGATCTTCGAATCGAACAGCATCCTGCGGGCCGTCGCGCGCCTGGGTGAGCAGCGCTTCCCGCTCTACGGTGCGGGCGTGTACGAGGCGTCGCGCGTGGACGGCTTCCTCGACGCGAGCCTCGTGTTCGCGCGCGACGCGCAGCTCTACCTGCTCGCTCTGATGAACGGAACACTCTCGAACGAGCTGCACGCGCGCGCGAGCGAGGCGTTCGCCGTGTACGCGGGCGGGATCGATCGCGCGCTCGCGCCCGACCGCGCGTTCCTGGTCGGCGCAGGCGTCACGATCGCCGACATCGGCTTCGCCGCCGAGCTGTGCCTGTTCATGAACGAGCGCGGGCGGAAAACCGAGCTCGAGCAGCGCGGCCTCGAGCCGATCCTGTCGGCGGACAGCGCGGAGCGCTACCCGCGCGCGTTCGCGCACTTCGCGCGGCTGCGCGCGCACCCCGCGTTCGCGCCCGATCTCGAACCGTACCTCTCGAAGCTCGAGGCCGGCGCGCGATGACGTCGCCGGCGAGCCGAGTCACGATCCGAGACGCCGACCTCGAGCGCGAGGGCGATGCCGACGCGCTGTTCGCGATTCTCGACGCGTACGCGCGCGAGCCCGGCGGTCAGAACGCGCCGCTCGGCGCCGACGCACGCGCCGCCTTGGTGCCGGGCTTGCGCGCGCATCCGCACACCTTCGTGCTGCTCGCGTGTCTCGACGACCGGCCGGTCGGCGCGGCGGTCTGCTTCTTCGGCTTCTCCACCTTCGCCGGTCGCCCGTTCCTGAACGTGCACGATCTGGCGCTGCTGCCCGCGCACCGCGGCCTCGGTCTCGGACGCGCGCTGCTCGACGAAGCCGAGCGCCGCGCTCGCGCGCGCGGCTGCGCGAAGCTGACGCTCGAAGTGCACCAAACCAACACCGGCGCGCAGCGCTTGTACCGGGACTTCGGCTTCGGCGGTTGGGATGCGCCCACGTACTTCGTGACCAAGCGCCTGGGCTGAGTGGCTCGCAAACCCCCGTCCCGCGCGCGCGCTCGCTAGACTTCCGGCATGTCGACGCGCAGGAGGTTCAGCCACGGAACGCTCTTGCAGAATGCGCTGTTCGCGCTGATCGTCGCGGCCTTCGGTACGGGTTTGGGAATCGCGGTCGAGGACAAGCTCGCTCGCATCGGCCAGCCGGACGCTGGCTTCGGCCTGAACGGCGACTTCATCTATCCGACCCGCGAGGACGCGGCCGACGCGGGCCTGCGCTTCGGTGGACGCCTGCTGGCGCTGAATGGACAAGCGTCGAGTGCGACCTGGACCTGGAACGACGCGCGCCCGGGCCTGCGCCTCGAGCCGGGCGCCGTGAACCAGATTCGCCTGGAGCGACCCGACGGCGAGATCCGCGAGCTGTCGATTCCGGTGCGCGAGTGGCAGGCGGCCGACGCGCTCTACACGCAGGGCGCGATCGACATCATCGGGTTGCTGATGGCACTGCTCGGGATCGGCGCATTCCTGCTGCGGCCGTGGGAGCCGGAGAGCTGGGCGTTACTCGCGGTCACCTGTCTTTCGGGCGGTGCGCTCGAGACACTCTACGTGCCGCAGGGTCCCGACGTGCGGCTGCGCCCGCTCTACTTCAGCGCGCTGATCGGCTTCGTCTACGTGGTTCCGTTTCACGTCGCGCTCGCGCTGCCCAAGGTGCATTCCTGGCTGGCCTCGGGAAGCTGGCCGCTGCGCCTGATCTACACGCTCGGCGCGGCGCTGTCGCTGTTGAGCCTGGCGGCGTTCTACACGCAGGGCGACGCGCTCGAGACGATCGCGCGGCCGCTCGGGCTGGGCACGCTCTTGCTCGCCATCGCGACTCTGATCGCGCGCTCGGCCTGGCTGGCGCTGCGCGCGGGCGAGCGCGTGGTGCGCCAGCGCGCGCGCATCCTGCTCTCGGGCACGCTGTTCGGCTTCGCGCCGCTCGGCGTGGTGCTGTTCCTGCAGATCGGGCTGCGCTCGCTCTCGGTCGACGCGCGGCTCGCCTACTGGCTGCTCGGCATCTTCTTCTTCGCGATGGCGCGCATCACCGTGCGCGGCGAGCTGTTGAACGCGCGGGTCGCGGTGCGCCGCGCGGTGCTGTACGGGGCCGCGGTGCTCGGCCTGACGCTGGTCGCAGCGTGGCTCTCGGCGCTCAGCCCCTGGGCGGTGGCGCTGCTTCTGCTGCCAGTCTTGTACCTGTGGCCGAGCTACAGCGCGCGGCTCGACGCGCGCCTGTACCCGAAGCGCGCGAAGCTGCCGGAGCTGCAGCGCGCGACCGGCCGCGAGCTGGCCGCGCAGGGCAGCGTCGACGGCGTGTTGAAAGTGCTCGCGCAGGTCGGCGAGCGGCTGATCGACAGCCGCAGCGGCGTGGTGGCGCTGTTTGCCGGCGTCGTCGACGATCGCGCGCACCTGGTGGCGCACGGGATCGAGGCGCCGACCGGCGAGCTCGCGCTCGCGGACGGGACGCTGTTCCGCATGCTGCGCGTGACGCGCAAGGAGCTGACACGCGCCAGTGTCGCCGTGGAGCCGCAGTTCGAGAACGTGCGCGAGGTGCTCTTGCGCGAGCTCGACGCCTTCGGCGCGGAAATTGCCGTGCCGATGATCGACGAGAGCGAGCGCGTGGTCGGTCTGCTCGCGCTCGGACCACGCGCGGCCGACGAGCCGTACGAAGCGTTCGAGCTCGACGTGATCGGCGCGCTGGTGCAGCAGGCCTGGGAGTCGATCGAGCGCGCGCAGGCTCTGACGCGTCTGCACGAGCGCGAACGCGACTTCTCGGACCTGAAGCGCTTCTTTCCGGCTGCGGTGATCGACCAGGTGATGGCGCGCGGGGGAGCGCAGGCGCTCGAACGCAAGCGCAAGCCCGTCAGCGTGGTGTTCGCCGACCTGCGCGGCTTCACGGCTTTCTCGGACACGGTCGAGCCCGAGGAGGTGACCGAGACGCTGAACGAGTTCCACGCCGTGATGGGCGCGCACGTCTCGCGCTGGCAGGGCACGCTCGAGCGCTTCACCGGCGACGGCTTCATGGTCTTCTTCAACGACCCGCTCGAGCAGCGCGACCACGTGGAGCGCGCCGCGCGCATGGCGCTCGACATGCGCGCGAGCGTCGTGCGCTTGCGCGAGCGCTGGCGGCTGAAGGGCTACCCGATCGATCTCGGGCTGGGCTTGCACACCGGCTACGCGACCTGCGGCTTCATCGGCTACGAGGGCCGGCGCGACTACGGCGTGATCGGCAACGTGACGAACCTGGCCGCGCGCTTCTCCGAAGCCGCGCAGGGCGGCGAGATCGTGGTCTCGGCGCGCGTGCGCTCGGAGCTGCCCGATTCGATCGCGACCGAGCCGGCGGGCGAGCTCACGCTCGACGGCTTCGCCGAGCCGCAGCGCGCGTTTCGCGTGCTGGCCTAGGGCGGAGCGTCCGCGCAGCAGGCGGGCGCCTCGGGCGGATTCACGGCGGCGTTCAGGAGCGGGAAGATCGACGCGTCGTCGAGCCGCACGAAGGTCGCGCCGCCGGCGCGCAGGGCCGTGATCAGTGCCGGGAGCTGCGCAGCCGTGTTCGCGTGGATGTCGTGCATCAGCACGATTCCGCCGCCGGTCTGCTGCAGCTTCCACAGCACCCACGCCACCATGTCGTTGCGGAACTCGTTCGCGAGTCCACTCGCCATCGCGGGAGAGCAGAAGCCGTTGCCGGCCGCGTAGCACCAGTCGAGCGAGTCGGTGTGCAGGCCGACCATCGACAAGCCGTGCTCGCGCACCACGCCCGCGGCCGCGCAATTCGACGCCGAGTAGGGAATCCGGAAGAAGCGCGGAAAGAAGCAGGCGTTGCCGACGGCGAGGCGCAGCGCGTCGTTGGTCGTGGAGACTTCGCTTCGCATCTGCTCGGGCGAAATCGCGGTGAAGAACGGATGCGTGTAGGAGTGGTTGGCGATCTCGAACAGTGGGTCGTCGTGGATCTCGAGCGCGAGCGCGCGGGCGGGCGCGGATTCGAGCCGTAAGCCCTGCATGAAGAAGGTCGCGGGCACCGACTCGGCGCGCAGCGTCGCGACGATCGAGGGCGTGGTCGCGAGGTTCGGTCCGTCGTCGAAGGTGAGCGCGACGCGATTTCCGAACGGTCCAGGGTCGGGCGGCGGCTCCTGGCTGCACGAATAGCCGCTGCCGGGATCGACGGTCGGCCAGGCCAGACAGAGTGCGGGTCCGAGCAGCGCGTCGACCCGGACCACCAGCGCCTGCTGCGCAACGTCTACGAACGCGTACGCCGCCAGGATGTCGGCGCCTTCGGGCGCGTCGCCTTGCGGGTCCGTCGCCACGCGCTCGGCCTGGCTCCAGCTGCGCAGCGCACCGTCGCCTAGACCCGCGCGCGCCGGCCAGCAGAGCGTGACGGTCGCGATCAGCCCGATCGCGAGCAGGGCGCGCGCGCGAAGTCGCTCGAAGGCAGCGGGCGTCATCACGCCGAGCAGCGCGAGCGCGAGCAGGGCGAGGGCGGCGATCGAAAGCGCCGGCACGGAATACGCGCTGAAGGTGAGCGCGATCGGGTCGCCGCTCGCGTTGCCCGTCGAAGTGAGCAGCGTGTCGCTCCCCGCCGGCGTGAGCAGCGCGACGTGCGCGTGCACGGTCGAGGCGCCCGGCGCGGCCGCGAGCGGAAGGTACGTCTCGAGCAGCGTGGAGCCGGCGCTGCCGTCGCCCGGGGTGACGTCCCATGGCGGCGATGCGAGACCCGTCACGGCGAGCTCGGCGCCGAACTCGTGCGTGACCGGATTCGCGCAGGCGGCGTGAGTCGCGGAAGTGACCGCCTGCGAGTCGAGCGAAACGGTGGTGCGCAGAACCAACTCGATACCCGGCACCACCCCTTCGGGAGTTGCGTGCTCGCAACCGGTGTCGGGATCGCGATCGAGATCGAACAGCACCGTGAGCAGCGCGTCTTGGGCGCGCGCGTTGCCGGTGAGCGTGAGCGGGAGCGTGAGCGCGAGCAGCGCCAGCAGCGCACGCAGGACCCTCGCTCGCTCTGCGCGGTGGATCGCTCGGTTCGCGTCGCGCTGGTGAAGGATCGGGGGCGTCATGGCTCGGCGCTCAGGCTACCATTCCAAGTGGATCTCTCGGGTATGATGCGCGCGAACGCGCGGTGTCGACCGTCTGCTTCTCGGGGCCAAGCGCAATGTCATCCTCCACTCGCCTCCTGATCCGCGCGGGCCTGTTCGCCTCGAGCCTGACGATCGTGCTGATCGGGATGGAGGTCGCCGGGCAGCTTCACCACCGGCTCGCTCGCGGCGGCTGGCGCCTGGCAGGTCATGAAGCCTCTCCGCTGATGGAGCCGCACCCCTACCTGGTCGCGCGTCCGAAGGCGGACGTGCGAGTGGAGCGCGGCGGCGTGATCGTCACGCTCACTCCGGAGCACACGCGTTGGACCGGCGCTGCCGACGACGACGTGGAGCGCGTCCGCATCGCGTGCATCGGCGGCTCCACCACGTTCGGCGTGCTGGTGGACGACGAAGACACCTGGCCCGCGATCCTGCAGAAACAGCTCGGCGACGCGGTCACGATCCGCAACTACGGCGTGCCCGGCTACTCGACCGCGGAGCACGTGATCCAGATGGCGCTGGTCGTGAACGAGTGGCGCCCGGACATCGCGATCTTCTACGTCGGCTGGAACGATCTGCGCAGCTATCACGATCCGCGCGCAGTTCCCGACTACTACGGACACGGCATGAATCAGTGGGGCGTGCTCGAGCTCGTGCCGCCGGGCTCGCGCCACTTGAAGCCCGCGCTGATGGAGCGTTCCGGAATCGTGTGGATCGCCGAGCGGCTGCGGAACCTGGCGGGGATCGAGCCTTCGGCGCCGATGATCCCGGCCGGCTCCGACACCCGCAGCGACCCGGATCCCGAGGTCGACCGGCTCTACGCGCGCAATCTCGAGACGATCCTCGCGCTCGCCAAGGCGATCGACGCGCGGCCCGTGTTCGTACCGCAGCAGATGAACGCAGACGCCTTCGAAGACGACTCGCGCGCGCGCCCGTGGACGCCGCGAGTGATCGACGCGGCGGTGCCGCGGCTGATGGACCACTTGAACGGGATCCTCGAGCAGACCTGCACGGCGCCGTGCGTGTTCGCGGCGGACGTCGCGCGCGAGCGCTACCCGACCGAGGACTTCGTCGACGAGGGCCACTTCAGCCGCAGCGGCGGCGAGCGGTTCGCGCGCGCGCTCGAGCAGAGCTTGCGCCGTTCCGCTCTGGCCGACGCCCGTTCAGAGCGCGTGTGGCCCGTGCCCGTCGAGGTTGGTGAGGTGGATCCCTGAGGACGTAGCGTCGATCGGCTCGAGCGCCTTGCGCAGCTCGGGCGAGGCGGCGAACGTGCGGCGGCCGGGCAAGACCACGAAGCCATTTCGCGCGAGCGCTCCGCTCCAGGCCGGGTGCGACAGGTTCGCAACCACCAGATCGACGCCGCGCGCGCGCAAGTAGTCGAACCCCGCACCCGCGATGTCGGGCGCGTCCTCGGGCAGCCCGAAGCCGTCGACGATCGAGCCCACGCGCAGGTCTCCGAAGCGCGCGTCGTCGCTCATCGCCGTGTCCATCACCACCACGAAGCCGATCGTCTTGCCATCGCGAGTCACGCGCAGCGCGATTCCGGGCGGCCAGGCGCCGAGCGGCAGGAGCGCGTTCATGTTGCTCGCGTCGCGCGCCGCGACCAGCGTGTAGCTCGACTTGCAGCGCTCCCAGAGCTCGTCGGCCCAGGCGCCGAAGCGCTCGACCCGCTCCACGTCGACGCGACTCCGAACCAGACGGCGCACTCCGAGACCGCCGTGCAGCGCGTGAAGTCCGAGCCAGCCGAGTCCCGAGCCCGCGAGCAGATCGAGCCCGATGCGGCGCGGGAGCGTCTTGCGCAGCCAGGCGTTGCGGTGCAAGAAGCGCGCGGGCCGCAGCACGCGCAGGCAGAAGGGCGTGGTGTGCAGCCACCAGCCGAGCTTGCGCAGGATCTGCAGCACCATCGGATCTTCGCCGCCGTGTCCCCAGCTGTAGAGCAGCGGCTGACGCTTCTGCATGTCGCGGAACAGGCGCAGCGCGAGCATGCCGTAGCGCGGATCGACGGTTCCCTCGCTGACCGGGCCCTGGTAGTCGCACACGGTCGCGGCCGCGCCGCGCAGCCAGCACGACTGCACCTTCAGCGCGTAGCCGCCGCGCACGTGCTTGCCGTCTTCGATCGCGAGGTAATGTTCGCGCCAGACGGCCGCGTCCATACGCGCCGGCAACCACGTGTCCTCGGGCTCCACGTAGTAGCCCCAGATGCTGCCACCCGCGTGCATGCGCGCGGTGAAGGCGAGCACCGCCTCTTTCCACTGCACGGCGTGGCGAACGATTTCGATCGGCAAGCTCGCGCTCCTCCGTGCAGTCGGTCAGGATAGGCAGGGGCCGAGCCGATGACCAGACATGCCGGCCGTGTGCCGGCACCGTGCTATAAGGTGGCGCCGATGCAAGCTCGAGCTCTGGACTGGCTGAAGTGTCCGACGTGTGGTGCTTCTCTGCGAGGCGAGGGCGCCGCACCGACCGTGCGCTGCGAAGCGGGCCATCGCTTCCCGATCCGCGCAGGCGTCCCCCGCCTGCTCACGTTCGAAGCGCTCGGCAGCGCGCCCGCCGCAGGCGACGAGAAGAAAGACGACGCGCTCGCCATTGGCGACAGCTTCGGCGCCGAGTGGGAGCAGTTCGACTACGACAAGAGCCGGACCTGGCACGAGACGGTCGAGGATCGCTGCAAGCTCTTCCTGCAGGAGCTCGACACGAAGGCGGCGGATCTGGTGGGGAAGGTCGTTCTCGACGCGGGCTGCGGCAACGGCACGCTCTCGGTCGGGGTCAGTGACTTCGGCTGCGACGTGCTCGCCGTCGACGTCAGCGACAGCGTGACTCGCGCGCACGCCTTCGCGCAGAGCAAGAACAACCAACGCGTGCACTTCGTGCAAGGCGACCTGACCAACTTGCCGGTCAAGCCCGAGAGCGTGGACTTCGTGTACTCGTCCGGGGTGCTGCACCACAACCCGAACACGCTCGAGGCGCTGCGCGTGGTGGCGAGGGCGTTGAAGCCCGGCGGCAAGATCTACATCTGGCTCTACCAGCCCGAGCCGGGCCTGAAGTTCTGGCTGCAGCTGCGGCTGCGCGACGTGGTGAGTCCGCTGCCGGGTCCGATCAAGCGCGCGTTCGTGCACGCCTGGGTGGTGCAGGCGATGGCGCGCCAGCACCTGCGCACGGCGCTCGGCCTGAACGACGCCTACGATCGCCTGACCTGGCAGGAGCGCACGGTCGACCTGATGGATCTCTACACGCCGCGCTACCGCTGGATGCACACGCAGGACGAGGTCGCGGGCTGGTACCGCGAGCTCGGCTTCGAGGCGATCAAGACGACCGAAGTCAGGAAGTGGGGCTTCGGAGTCGTGGCGACGAAGCCTCTGTCCCGCGCCCGGTGAAAAGCTCGACCAGCGCGTCGCCGCTCTTCGCCACGTCGTAGCCCGCGATCACGCGCGAGCGTCCGTCGCGGCCCATCGCCTCGAGGCGCTCGACCGGGGACGCGAGGACTTCCTCGAGCGCCCGCTCGAGCGCCTCGAGCGAGCTCGCGGGCACCAGCCAGCCGTTCACGCCCGACTCGACCAGCTCGGGAATGCCCGCGACGTAGGTCGACACCACCGGCCGACCCAGCGCGAACGCTTCCATGATCACCACCGGCAGGCCCTCGCCGAAGCTCGGCAGCACCAGCGCGCGTGACTCCGAAATGTGTTTGCGCACGGTCGCCTCGTCGGCGAAACCGAGCACGCGCACGCGACCGGTGAGCCCGTCGCGCGCGATCGCGGACTCGATCTCGGTACGCAGCTCTCCGTCGCCGGCAAAGGTCAGCTCGAAGGCGATCCCGCGCCGCTGCAGGCGGCTGACGGCCTCGACCAGCAGACCCGGCGCCTTGTGCTCGCTGAGCCGGCCCACGAAGACCAGCCGGGGCGCGCTCGGAATCGGCGTGGGGGGCGCGGCCAGGAAACTCGAGTCGACCCCGCAGGGCACCACGTGGACTTTGTGCCAATGCTCGGAGCCGCAGTTCCGGAAGATCTGACTGCGGCAGAAGCTGGTGATCGCGGTGACGAACTCGGCGCGCGCGATCTTCTCGGACAGGCCGATCGTCGGCCCGAGATCGAATTCGAGCGGGCCGTGGATCGTGAAGCTGTACGGCGGACCGCCGAGCTCCCGACACAGCATGGCGACGGCCGCTGCGTTGGTGCCGAAATGCGCGTGCACGTGCTCGACGCGCGCCTCGCGAAACGCCCCGAGCAGTGCGCACGCTTCGAGCAGGTACACGAAGTTGCGCAGCAGGCCGCGGTCGGAGCCCCAACCCTCGCGGATCGTGAGCGCGACCGCGGACAGAAAGCGCCGCGGGCTCGAGAGCGCCACGTGAAGCGTCGCGAGCGCAAGCCTCGCCACGCCCCGGTCGAGCACGACCTGCGTTTTCGCGGCCTCCGCGCGATCGGCCGGGTCGACGAAGCCCAGCGCGCCAGTGCGCAGCGAGAAGCGCGCGACCTCGATGCGGCCGTCGCGCTCGACCGCCGCGATCTCGCGGCGGATGAACGTGTGGCTCACCATCGGGTACTGATTGATCAGGTAGGCGATCCGCTTCGGCATGGCGTTCCGCGGGCTCGGAATCTAGAGCCGGACTTCGAGGTAGGCGCGCTTGTCGTAGCGGCCCGAGAGGCGCGAGACCAGATCGGTGATCCGCATCAGCAAGCCGTACTTCGTGCGCAGGAGCTGATTGGCGTGCGCGATGCGCGCGGGGTCGTCGATCAGCAACGCCTGCGCGTTCTGCCACGCGCCGTGCACCTTCCCGCGTGCGTCGCAGGCCGCGACGCGCGCGCGCGACGAGTTCCGCAGCCGCTTCACCTTGCCGGAGTCCCCTGCGGTGAAGATCCACACGCTCGAGCCCTCGGACGCGAACCACACGGGCGTCTCGACGCTTCGTCCGTCGCGGCGATAGGTCGCCAGGCTGAGGTAGGTCTCGCGCTCCAGCATTGCAGCCGAGTGTAGGGGAGAAGGGCGGGGCGCGCGCCGGGTCCTGCGTTATTCTCGCGCCCGCTCGGGAGGAGCGCGTGTACAGCCCGCGAGAGCTCGCCGAATACGCCGCGTTCCGGAGCGCGATCATCGCGCTGCGCGCGCTGCCGCTGCGTCCGGCTCAAGCCATCGCGGCCGCGGGTGCGCGGCGCCTGTTCGGCCTGGGCGGAAAACGCGTGGGTTACGTGCTGGCGAATCTGCGCATCGCGTTTCCCGAGCTCAGTGAGCACGAGCGACGCGAGATCGGGCGCGAGAGCTACGTGCAGCTCGCCTGGCAGCTGATCGACGTCGCGCGCGCGGCGAACTGGGGTGCGCAGGAGCTGATCGAGCGCGTCGAGGTTGTGGGCCGCGAGCACATCGATGCCGCGCTCGCGAAGGGCCACGGCGTGGTCGGACTCACGGCGCACCTGGGCAGCTTCGAGTTCTCGATGCGCATCGCGCCGGCGATCGGCCTGCCGGTCACGGTGATCGGTCGGCCGCTCACCAACCGGCTGCTGCGCCGCGACATGCATGCGCAGCGCACGAGCACGGGAGCGGAGCTGCTCCTGCACCGCAACGTCGCTCCGCAGATGCTGCGCGCGCTGCACAAGGGGCGCGTGGTGGTGGCGTTGAACGACCAATACAAGCGCCGCTCGCAGGGCGTGTTCGTGCCGTTCTTCGGCGTGCGCGTGTCGACCTCGCCCGGTCCCGCGCTGATCGCGTTGCGCGCGGGCGCGCCGATGGTGCCCGCCGCCTGCGTGCGAATCGGTCCCGATCGACACCGGTTGGTGATCCGGCCGCCGCTCGAGGTGCCCGACACGGGCGATCGGCGCAAGGACGTCGAACTCCTGACCGCGAACGGAAACGCCGCGATCGAGCGCTTCATCCGCGAGCATCCCGAGCAGTGGATGTGGAGCCAGCGGCGCTTCCGCCACAGCCCCGACCTGCCGGTCGACCCGTACGGCGGACGCTAGCGCCACTGGCCGGTGACGCGGTCGAACACGCGCAGCTGCACGTTGCCGAGCGGCTGTACGACCGCGGCATACACCGTCGAGCGTCCATCGGTCATGTAGATCGCGCCCGCGCAGCTGCCCCAGCTGGTGGGATTCGCGGGATCGACCGGGATGCCGCGCTCCGAGAACGCGATCACCGGCCGGCCGGACTCCTCGTCCACCGGGAAGGTCGCGCCGTTCACGACCACGTCGGCGACTCTCTGCTCGCTGACGGTCGTGTCGCTACCCGTTCCGCTCGAGCCGCTGCCGCTCGAGCCACTGCCGCTCGAGTCCTCTTCTTCCTCTTCGAGCAGGCCTCCAACCAGACCAAGCGCGCGAGTCGACTCGTCTTCGAGCGGAAGCCGCAGGTCGGCGAGCGCGGTCGACTCCCCCGACTCGCCGTACTGCTTCACCTTCTCGCAGGCGCCTTCCGGCAGAGGGATGTCGTGCACGTCGTCACCCGCGGTGATGCTGTAGGTGCGATCGGAGTCGCGCACCATGGTGGCCGCCGGGCCGCAGTTGCCGTTGCCGTCCACGGTCTTCTCGTTGAAGTAGACCAGGTAGGGCGTCGCCTCGTTGGTCGCGCGTGAGCGCGCCTCGTCGAGCACACCCGCCATCTGCCTGGCGCCGGCCTTCGTCTGCTGCTGCTCCCTGAAGCGCACCATGTTCGGGTACGCGAGCATCGCCAGCACGCCGACGATTGAACAGACGGTCAACACTTCGATCAGGGTGAAGCCGGCCGAGGTGTTTCGATCTCGTGTCATGACGGATCTCCAGTCCCCCTCCGTCGTCTCCCGGTACTTTCACGCGGTGTGCCCGAACAGCCGCGGTCCGAACGCGTGCAACTGGGGAAGCGCGCTTCCCAAACTGGGCAAGCGCGGTTCACCCCCAGGGAAGCGCGCTACCCAAGCTGCGTGTTCGCTGCCGGTTTCTGTTGCTACGATGCGCGCGTGACTCGCGCACGCCGGCCCGCGCTCCTCGGTCTTGCGCTCGTGCTCGCGGCTTGTGCCTGGCCGCACGCGCAGGCGCGCGCCACCGAGAGCCCGGTCGTGATCGTGCTCTCCTGGGATGGCACGCGGCACGACTATCCCGAACGCGTGCAAACCCGGGGCCTCGCGCGCATGCAGCGCGAAGGCGCGCGCGCGGAGCGGCTGGTGCCGGTGTTCCCGTCCAGCACGTTCCCCAACCACGTGTCGCTCGCCACCGGAACCTACGTCGACCGGCACGGCATCATCGACAACCGCTTCACGGACACTTCGGGCCGCACCTTCGACTACAGCAACGACGCGAGCTGGATCGAGGCCGAGCCGCTTTGGGTCACGGCGGAGCGGCAGGGCGTGCGCGCGGCCGTCTTTTTCTGGGTCGGCTCCGAAACCGACTGGCGCGGGCGCGGCGCGAGCTATCGCAAGCAACCCTTCGACGGCTCGATCGGCGAGGCCGCGAAGGTCGATCAGATCCTGGCCTGGCTCGATCTACCCGCCGAGCAACGCCCCGGCCTGATCATGTCGTGGTGGCACGGTTGCGATCACGTCGGACACGAGGAAGGGCCGGACAGCCCGAACATCGGCGTGCAGCTGCTCGCGCAGGACGCGCAGCTCGTGCGGCTGCTCGAGGGACTCGACGCGCGCCAAGCGTGGGCTCACACCACGCTCTTGATCGCGAGCGATCACGGAATGACCGAGGTGAACGAGGCTGTCGACGCGCGCGACCCGCTCGCCGCGCGCGAGATCGCCGCGCGCGCGGGACTCGCGGGCGGCGAAGCGCAGATCTATCTCGAGGATCCCGCGCGACGAGAGGCAGCGCTCGCGGCGCTAGCTTCGATCGAGGGCACGCGGACCTACACCGCGGAGAGTCTACCGGCGTCGTACCGCAGTCATTTCCCCGGACGCAGCGGCGAGCTCACGGTGGTCGCGACACCGCCGCGCGTACTGGCGCGCCCCAGCTCGACACAGACGCTGTCCGCGCTCTGGAGCCGAGTGTTCGGACACGCGAGCGGCGCGCACGGCTACGATCCGGAGCTGCCCGACATGGGCGCGATCTTCTACGCGCTCGGCCGCGGCGTGTCGAAGGGCGCGCCGCTCGGTGTCGTGCGCGCGATCGACGTCGCACCCACTGCCGCCGCCCTGCTACGCATCGACCCGCCCGCGCAGTCCGAAGGCCGCGCGCTCTTTCAGACGGATTCGAACAGCGACGCGAAGCCCTGACCGCCGCCCACGCACATCGTCACGATTCCGTAGCGCTGCTTGCGGCGCTTCAGCTCGCGCAGGATGTGGCCGGTGAGGCGCGAGCCCGTCATGCCGAACGGGTGGCCGATCGAGATCGAGCCGCCGTTCACGTTCAGCTTCTCGTCGGGGATCCCGAGCACGCGCTGCACCTGCAGCACCTGTGACGCGAACGCCTCGTTCAACTCGATCAGGTCGATGTCGTCCAGGCTCATGCCCAAGCGCTTCAAGAGCTTCGGCACGGCGTAGATCGGGCCGATGCCCATCTCGTCGGGCTCGCAGCCCGCGACCGCGGAGCCGCGGTAGATGCCGATCGGCTCGATGCCGAGCTGGCTCGCGCGGCCCGCCGACATCATCAGCGTCGCCGACGCGCCGTCGGAGAGCTGGCTCGCGTTGCCCGCGGTGACCGTGCCGCCTTCGGGCTTGAACGCGGGCGCCAGCTTGCGCAGGCCTTCGATGGTGGTGTCGGGGCGGTTGCACTCGTCCTTGTCGACGACGCAGTCCTCCTCGCGCGGCTCCTCGCCCTTCTTCTGCACGAGCCGGCGCGTCTTCATCGGCACGATCTCGTCGTCGAAGTAGCCCAGCTCCTGGCCGCGAGCGGTGCGCTGCTGGGAGAGCAGCGCGTACTTGTCCTGGTCCTCGCGCG
>JANNLG010000065.1:0-10371 GCA_031396695.1 Deltaproteobacteria bacterium
CGGTCCGAAAGTTCGGCGAAACGTCGAGCTCGTCGCGCTCCACCCCTGACCTCGGCCGCATAACCGACCGCCCGAGCACGCCTTCCAGGTCCTCGGCTTCGAGCGTCGCAGTGCGGCCGCGCACGAGGATCCGCTCGATCACATTGAACAGCTCGCGGACGTTGCCCGGCCAGTGGTGCTCGCGGAGCGGGCCGAAGAACGAGTCGCCGATTGCGGGTGCGGGGATGCCGAGGGTCTCGGACAGTCGGTCCACGGCGGCGCGTGCCAGGGCGGGCAGGTCTTCGAGGCGGTCGCGCAGCGGCGGCACGAAGACGCCGATCACGTTCAGGCGGAAGTAGAGATCGGGCCGGAAGCGGCCGCTCGATACGAGGTCGGCCAGGTCGTGGCAGGTCGCGGCGATCACGCGTGCGGACATCGGCAGTGACTGGCTGCCGCCGACGCGCTCGTAGACGCGATCCTCGAGCACGCGCAGGAGCTTCGATTGAAGCGGGGCATCGAGGTCACCAATCTCGTCGAGAAAAATCGTGCCCGAACCGGCCGTTTCGAAGCGGCCGCGGCGCAGACCTCCGGCGCCGGTGAATGAGTGCTTCTCGTGACCGAAGAGCTCGCTCTCGATCAGTGTCGGTGAGAGCGCCGCGCAGTCGACGTGAACGAACGGCTCCGCGCGGCGTGTCGACAGCTCGTGCATGATTCGCGCGACCAAGCCTTTCCCGGTGCCGGTCTCGCCTTGCAGGAGCACCTTCGACTCGACACGCGCGGCTTCCTTCACGTCGCGGCGCAGGGCCTGCATCGCCTCGCTCTGGCCAATCAATGTCGCCACCTCTGGCGAAGCGCTGACGGTTCCGACGTGCGAAGCGACGCGCGCGACGACATCGAGCTTCGGCGCGGGCAGGTCGATCACGTCGGCGACGCCGAGTCGGGCGCAGCGGAACGCCATCTCGCCGGAGAGCGCGCGACCGAGCACCACGATCGGCACGCCTCGCGTGGTCTTCGCGACCATCCTCACGCGATCGAACGCTTCCTCGTCCGCGCCATCGAGCCTGACGACCGCAAACACCAATTCACGTCGCTCGATCGAAGACGTGAGCTCATGGTGCGACTCGAGCACGCGGATCTGATGACGCCCGCACCAGCCACCGAGAGCCGCCGAGTACTCCGTCTCGACATCCAGGAACAGAGCGACTCGATTCGACACACACGGCTCCCTCGTGGTCTCGACTATGACAGCTCACGATCCGAGACACTGTCAAGCCGATTCTGTCATAGGGCAGGCGTGCACGTCGGCCGCATTCGCGTCCGGAGATCGACCCGACACAGGAACCCGTCGCGTTCCGCTACGACTCCCCGCCCAGATCGCGCAGTATTTCCGTCTCCTCGAACCAGCGGTCGCGATCGCGGCGCGGCTTCGAGAAGGGTCGCTCCTTCTCGGGCACCAGCACCGTCACGCGCGCGCCCTCTTCCAGCGGCGCGCCGTCGACGACCACCTTCCCGGAGACCACCGTGCCTCGCAGGACTTGCATGCTTCGAGCCTACACCCCCGAGCGCGGACCGGGGGAGTATTCTTGGGGCGACCCGCCCGACGGGCTGACCGACCTCGTCCGACCGATCGACCCAGGAGGACCCACCCCATGAGCGCCGCCCCGAGCTTGGAAGGCCTGAGCCTCGACAACGTCGACGTGATCTCGCCCGAGCACTACGAGAAGAACGGCTACCCGCACCCGGAGTGGACGTACCTGCGCAAACACGCGCCGGTGTACTACTTCGACCGCGGCAACTACGACCCGTTCTGGGCCATCACCAAGCACCAGGACATCGTCGAGGTGGGCAAGAACCCGGACGCCTTCATCATTCAGCCGCGCATCGCGGTCTTCGATCGCACGGTGCCGGTCGACGTGGTTCCGCTTCGGCATCTGCTGTCGATGGACGGCCAGGAGCACCGCGACTACCGCGCGGTGACGGCCAAGCAGTTCACGCCGCGCATGGTCACGCAGTGGGAGCCGAAGGTTCAGCGCATCACGCGCGAGATCCTCGACGAGGCGAGCGACAAGGGCGCGTGCGACTTCGTGCAGGACGTGGCGGCGCCGATCACGATCGCGGTGATCGCCGAGATGCTCGGCGTGCCCGGCGAGGACTGGCGGCTCTTGTTCCGCTGGACCAACGAGACGATCGCGCCCGAGGACCCCGAGTTCCAGAAGGGCCGCACGACCGAGCAGACGCTGCAGGAATCGCGCATGGAGCTGTTCAAGTACTTCACGGAGCTGATGGAGGCGCGCCGCAGGAACCCGAAGAGCGACATGATCTCCGTGGTCGTGCACGGCAAGGCGGGTGGCCAGCCGATTCAGCCGTTCGAGCTGCTCTCGTACTACCTGCTCTTGGTGGTGGCCGGCAACGAGACTACGCGCAACGCCATGACCGGCGGCATGCTCGCGTTCCACGAGCACCCCGACGAGTGGCGCAAGCTCGTCGCGAACGCGGACCTGGTCGATCCCGCAGTCGAGGAGATGGTGCGTTGGGTGACGCCGGTGATCCAGTTCACGCGCCAAGCCACGCGCGACTACACCATTCGCGGTACGAAGATTCCGAAGGGCGACTCGGTGTGCCTGTTCTACGCGTCGGGCAACCGCGACGAGAACATCTTCGAGGAGCCGTTCCGCTTCAAGATCGACCGCTCGCCGAACGACCACATCGGCTTCGGCCGCGGCGAGCACGTGTGCCTGGGCGCGCACCTGGCGCGGCTCGAGCTGCGCACGGTGTTCGCGCAGATCCGCGAGCGGCTCGAGGCGTTCGAGCGCACCGGCCCCGCGGAGCGCGTGCGCTCGTCGTTCGTCGGCGGGATCAAGCGCGCGCCGATCCGCTGGACGCTGCGGACGGCGGCGGACTGAGCGCGGGCGCGCGCAGCATCCGGCCCTCGGCCAGACAGCGCGCGAGCGTGCGATAGGTCTGGCGCGCGTCGCCGTTCGCCAGGATCCGCCGCGCGAGTGGGCCCTCGCGCTGGATCACGTCGAGCCGCGCGCGCGTAAGCAGGTGGTCGGGGCGTTCGCCGAGCGTCGTCTCGATCAGGTGCTCCCAGACGTCGCGCGCGGTCGGCTCGTCGGAGACGCCGGCGGGGAAGCCGAGCACGCGCAGGATGGATTTGTCGCGGATCTGCGCGCGCTCGCCGTCGCGGATCACGGCGCGCAGGAGCGCGGCGAGCTTCGCGGTCTCGAGCTTGCGCTGGGCGGCGTGGCTCGAGAGCTGCTCTTCGCAGAGCGCTTGCACGACCGCGATCACGGCCTGTGCGATCGCGAGGTCGGCGGCCGGGCACTCCGAGACATCGAGAACGCGGATCTCGATGGCGCTGCGCTCGAAGCGCGCGATCGCGCCGCGCGCGTTCACCCATTCGTGTCGAAGCACGCCGTCGGGATCGTGCGGGGCCAGCTCGCGGTAGATCGGCTCGAGGATCTCGCGTTCGTAGCCGGCGCGGGTTTCGTCGCTGAGCGCTTCGGGCACGACCGCGCCCGCGATCGACGGCATCCGCGCCGCGTTCGTGCGGTAGTGCTCGAGGCGCGTATCGAGCAGCCCCGTGGGCTTGCCGTCCGCGATCGGAGAGCTGGCGGCTAGCGCGGGCAGGATCGGCAGCAGCACGCGGATCGCGGCGTGCAGCTTCCCGAACTCGGCGTCGCCGCGGAACGGCAGGTTCACGTGCATGCTTTGGACGTTCGACCAGCCGTGGCCGCGGCAGTCGAAGATGCGGTCGAAGGCGGCGTAGATCTGGTTCTGCTCGTGCGGCCACAGACGCGTCTCGGTGTAGGGGTCCATGAACGGGTGCATGCCGCCGGGCAGGAGCATCGCGCGGTGCGGCTGGAGGCGCGTGTTCAGCTCGCGCACCGCCGCCTGGAAATGATCGGCCACTCCGCCGAGCGAGCGCACCGGCCCGTTCGTCTTCAGCTCGAGCACGTGCAGGACGAGCTCGTTCGAGCAGGCGATCGGGCCGAGCTCGAGCTCACCGCCGGGGCCGAGCACGCGGTCGGCGATCGGCATCACTGCGAGCGTTTCGCGGTCGACGATCATGTACTCGAGCTCGATGCCGGTGACCTCGAACAGCCCGTAGGTCGTCACTTCGCGGCCCCGTGGCCGTTGCCGTTGCGGCGCTGGCGATCGAGCCGCTCCCGAAAGTACGCCATGATCACGGCGTAGATCTCATCCTTGATCTCCGCGTCCTCGTAGCCGCTCTCGATCGACGGGTTGTCGTTCACTTCCATCACGAGCAGGCGGCTGCCGCTCTGCTTCAGGTCGACGCCGTACAGCCCGTCACCGATCAGTGACGCGGCGCGCACCGCGAGCTCGACGACCTTCGTCGGCACGTCGGCGAGCGCGAGCGCTTCGGTGCGGCCCCAGCGCCGGTGTCCGCCCTCGTGGCTCTCCACCACCTGCCAGTGCCCGCGCGCCATGAAGTAGCGGCAGGCCCAGAGCGGCTTGCCGTCGATCACGCCGATCCGCCAGTCGAAGTCCGACGGCGTGAACTCCTGCGCGACGGCGAGCTGCGACTTCGAGAGCACCTCCTCGAGCTTCGTTCGCAACTCGAGCGGCGTGGTCGCCTTCACCACCCCGAGCGAGAACGACGAGTCGGGGCGCTTCAGCACGCACGGCAGGCCCACTTCCTTCTCGATCCGGCTCGCGTCGTCGGCGTCGACCACCAGCGTGCGCGGGCTCGGCACGCCGTAGCGCGCGAAGACTTCGGCCTGGTACACCTTGTTCGTGCAGCGCAGGATCGACTCGGGATCGTCGACCACGACCAGGCCTTCCGCCGCGGCCCGGCGCGCGAATCGGAAGGTGTGGTGGTCGACGGCGGTGGTCTCGCGGATGAACAGCGCGTCGAACTCCGCGATCTCGCCGATCTCGTCGGGGTGCACGAGCGTGGCTTCCATCTCGAGCTTGCGCGCGGCGCGCGCGAACTTGCGCAGCGCTCCCTCGTTGGACGGCGGCTCCTTCTCGTCGGGGTTGACGAGGATCGCCAGGTCGTACACCGGACGCTGTCGCGTGCGCGCGCGGCGCGGCGGCTGCGCGAAGTACTCGGTCGCGCGGCGCAGCACGAAGTCGCGGTGCGCGTCGGGAATCTCGGAGGTCGCGATCGGCCGCACGCGGTCGATCCGCCACTCGTCGTCCTCGTCGCGCACGAAGCGCGCGCGCAGCATGGGCGCCGGAAACTGGTTGAACAGCGCCTGCGCCAGGCGATCGTACTTGCGCGCGACGTTGCGGCCGAAGTAGATCGACAGCTCGAAGCTCTTGCCTCGCAGCTTGGTCAGGTTGCGCTCGATCAGCTCGTCGAGCTCCTCCGACGCGAAGCGCGCCATGTGCGGGAGCCGCAGGTCTTGCAGCGTCGACACCGAAGGCAGCGGGCGGTGACCGCGCGCCGCGGCCAGGAGCGACACGTAGTAGCCGAGCGTCTGGTAGCCGTAGGTTCGGCACAGGTTGTACACCGCCACGCCGCGCAGCTCGGCGAAGCGTGCGTCGGTCAGGTACGTGCGCGCGGCCACGACTTCCACGCCGGGAATGTGCAGCGGCCAGCGTTTGATGTTCTCGACCACCACGAGCTGGTTCACGGGCGAACGCCCTCCGCGCGCGGCTCGATGATGGTCAGGTTCGCGTCCCAAGTAATGACACCGAGCAGGATCGCCCCGACTAGCCGGTCCATGCCGACCGCGTAGTGCAGCCCGTCGTGCAGCGGGTTGTCGTGATAGGGATCGGCGACGTGCACGATGCGCTCCTCGGGGTCGTAGCCGTGCAGCACCACGAAGTGCCCGCCGGGCGTGCCGCCCACGTCATCCGCCGCGTTGGTCACGGCCGTCGATTCACGCGCGCTGCCATACAGGTAGGTGGACGAGAGCCCGGCGAGCAGCGGGTGGCCGCGGCGCAGGTGCCGGCGCAGGAGTCGCGCCGACAACTCCTCGTACTTCACGCGGCCGCCCAAAGTCAGGAACTCGAGATACGCCTCGGTCGCGAAGCGGAGCCTCCGATCGTCCTTGGCACGCGCCTGCGCGACCAGCTTGGCGCGCAGGTCGATCTCGGGCGAGGCGAACCAAGTCGGGTCGAACAGGTGCAGGTTGTAGGTGTAGATCGTGACGCGATAGCCGCGCCGCAGCGCGTGGCAGGCGAGCATGACCGCGAGCGTGCCGCCGGTTTCGAGCGCGCCGACCTCGGCCACGACCTGCTCGAGCGCGACCGCGTCGCCGTAGTAGCCGTAGACGGCCTGCAGACAGGTGGGCCCGCAGGTCGCGTCGTCGGGCTGCGGCTGGATCTCGATCGAAAGGCGCGGGGCGCCCGGCTCGGGCGGCTCCTTCAAAACGCGCGCATCCTGTCTACCATTGGGCCGCACGTTAGCCGATGGGCGGGGATGAACAACAACCGGGTCATGAACCAGCTCACGTACTGGGTCGAGCGCTTGCTCCTGCGGGGCATGCGCTACCGGCTCCTGCTGGTCGCGATCGTGATCGCATCGCTCTCGATCGTCGCGGGCGGGGTCGTGTGGGTGCTCGAGCCGTCGATCGGCAACCCGGCCGAAGCGATCTGGTGGGCGTTCCTGCGTATCACCGACACCGGCTACCTGGGCGACGACGTGGGCCACGTACGCCGTTCGGTGTCGGGCGTGCTGACGGTGCTGGGCGCGGTGATCTTCCTCGGCGCGCTGGTCGCGGTCATGGTGCAGGGCCTGAACCAGGGCATCGCGCGGCTC
The DNA here is from genome assembly GCA_031396695.1 of Deltaproteobacteria bacterium. Lineage (GTDB taxonomy): Bacteria > Myxococcota_A > UBA9160 > SZUA-336 > SZUA-336 > VGRW01. Next base: position 6,713 of record JANNLG010000065.1, read on the forward strand.
GAGTCGGGCACCACGCCGATCATCGCGCGCGATCACATCGCGATCCTGGGCTGGACCAACCGCACGCCGCAGCTGATCGCCGAGCTCGTGCAGTCCGAGGGCCGCGTGGCGCGCTTTCTGCAGCGGCGCGGTGCGCGCAAGCTGCGCATCGTCGTGCTGGCCGAGAAGGTCACGCTCGCGCTGCACCACGACCTGCGCGAACGGCTCGGCACGCACTTCAGCGAGCGGCTGATCACGTTTCGCTCCGGCTCGCCGCTCAAGTACGAGCACCTGCGACGCGTCGACATCGAGCACGCGGCCGCGATCGTGATTCCCGGCTCGGACTTCGGACCCGCCGGGCCCGAGCGGATCGACGCCAACACCGTGAAGATCCTGCTCTCGATCTCGCGCCACGGGAAGGACGACCCGCAGACGCTGCCGCTCGCGGTCGCGGAGATCTCCGACCCGCTGCGCACGTCGCTCGCGCGGGACGCGTACCGCGGATCGCTCGAGGTGGTGGCCGGCGACGCGATCGTGGCGCGCATCATCGCGCAGTGCGTGCGCCACCCCGGACTCTCCGACGTGTACTCGCAGATCCTCACCCACGCGATCGGCAACGAGGTGCACCTGCGCGCGTTTCCCGCGCTGAACGGCCGCCGCCTGCGCGGCCTGTACGACGCGTTCCCGACCGCGATCCCGCTCGGCACCGTGCGCGCGGGCGGCAAGGGTCTGCGGCTGAATCCGCCCGAGGACTTCGTGGTCGACAGCGAGGACCGCGTCGTGTTCCTCGCCACCAGCCACGAGGGCTGCGAGCCCGTGAAGCGGCTGCCGACTGAGACTGCGGCGCTCGAGCCGAGCTACGAGTCGCACGCGTTTCCGGCCATGCCCGATCGGCGCCGCGTGCTCGTGCTCGGCTGGAACCCGCGCGTCTCCGCGCTCATCAGCGAATTCGGCCGCTACGACGCGGAGTCGTTCGAGATCGTGATCGCCTCGGTCACCGACTGCCGCATGCGCGACACGCATCTATCGCACTTCGAGGTTCCCGCCGGCCGCGTGAACGTGAAGCAGATCGAGAGCGACTACACGGTACCCGCGGAGATGCGCAAGCTCGACCCCGCGCGCTACGACAACATCGTGCTGGTCTCGAGTCAGTGGACCGGCGCGGAGGAAGAGGCCGACGCGCGAACCATCCTCGCGTATCTGCTCCTGCAGGAGATCCTGCCCGAGAACGGCGCGCGCCCGGCGATCCTGGCCGAGATCATGGACTCCGAGAATCTCTCGCTGTTCGCGCGCGCGAGCTGCGAGACGCTGCAGCCGACGGTGATCCTGTCGCACATGCTCGCGCAGGTGGTGCTGCGTCGGGAGCTCGGCGCGGTGTTCGAGGAGCTGTTCGGCCCCGGCGGCGCGGAGATCGTGTACCGCAGCGCCGCCGAGTACGGCCTGACCGGCCGCAGCATCCACTTCTCCGACGCGCTCGCCGCCGCCGCGCGCCAGGGCGAGACGGCGCTGGGCTTCCACTTCGAGGCCACAGCCAACCCCGAGACGGGCGCGCTCCTGAATCCGCCGCGCGACGCGGTGTACCGGCTCGGCCCGCGCGACGACGTGGTCGTGCTCACCACCTATTCGTCGCTGCCCTGCCTGTGAGCGTCGAGACCGAAACGCGCGCGGCGTTCGGCGAGCTGATCGTGCTGTTGCGCGAGATCGACGCGCGCTATCTCGGGCCCGAGTTCCGCATCGGGGATCCGGGCAGCATCGTCGACGGACACGCGTTCGCGCTGAATCTGCTCTCGGCCGGCATCGACCTGTATCTCGACGCCGATCCCGAGCGGCCGCGCTTCGTGTCGCTGGTCTCGCCCGCGCGCAAGTTCCTGGGCGACAACCCCGACGCGTTCTACTTTCTGGCTCCGATCGCCGGCGATCGCGCGTATCGGATTCGCGGCAACATCTCCGGCGCGGTCTACACCTCGTTCACGTTCCAGAAGAGCGACGCGAGCGGCTGGGCAAGCGAGATCTTCGCCGCGCGCAACGACCGCGAACTCGACGTCGCGCGCGACGGCAGCTACGAGCTGGTGCTCGCGCGCCATCGCCCGCCGGGAACGCCAGAGCGCGGCTTCGTCGAGCTCGTTTCCGACGCGGTGCAGGTCACGACGCGGCACTACTTCGAGAACGCGACCTGCGCGCAGCTCGATCCGACACTGCGCGTTCCACTTTCGATCGAGCCGCTCGGTCGGCCCGGCCCGGCACCGCCGCTCGACGACGCGGCCACGGCGTTGCGCATGCGCTCGGTCGTGCGCTTCGTGCGCGAGGCCACGCTCGGCATGCCGCCGCGCGATCCCGCGCAGCAGCCCGCCTGGGTCTCGACGGTGCCGAACCGGCTCGGTGTACCCGACCTCTACGCGCCGACCGAGTCCGCCTGGGGCGCGGTCGACAACGCCTACAGCATGGGCCCGTTCCTGCTCGGCCCCGATGACGCGCTGGTCATGGAGGGACGGTTGCCCGAGTGCTGCTTCGCAAACGTCGTGCTGTGGAACCGCTTCATGCAGTCCCTCGACTACCGCGACCGCACGATCTCGCGCAACCGCCGCCAGCTGAAGCTCGGGCGCGACGCGAGCTTCCGAGTCGCGATCGCGGCGCGCGATCCCGGAATTCCGGACTGGCTCGACACGGGCGGCCGCGCGTTCGGCTTGATCTTCTGGCGCTTCCTGCTGCCCGTCGGTCCGTTCGAGCCGATCCGCACGCGCGTCGTGCCGGTGGGCGAGGTCGCGAAGCTCTAGGTGGTCGCGCGCGATTGCTCGCGCGCGAAGCGGATCAGCGCGCGCGTCTCCTCGAGGTCGTCCGCCTGATCCCCGCCGGGGAACGCGATCGCGCGCTCGATCGCAGGGCGAAAGCGCACGGGCAACGCGTCGAGCGCCCAGCGCGCGGCCGCGGGCTTGGACGCGATCTCGCCGCGCGCGAGCGTATGAAGCGCGCGACACATGGTCTGCACCGCGAACACCTGATAGGCGCGCGGACCCAGGAACTCGTCCGAGCAACCGTGATTCGCCCAGAAGTCTCCGAGCAGTCGCGCGATCGCGTCGCGAAGCTGCACCGGCGACACCGGATCGATCCACTCGCGCAATGACGGACCCGCGATCGCGACGCCGTGTTCGCGCAAGACGAAGCGCTGGATCACCCAGTCCGCGCCGTGCGCCTCGACTCCGAACGGCCGATCGTGCGCCAGGTGCGGATGGCGCGCCTCGCCGAGATCCCATCGGCGCAGCGCGGCGCGCGGGATGTACGAGCCCTCGAGCGACGCGAACAGACCGCCCGAAGCGGCGAGACGCGCGTGCATCGCCGCGAGCTCGGCGACCTGCGTCGCAGTCGGTTCTCCCTCGGTGACCACGACGAAGTCGACGTCGCTCGTCGCGAGCACGAAGTCACCCGTCGCGAGCGAACCGTACAGGTACAGCCCGACAAACCGCTCGCTCAGCACCTCGCGCGCCCCGCCGAGCAGCGCTTGAAGAACGTCGTCGACTTCAGGAAACGCGGTGAAGCGGTGCGTCAGCTCGCGATCCCCGCCGCCTTCTTCGCCTTGCGCCGCGCGCGCTCGAGATCGTAGGTGCGGTTCATCATGGTGCGCTGGGCGGGCAGGCCGCCGCCAGCCTGCAGCGTCGTCACCAGGTGCCAACCGCCGTAGGCGT
>JANNLG010000091.1:0-69925 GCA_031396695.1 Deltaproteobacteria bacterium
GAAACGCAGAGCGTCCCAGTCCGCGGGCGCCATCGTGATCGAGACCTGCAGCACGCGGTCGGGGTCGAAGATCAGCTCGGTCGGGTCGGCCGGACCGGTCGCGGCGCTGCAGACCGGCTCGATCGGCGGCGGGAGCGACGACGTCACGCGCGTGATGCCGGCGACGTCGCGGATGTTGCAGTCACCCGCGCTGCTCACGCGGCATTTCTCTGGAGCGGTGACACCCGGCGTGACTCTCGCAAGAAAGTCGCGCAGCTCGAGCGCGTCGGCGGGAGTGACTCGTCCGTCGTCGTCGGCGTCGCCGCACTCGCAGACGTCGCCGATGCCATTGCCACCCAGCGAGTTGATGCTGCCGGTGTCGGCCTGGTTCGCGTTCTGCTCGACGCGGCAGTTGTCGTCGCAGGACGCCGAGGATCCGCCCGTGCAGCGCGCGTCCCCGGCGACGCCGGAGAAGTCGCCGTCGTCGGCGATCCCGTCCCCGTCGCTGTCGGGGAACGGCAGGTTCTGGCGCAGCGCCGCGAGACTCTGGACGCCCAGACCGCCGCCAAACAGGTTCGGCGCGCCGTAGGCGCTCGAGCTGCCGTCCGCGTAGCCCGGCGCGTCCGGTGTCGTGAGCGCGCTCGGACTGGTTTCGAGCTTGAAGACCTCGCGCTGGTTCAGCCCCACCCCTGGAACGATGCCCTCGCCGGCGGGTCCGAAGATCGGCAGCCCGCCCGCATCGCGAATCGTGATCTGTGAGTTGGTCTGACTCACGGTGAACGAGCCGACGCTGATGTACGTGCCGGTCGCCTGCGGCCCCGACGAGCGCAGCTCGATCCACCAGTCCTCGCCGGCTCCGTTGACCGGGTTGTAGCTGGCGTTCTCGGGCCGATCGAGCGACGCCATGTCCGACGCGATCGTGATCAGCGTGCCCGCGCGCAGATCCGCGAGCAGGCTCGCGTTCGTGAACACGAACTCCGGCGCACAGACCGCGTTGTCGCACACCTGCACGCGCCAGCCGCGGATGTCGAGGTGATCGGCCACGACCACCAGCTCGATCCAGTCGCCACCGTTGCCGACGACCCGGCCGAGCGTGGCGTCGGCCGCGGCCTCGCCGTCGTCGTCCACGAGCGCGGTGCCGCCGTTCAGCCAGACGCCCGGCGCGACCCCGTTGTACTCGTTCAGGATCAGCTCGGCACTGGACGCCTCGAGCGACACCGCGAGCAGGCACAGACAGGTGAGGACGAGTGACTTCATCCGCTCCAACGTTGCCCTCGATTCGGGTGTTCGGACGATTCTACGGGGTTCCGGCCCGCCGAGGGGTGCGAACGTCACTCAGAGCGAGGCGGGGCAGATCTGCGCGCGAAGCGGAGTTCGACCCGCGAGCCGGCGGCGAACGACCGTGGTGTCGATCAGGTTGCAGTCCGTCGACGTGCCGATCACCGAGCAGCGCGCAGCTTCGGGAGCGGAGAGCGCGCTCCCCGCAGGGTTGGCGAGGGCGGAGCGGATGCGCGCGACGTCGACGGCATCGATCCTCGCGTCGGCGTTCAAGTCGCCGCACAGCGGGGTCGTGCGGCGGGAGACGTCGTTGAGCAGCACCAGGTTCGACGGGAGCAGCGGGTTGCCTGAAGTCCAGCCGATCGTCGGCAGCTCTCCGAACGGTGAGCCGAAGTTTCCGCGCGGCAGCGCGTTGATCTGGTCCACCACCGCCATCCCCGAGATCACGTCCGCGAACACGGTGAACCCGCCGTTGTCCGTGTCGAGCGGCGTGTTGCTGACCACGTTCACAAACCAACCGGTGGTCGCGCTGTTGGGCAGCCCGCCGAGCTTTGCCATCGCCACGGTGCCCCGGACGTTCGAGAGACCCGGCTCGTTCAGGACACTGGGAGGATTGGTCGCCACCGGAGCGGCCAAGCCGTTGACGATCTTGAAGCCACCCCCTTGGATGACGAACGCCGGCACGCTGCGGTGGATGAAGCTCGCGTCGTAGGCGGCCGTGTCGGTGTAGAAGAGAAAGTTGGCAACCGTGAGCGGCGCGACGGACTCGAAGAGCTCGAGGTCGATCGGCCCGAGCACGGACTGGAGCGTCACCACCACGTTCGCATGAGGGGTGCGCGCCGGCGCGAGCGCACAGACGGCCAACAGCAGCGGCAGCAGCATCCGGATCGGGTTCATGGCAGCGGCGGCAGCATACTACGCGCCGAACTCCGCGCGAAGCCCGTCTGCACGCGTCAAGAGCGGCGGGAGCATGGCCGATTGGGGAGTCGCACCCCGAATGGAGGTCGCTCCAATGGCCGGCGTCCCGCTCTTCTCGATCGACGGCACCGTCAGCGTCGTGCACTTCGCGTCGCAGAAGGCGCTCGTCGCCTCCTGGATCTCCATGGTGACTCCGCAGTTCCGCGAGGGGCTCGAGCGCGGCCTGGACGAGTGCGGAAGGCTTGGCGCGATCACTTGGGTGGTCGACCTGACCCTGAGCCCCGGTGTTCCCTCACAGGCCGACCTGATCTGGATAGAGAAGGACTGCGTCGAGATCTGTGAGCGCAATCAGGTTCGCGCCGTGATCAACATCCACGGCAAGAGCGCGGTCGCGACGATGGGCGCCAAGCGCTGGTCGAAGAGCGCGAACGCCAACGGCATGTCGACCTACGACTGTACGAGTCTCGGCGATGCGCTCGTGCTCGCAGCCGAGATCGCGGACGAAAAGTCCGCCTGACGACCGACCCTAGTTACGGGCGCTCTAGGCTCGGCGAGTGCGCATACCCACGAGCGCCGCGAGGCTGAGGCCGATCCCCAGGATCGACGCGGGCTCCGGGACCGGTGAGGGCTCGACCACGAAGTTGACCGGCAGAGTTACTCGATCGCCCGCCGTCAGCGAGAAACTCGTGCGGATGCTCATGCTGCCCGCGACCGCAGGTCCGGGTGCGCTCGGAATCGGCGTGCCCCAGAGGACCTGCGAGATGTCGCCGCTGGCGCCGGGAGCGCCGAAGGCCTGGAAGCTGCCGAGCAACAGACCCTGCACGGTCGTGATGCCGTCGAGTCGCGCCTGGTAGATCGGCGTCGAGCCGATGCTCGCGAGCGTCACGTCGCTGTCGAGGTTCTGGTCGAAGTACTGCACACCGTTCAGGGCGCTGCCGACGTAACCGCCCATGACCGTCGGCGCCGCGAGGCCACCGGGGATCGGGATGCTGACGTTGAGCACGAAGTTCTGTGTGGTCCCGGACAGGTTCGTCAGGTTGAACGTGCCGGTGATCGAGGGATCGGGGTTTACGTTCAGGGCCCAGTCGCAGGCGAAGGTCGTGCCGTAACCGATGCCCGCGAGGGAGAAGGTGCCGTCGGATTGCTCCGTACCCTCGGAGTCGAGCGCGTACGTGTCGTAGATCCCGCCTTCGCCGCCTGTGATGTCGATCGAGATCACGGGTCCCGCGCCTGCTGTGGCTGCGCCGACGATGACCGCCGCTGCGACACCGAAGCGCGTGAGAACCCCGCGCCAGCTGACTCGAATCATCGTTTCCCTCCCTCCGAACCATTCCGAACAGATCCGAACAGATCCCGAGAGTCGATGCACAGTGCATGATGCGATGCACAGTGCATGATGCGATGCAGAATTCGCCCGTAGGCAGAATCCTACCAGCCAGATCGCCCTAGATGGGAAGCTTTTTCCTACGGCAGATGAAAATAAACAGGATCTCCGAGACGAAAACCCGGGCGAAAGTGAGCCACTCGATCGACCCGGGTCTCGGTGCGGCGCCGACTCCGCAAGGTCGATAGATTCCCCGACTCCATCGCTCGAACCGCGGAGGTGGCTCCGATGCGCAAGTCGCTGCTCCTGACCTCGATCGCCCTGCTCGGCGCCCTCGCCGCCCCGAGCGCCCGGGCCGATTCCGATTTCGCCCGTTCCGGTCCTTACATCGGAGTGGGCGCGACCTACGGCTTCAACCTGATCGAGTCCTCGTTCGACGACGTGCTCGACGACGTGCTCTCGGAGGACGTCGAGGTCGACAACACTTGGGGCGCGAACGCCCGGCTCGGCTACCGGGTCCTGTCTTGGCTCGCCGTCGAGGCCCAGTACGAATACCTCGACAACTTCGAGGTGAGCGTGAACGACTTCCGGCTGGCCGATCTGCAGGCGCAGACCCTCTCCGCCAACCTGCGCTTCATCGTGCCGATCCAGCGCTTCCAGCCCTATCTCGTGCTCGGTGCGGGCGCGACCCTGTTCGATCTCGACGACAACCAGGTGCCTGGCCTGGAGGTCGACCACTCGAGCTTCTCGGGTCGGATCGGCCTGGGCTTCGACGTGTACCTGACCCGGCACATCGTGCTCGGGATCGGTGCCGACGCCGTGCTCTCGACCGCCGAGGTCGAGGACGAATTCATCAGCGGCGACTCGAGTGGGAGCCTGAGCTACATCGCGCTAAACGCGGGACTCGCGTATCGCTTCTAGACCGTCTGGCTGAACAGCGGGCGCTCCCCCGCGCGCTGCCCTGGCAGGTAGGCGTCGAACACCATCGCCACGTTGCGCAGAACCAGCCGGCCGAGTGGCGTCACGCGCAAGCTGCCGTCGGAGTCGAGCACGACCAGTCCGTCGGCAGCGAGCGGCTCGAGCGCGCGCCGCTCCGCGGCGAAGCGCGTGGCGAAGTCGCAGCCGTTGCGCGCGCGCCAATCACCCGCGCGCAGCTCGCCGTGACACATGATCTCGCCGATCACCCAGCGTCGCTCGAGGTCGTCGCGCGACAGCCGGTGGCCGCGCAACGTCGCGAGCCGCTCGCCGGCGATCGCCTCGTGCCAGGCATCGAGCTCGCGGACCGACTGGGCGTAGCTGGCCGACAGCTCGCTGATCGCGCTCGGTCCGAAGCCGATCAGCTCGACACCCGCGCGTGTCGTGTAACCCATGAAGTTGCGCCGCAGCGTGCGCTCGTGCAGAGCGCGCACTAGCTCGTCGTCGGGGCGCGCGAAGTGATCCATGCCGATGGACACGTAGCCGGCCCCGAGCAGGCGCTGGATCGCCGCGAGCTGAATGCGCAGGCGCAGCGCCGGCTCGGGCAGGTCGCCGCGTTCGAAGCCGCGCTGCTGCTTCGCGACCCAGGTGACGTGCGCGTAGGCGTACAGCGCGATGCGGTCGGGCGCGATCGCGAGCACCTCGTCGAGCGTGTGCTCGGTCGACTCGAGGGTCTGGAACGGCAGGCCGTAGATCAGGTCGAGGTTCACGCTCTCGAAGCCGCTCGCCCGCGCGCGCTCGACCAGCCGCCCGGTCAGCGCGGGGCTCTGCTCGCGGTGGATTGCCGCCTGTACGCGCGGCGCGAAGTCCTGGACGCCGAGCGAGATGCGGTTGAAGCCGCACGCTCGCAGCGCATCGACGTGCGCGTCGCTGGTCACGCGCGGATCGACCTCGAGCGAGATCTCTGCCCCGGGCCGCGCGGGAAACGCGGCGTTCACGGCTCGGAACAGGCGCGTCAGCTGCGCGGGTTCGAGGTGTGTCGGCGTGCCGCCGCCCCAGTGCTGCTGCACGACCGTGCGCTCGCCGGGCAGCGCCTCGCGCACGATCTCTATCTCGCGTTCGAGCGCGTCGAGGTAACGGGCAGGCGGCTCCGTCTTGCGCGTGATCACCCGGTTGCACGCGCAGAAATGACAGAGGCTGCGACAGAACGGGACGTGCACGTAGACCGACAACTCGTCGCCTGCAGGAATCGCCGCGAGATCGCGGCGGAAGTCTTCGGCGCCGTACGCCTCCGACCAGACCGGCGCCGTCGGATAGCTGGTGTAGCGCGGCCCGCTGCCGGCGTAGCGCAGCAGGATGGCTTCCACTCGCTCCGGGTCGAGCGCGACGGGCGAGAGCGTCAAGCGCGAGCGGCTCCTTTACCGACCTACGTAGACGTTCTTCGCATCGGGCGCAAAGCGCTCGAGCAGGAATCTCTCCTGCGGCTTCTCCGATGCGGTCTTTGGAATCTCGTCCACGACCTGAAGATAAGTCGGCACGAAGTTCGCCTCGAGGCCGGCGCGGCAGGCCGCGAAGATCGCCGCGGGGACGAACGCGGTGCCCGGCTGCGGGACGACCGCGGCAACTACGTCCTTCTCGCCGGGTGATCCCGACGCGGCGGGCACGCCGTACACGAAAACGTCCGAGACACTCGGCTGCTCCGCAATCAGCTTCTCGACGAAGCCGGCGTTCACGAAGTCGCCGTTGTGGCGGATGCCGCCGCCCTTTCGGTGCGAGAAGAACAGCCAGCCGTGCTCGTCTCGCCAGCCCATGTCGCCGCTGCGCAGCCAGCCGCCGCGCGTCTTCTGCGCCGAAGCCTCCGCGTTCTCGAAGTACTCCACCTCGGCCGAGCCGCCGCTGGCTGGACGCGAGCAGATCTCGCCGATCTCGCCGTGCGCGCACTCGCGGTCGTTCGCGTCGAGCACCCGCATGTCGAGCCCCGGCGCTGGCTTGCCGAACGAGCCGATCGGCCCCTGCCCGATCGGCTTGTACGCAAGTCCGCCCTCGACGGCGCCGTACCACTCGAAGATCTTCACGTTGAAGCGCTTTTCGAACTCCGCCCAGATCGCGGCGGGCATGCCCGCGCTGATCACCATGCGCACGGGGTTGTCGGCATCGTTGGCTCGGACACGCTCGCTGTAGATGGCCGTCGACATGCCGCCGAGCAGCGAGAACGTCGTGCAGCCGTGCAGACGGCACACGTCCCACAACTTCGACTTCGTGAACTTGCGGCTGAACACCGCGCGCAGTCCCATCCCCAGCGACGGACCCAGCGTGACGGCTTGAGCGTTTCCGTGCGTGAGTGAGAGCCCCGTGTAGGGCCGGTCACTCGGCTGGTAGCCGAGCAACGACCCGAGCATGGCGAAGCCACCGAAGCGCGCATTGGGGAATACGACGCCCTTCGGATCTCCCGTGGTGCCGGAGGTGTAGATGATCTGCAGCGCATCGTTCCCGCTCTCCAGGCACGAGTCGACGGTCGGCACCGGCTTCGACAGCACTTCTCGCAACGACTCGACGCCCCGTACCGACGACAGCGGCAGTGCATCGTCGCCCTCGCGCGTATCGAGCGCGAGGATCCATTCGAGCGCGGGCAGCGAGCCGCGCACAATCTCGAGAGAGCCGAGACAGTAGTCGGCGCAGACGATGCCCTTGCAGCCCGCCTTGCCCAGGAAGAAAGCGAGTTTCTCCCCGCGCGTGCGCGGGTCGATCGGTACGAAGACGGTGCCGGTGATCGAGGCCGCGATCATCGCCTCCACGTACTCCGGGTGGTTGCGCATCATCAGTCCGAAGCGGTCGCCGCGGCGAAGGCCCCGCGCGAGGAGCGCCGCCGCGATCTGGTTCGCGTGCGTCGCCAGTTCCGCGTAGCTGCGCACCTCGTCCGGCGTACGACCGTCGTCGAGCGAGAGATGCTCGAACGTCAGCACGTCGAGGTCGGGCTTCTCCTCGGCGCGGATCCGGACCAAGTCACCGAGAATCAGAGGACTGCGCTCGCGCATGCTGGGTCCCTTCCTTCAGACCTCGAGAATCGTCACGCACATCGCCGCCGCGTCGCTGCCGACGTTGCCGCCGCCGTTGTGCGCCAGGCCGACACGTGCGCCGTCGACCTGGCGCGAGCTCGAGCGGCCCTGAAGCTGCTCGGTGAGCTCGACGATCTGCGCGAGGCCGGTCGCGCCGACCGGATGTCCCTTGCGCAGGAGCCCGCCCGAGGTGTTCACGGGAATGCGCCCGCCCAGGCGCGTCGCCCCTTCGTCCAGCAGCTTCCCGCCATCGCCCTTCGCGCACAGGCCGAGTGACTCGTAGGCCAGTATCTCGGCCGGCGCCGAGGCGTCGTGACACTCGATCACGCTGAGCTCGCCGGGGCCGATGCCCGCCTCCTCGTACGCCTCGCGGGACGTGAGCTCGACGGTGCCGGGTTCGTCGACGCCGTGGTCCCAGCCCGAGCGAAGCACGGACGAAACGATGCGGACGGGCTTGCGGATGCCGAGCTCGCGCGCCTTTCGCTCGCTCACGATCACCGCCGCGGCCGCGCCGTCGCCGATCGGCGAGCACATCGGCCGCGTCAGGGGCTCTGCGATCATCGGCGCCGCGAGCACGTCCTCGACGCTGAGCACGTCGCGGAACTGCGCGCGCGGGTTCTGGCTACCGTGCCGCGAGTTCTTGGCCGCGACCTCCGCGAACTGCTGCACGGTCGTGCCGTAGCGCCGCATGTGCGCGCGCGCCGCGGCCGCATAGATGTCCATGAACATCGAGCGGCTCTCGCCCGAGCCGCTCGAGGCGCTCTTCGCGCCTGTGTCGGCGGCGCTCTGCTGCAGCGACGCGAGGATCGCCTGCAGCGCCTCGACATCGACCGCGCCGCTGAAGGCGGCGAAGCTCTTCCGCTTGTCGGCGTGGTAGAGCTTCTCGACTCCGAGCGCGAGCACCACGTCGTAGAGCCCCGCACTCACCATCGCCGCAGCCTGCTGCAACGCCGTCGACGCGCTCGCGCAGGCGTTCTCGACGTTCACCACAGGAATCCTGCCGATTCCGATCGAGCGCAGGATCACCTGGCCGCGGATCGACTCCTGGCCAGTGATCAAGCCGGCCGCGGCGTTGCCGACCCACGCCGCCTGCAGGTCCTTGGCCTCGATCCCGGCATCCGCGAGCGCGCCCTTCACGGCGCCGGCGCCGAGCGCCTTCAGCCCCAGGTCCAGGTGCTTGCCGAAGTTCGTCATGCCGACGCCTGCGACCACTGCCTTCATTCGCATCGGAGTCCCTCCCGGTGGGCGGTCACAACAGGCCGTGACCCTTGATCTCGAGCGCCTTCTGCAGGAAGTCGAGCTCCGCCTCTCGGTAAGGAAGCGGCGCCGTGGCCTGGAGCAGCCGATCGCGCTCGAGCTCCTCGACGACCTTCGCGTCGCGCGGAAACGCGCTGCCGTAGCGGTTCATGTGGAACAGGTCGCCGAACGGACGGCGCGGCCGCTGCCCGCCCGCGCGCGGATCCTCGAGCGGGTAGCCGACCGTCTGCAGCAGCAGCACGCGGCAGGTCTCGGGCATGCCGAGCGAGGCGCGGATCTTGTCGCCGTTCGGTGTACCCAGGCAACAGGTGCCGAGCCCCTGCTCGTACGCCATCAGCGTGGCCTGCGCGATGCCCTGGCCGCAGTCGACCTCCGTGAGGCCGGGCTCCTTCAGCTTGTCGCGCAAGCTCGCGAACACGGGGATGAGCTGGGTCTCGAGCGCCTGCTCCTTGCCCGCGCCGAAGCCGAGCGCGCCGGCCTTGAGCAGCTCGCGCAAGCGGTTCGCCTGGTCGTCGATCGCGTCGGTGTCCAGGTACCAGACGATCACGACCGGCGCGCGCCGGATCTGGAAGCCCGCGATCGGAGCGACGATCGCGTCGACCACGTCCTTCGGCGCGGTGTCGCGAAACACGACCACCGCGCGCAGCGCGCTCACGTTGCCCCAGTGCGAGGCGAGCCGCGCCGCTTCGAGCATGCGCTGGATCTTCTCCGGCTCGACCGGCTGATACGGCCGCATGAAACGGATCGAGCGCCGATTGCCGATGACCTCGCGAAGCTCCATGACATTTCCTCCTTGCTCTCGTCTCGAGCGCTCGTCCTAGAGGCGGGTCGCGCCGACCAGCCCCAGTACCTCGTTGCAGCCGTCCTCGATCATCGATGCGCGCGCGTCGCGCACCAGCTTCTCGATCGGGTATTCGCGCGTCAGGCCGTTGCCGCCGAAGATCTGCAGCGCCTCGCTCGAGACCTCGAAGGCGGTCTGCGTGACGAAGGTCTTCGAGGCGATCGAGTAGTGCAGCAGCGGCGGGTTCGTGGCGTTGTAGAGCGCCACGCGCCGCGCCAGCGCGCGCGCGGCTTCGACGCGCGCGAACATCTTGAACAGCCGCGAGCGCACGCTCTGGTGCTGAAAAATCGGCACGCCGCCCTGCACGCGCTCCTTCGCATAGGAGACCGCGAGCTCGAGCGCCGCCTGCGCAACGCCCACGAAGATCGCGCCCATCGACGCATTGGCCATCGTGAGCACCATCTCCACGACGGCGCCGTAGGCCTCCGAGCCGACGATCATGTACTCCTCGGGAATCCGTACGTCGTCGAAGAAGATCTCGCCCTGATTCAGCGCGCGCTGGCCGATCTTGTCGAGCGGCTTGCCCCGCGACACACCCGGCAGATCGAGCGGTACGAGACATACGCCGCCACCGTGGAAGCCGTGGCTCGGGTCGATGGTGCAGAACAGCGTCGCAACAGTGGCGATCGTGCCGTTCGAGACCCAAGCGGCCTTCTGGCCGCGGATCACCCACTCCTTCCCGTCCTTGCGCGCGACACAGTTCGGTTTCAGGTTGGGATCGCGGAAGTGCGGCTCACTGATCGCCAGCGAATCGCTTCCGTGGTCCGGCTCCGTGACGGCCCAGCAGCCGATCTCGTGCGCGGACTCGTCGCAGAAACGCTCGACCAGCGCGGGCCGCCCGGACATGCGCGCGAAGATCCGGTGGAAGCTCGCGACCCCGAGACTGATCGCCAGGCCCGAGTCGCCGCGGCCCATCTCCTCGCTCACCAGGCAGCGCACACGTGCCGCGTCGCCCGGAGCGAGGTCGCTGCCGCTCGATTCGAGCTGATCGAGTCCGAGCTCGCGCGACTTCTCGAACACGCGCCACAGCGTCGACTCGGGCGCGATCACCTGTGCCGGATCGGACAAGCGATCGAGCGCGATCCCGGCCGGCCGCAGCACCTCGTCGGCGAATTTTCGCGCGGTGTCGCGGATCGCCTTCTGCTCGTCGCTGAGTCCGACCTCGATGTCCGTGATCGCCATGACCGGCCTCCCAGTTCGGATCGATGACCGCAACGTACGGACCCACGCGATGCGCCGGTATGACCGGCGTCATATGGACCGCGAATCGCTCGCGGACTCTCCGTTCGCGACCTGCTCGAGCGCTACGCGATCGAGCAGGCGGATCCAGCCCACTCCGCCCTCGATCCAGCCCGCGCGCTCGAAGCCGCGCAGCACGCGGATGGCCGTCTCGACGGTCGTGCCGGCCGCTTCACCCAGGATCCGGCGCTTCGTCACGAGCCGCTGTCCCTCCGGTGCTTCGAGCAGCACTCGCGCCATGCGCGCGGTGACGGTGTCACTCGCGAACGAGCACAGCCGGTCGTGCGCATGCTGCAGACGCTCCGCCACGATCGAGAGCAGACCTCGGGCGATGCCGGGATCCTCCGCCAGGAACGTCTGCACCACGCGACGCGGTACCCGCCACGCCTCGCCCGGCACGACGCCCTGCGCGGACTCCGCGTGACTCGCCCCGGACGTCAGCGCCGCGAGTCCGAACAAGTCACCGATCTGGAGGCGCTCGAGCTCGATCGCCCGTCCCGAAGCGTGGCTCTTCAGCGTGCGCAGCTCGCCGTTGCCGACGGCGAACATGTACTCCGCCGCCGCCGATTCGAAGTACAGGTACTCGCCCTCGCGGAACGGAATCGAGCGCACGTGAGGTCTGAGACGGGGCATCCGCGCCGGTCCGAGCAGCCGGAACAGCGCGGTTTCCTCGAGCGGTCGCGGCTTCGCAGGGGCCTGCATCTCAGACTGTCCCCGAGCTGCACTGAGGCAGAGCGCCCTGTGCGGGGCAATTCGGCACGGCGACGGGATGTATGACCTTCGTCATAGACGCTCCGCCCGCTGATTTTGCATGTTCGGTGCCGGAGGTAGCGATGTCAGCGCACGCGACGTCGAATCCCATGATCCGCTGGTGGCAGGAGCACAGTGAGCTCGACGGCCTGGTCGAGGTCGTGGTCGAGGCGCTCGGCGGGGGCGCGATCGACTCCGCGGGCGAGTCGCTCGAGGATCTCGCAAGAGCGCTAGAGGCGCACTTCGAGCTCGAGGAGACAGCCTACTTCCCGCTGGTCGAGCGCCTCTCGCCCGACCAGCGCGCAGCGGTCGATGCGGCGCGGGTCGGTCACAGAAACATCCGCGAGCGACTCGAGGCTCTACTCACGCTCGTCGCGACCGGAGACTTGCGCGCCGCACGGGCGGCGTTCGACGTCCTGCTCGAGCGCTTCCGCACCCACGAAGCCGAAGAGGGCAAGTTGATCGCGCGGCTCGAGGCACTCGCCACCAGCTAGGGCGCGGGTCGGACGAAGTTGTTCATCCAATAGATGAACAGGCCCGTCAGCGCGACGTAGAGCCAGATGGGATAGCTGATCCGCACGAGCCGCCGGTGCTCGGCGAAGCGCTCGCCAAGCGCGAGCTGCAACGTGCGCGCGACCAGCGGCACGACGGCGACGGCGAGCACGGTGTGAGTGGTCAGCACGGCGAGGAAGAAGGTTCGCAGCCAGTCGTCACCCGGAAAGCGGCGATGCCCGGCGAGACCGGTCTGCAGCACGTACAGCACCACGAAGAGCGCTCCGAGCGACACCGCCGAGAGCATCAGGCGTCGGTGCACCTCGCGCTGGCCGCGCCGGATCGCCACCAGCGCGGCAATCAAGAGCGCCGTGATCGCCGCGTTCAGCGCGCCGTTCAGGTGCGGCAGTAGCTCGCGTGGGCTCATCTCGACTCCTCGGGCTCCGAGCTCTAGGAGCATCGCGCCAAACAGACTCGAGAGGTAGAGCAGTGAGACGACGAACACGCGCCGATCGCCTGCGGCGCTGCGAGTGCGCACGGCCGCTGCGATCGAGCCCACGAACGCGATTCCGCCCGCGAGGGCGATGCTCGCGTAGCCGGCGCCGAGTACGCCGCCGGCGACCGGAAGCAGAGTCACGGGAATCAGCGCCAGCGCGAAGGCGAGCATGAAGCGACGAGTGACTTGATCTCCGGCCACGGAGGGAAGCATGCGGAACGACGCCGCCTCGTACTCCTCGCGCCGGTACAGCGCGATCGCGAACACGTGCGGCGGTTGCCAGACCAGCACGATCGCGGCGAGCGCGATCCCCCACGGGCTGACGCGGCCGTCGACGGCGGCATCGGCGATCAACGGTGCAGTGCAGCCGGCGAACGCGCCCACCAGCGTGTTCCAGGCGCTGCGCGGCTTCAGCCAGATCGTGTAGACGAGCAGATAGTGCGCGAGCGTCGCCGCGCCGATCGCCGCGGGCAGCCAGCCACCGACGGCGAAGAGCGCCAGCAGTCCGGCGACCGACGTCGCCATCCCGAAGGCCAGCGCGCGTCGAACCGGCAGCCGGCCGCTCGGCAGCGGGCGTGCGCGCGTTCGCTCCATGCGGGCGTCCGCGTCGCGCTCCCAGCACGCGTTGAGCGCGCTCGATCCCGCGCCGACGAGCGCGACTCCGAGCAGCGCGCCGAGCACCGTCGTCAGGTCGGGAAGTGCCGGCTGACCGAGCACGAACGCCGGCAGTGCGGTCAGCAGCACGCCGAGCAGCACGCCCGGACGCGTCAGGTCGAGATAGTCGCGCGCGCCCGATGTGCGCGGTGCGAGAGTCGCGACCTGCTGAGCGCTCGACGTCATCCGGTCTCTCCTAGTGCAGGGTGAAGCCCGACGCGCGGTCGAACGCGATCACCCGCCGGGCTCGCTCGTCGAACGCGATGGACTGCTCGCTCGTGTGGGCCCACTCGTCGTCGTGGGTATCACCGATCTCCACGCGCACGAGGTGCTCTCCCGCAGGGACCGAGAGCGGCGCGACGGCGACGCTGGCGCCGTCGTTCCAGATGCCCTCGGGCGCGAAGCTCTCGTCGACCACTCGCGCACCGTCCACGCTGACGCGCAGGCGAACCGGGGCGCGGCCCCGCTCGCACACCTCCGCCTGTCGCATGTGTCTGGGCAGACGTTCGAGCTCTTCCTCGCTGCGCGTGCGACACACGTCGCTCTGTCGACCGGGGTGCTTGAACGTGACCACGAGCTCGGCGCCCGGCGCAGCAGGCGCGGTATAGCCCCAATCGCTGACAACGCCGATGATCGCGCTGACGAGCAGCGCCAGAGCGACGGACCCCACGCCCGCCAGCGCGCGCGGTGGCTCCACAGTGGCTGGCCGTGGACGGTCTGCGAGCATTCGCGCGGCCGCGCGCACAAGCTCGGACTTGCGGGTCCGGTCGAGCCAGACGACCTCGATCCGCTCACGCACCTCGTGCTGCACACGCAGCGCCGGCCCACGCGTCCCGTCGAGCCGCTGGCCGAGAAACTCGGGCCCCTCGCGAAAGTGACACGATCCGGGCGGGCAGCTCACGATCAGCACCTGCTTCGCGCCGCGCCGCAGCGCCCGCTCGATCGACATCGCGTGGACCCAGCCCGCACACGGACCCGCCTGAACCCGCCAGCCGGGCAGCTCCGCACACAGCCCCGTCTTCGGGTCGATCTCGAGCGCACCTCCCGCCGACTGCGCGCAGACGAACGCGACGCCTGGCTGCTCGCCGTCCTGTCGTGCATGCTCGAGCCACGACGCGACGCGCTTGCGCTGTTCCAGCAGCGGGAACGCGGGCAGATCCGTGCCGATCGAATTGCACGAAGCCACGCAGATCCCGCACGCGACGCACTTCGCCGGGTCGACACGCGCCTCGAGCGCGTAGCTCTCGCGGCGGACCGGCTCCTCGCGTGTGACCATCGAGATCGCCTCGTACGGGCAGTCCTGGTAGCACTGCTCGCAAGCGTTGCAGCGCGCGGGGTCGACGGCCGCGCTCCGCGGCGCGCGCTTGCGCAGCGACCACGGCACCGCGCCGACCAGAGCGCCGCCGACGAGACACACGGTCCAGACCGCTCCGCCCGACAGCCGCTGGCCGAGCGCGAGCGGAAACAGGTACCACCAATCCATGCTGAACGACTCCGCGCGCGCGGTCATCTGCGCGCGCTCGGCGCTCGCGGCGGGATACGCGACCGAGAGCAGCGCGAGCGATCCCAGCACCCAGATCGTCATCGGAGCGCGCGTCAGGAAGCGCGCCCGCGCCGTGCGAGTCAGGTGCAGCCAGAGCAAGAACGCGAGCGCGAGAGGAACGAGCATGTGGAAGAAGAACACCACGAAGAACAACAGCGAGTTGATGCCCTCGTCGAACAGGAACGAGCGGCCCATCGGATCCGCGAAGATCGGCAGCGCGTCGAGCGCCTTCGCCGTCTCGATCGCCACGTATTTCCCGCGCACGTCCCAGACCAGCCAGTAACCGGTCCAGCCGAGCAGCCAGAGCACGCCAAGCGACAGCACGCCGGTCACCCACGCGACCCAGCGCGCGCCGCTGAAGCGTCTCTCGAAGAACAGCCGCAGCGCGTGCACCAGTCCGAAGAAGATGCACGCGTCGGAGCTGTAGCGGTGCAGCGAGCGCAAGAATCCCGCGCTCCACGGAGCGCTCGACATCGCGGCGACCGAGTCGTAGGCGAGGTACACGCTCGGGCGGTACCAGAACAGAAGCAGCACGCCCGTGACCGTGGCGACGAAGAGAGCGGTCAGCGCGACCGCCCCGGTCTGCAAGAACGGATTCAGCGCGTCGGGAAGCGCGCGCCCGAGCACGCGATCGAAGCCGAGGAACGAACGCTCGAGCAGACGCAGCGCGGCCTCCCCGCGGACCGATGCCTCGCCACCGTGCGCGGCCTCACCGGCCAGCCCGGCGCCTTCAGCCGCCATCGGGCTTCTCCCGCAGGAGAAGCTCCAGCGCCGAGCTCAGCCAGCGCTGCTGCCGCTCACCCAGCGTGAGTCGATAGGCGATGCGCCCGTCCCGGTCGACGAGGAGAAAGAGATTCGCGTGATCGATCACGCCGGTCTCGGGATCGCGGGTGCGCGCGATGCCCATGTCGTCGAGCACGCGCTCGACCTCGGTCGGCTCGCCGGTGACGAGCGCATAGAGCGGCGCCTCGATCTGGTGACTGCGCGCGAGCGCCGCGAGCACGTCTGGCGTGTCGTGCGCCGGATCCATGCTGACGGCGATCACGCGCAGATCGCCGCGCAGCTCCGCGGGCACCGCCGCGATCGCCGCCTTGGTCTGACCGAAAATCAGCGGACAGCTCAGCGGGCACGACGAGTACACGGCAGTCAGCAGCACGACCTTGCCCCGCAGTGCTTCGAGATCCAACGTGACTCCGTCCTGATTCACGAGCCGCAGAACGGGCGAGTGGAGCTGCGTGCGCAGCGCCTCGGCCGGGAACGTCAGCTGATCTCCCTCGGGCTCGCGACCGAGCGCCGTGAAGGAGATGGCGGCAATCGCGACGAAGAGAGCGCTCGATAGACATGGCCACACCCACGCGCGGCGTTGTGCCGCCAGCGCGCGCAACGGCTGCCACCAGAACAGCGCGATGACCGGAGCGATCACGGCCGGCGGTCCCATCATGGCCATCACGTAGCCCGGATTCAGACGGCCCGTCGCGGGGTCGTAGCCGAAGCACCAGATCCGGAACTCGTCCGCGAACCCGCCCATGCTCGTCTCACCTCCCGGGCTGAACAGCATCACGAGCAGCAGCAGCTCCCAGAACACGAGCACGCCGAGCGCGAATGCGGGAAAGCCGCCGCCGTCGAAGAAGCGTTCGGCGTCCGCGCGGGCGTCGAGGGTGGTCATCGCACGTGCCACACGTCTGCGAGCCATAGCCAGTTCGCGAAGTAGTAGACCGCGAACGAAAGCAGGAACACGAGCACCAGCACGAGCGTTCCCGGCGTGCGCTCGTCCTCGCCACCCGAACCCGGCGCCGGCTGGATCGCGGCGGCCGCGCGGCGATCGACGTGCCAGGCCGTCATCGGCTGGCCCGCGTTGGAGCGACCGAAGAACACGGCCGCGACCACCAGCGCGATGAACAGGAACAGCCCCAGGAAGGCGATCACCGACCCGACCCCGAGCAGCCCCAACATGACGTGCGCGCCGGAGTCGAAGCCCGCCGAGAACTGTGCGCCGCTGAACTCGACATCCCAGTGACGGCGCGGGACGCCGTAGGACCCGGCGAACGACATGCCGATCGCCATGGTCGTGATGCCGATGCCGAACAGGTACGGCTGGATCCTGCACCAGGTCCTCGCGTAGAACTCGCGCTGGAAGATCAGCGGGACGAGGTAGTAGGTCAGCGCCATGAACGCGAGCGTCGTGCCGCCGACTACGGTGACGTGGAAGTGACCCGGGATGCGCAGCGTGTTGTGCGCCATGATGTTGATCTGCTGCGTGCCGAGCACGACCCCGGTGATCCCGCCGCCGAAACCGAAGATCACGAGCGACAGGAAGAAGCCGGAGAATCCGGGATTCGACCACGGCGCGTTGGCGAGCCAGCCGAACAGCCCGCGCCCGAAGCCCTTCCCCCGCATCGCCACCTCGATCGACGCCGGCACCGTGAAGCCGTGGATCATCGATGCCAGGACGGCGAGATACATCGCGTAGGAGGTGTTCCAGATCTTCCACGCCGCGCCGACGCCCGGATCGACCAGGATATGGTGCGCCGAGGCGAGGTTGATGAACAGGATGTAGAGCACGAAGGCGCCGCGGCAGACCGCCTGCGAGATCGGCTTCGCACCCACGGTCAATGCGCCGAGCAGGTACCAGACCGAGACCATCGCGCATACGTTCACCTGCTGAGACATGTGACCCAGTCCCCACCAGGTCACTCGATACCAACCGGGGTCGATCGCCGGCAGCACTCCGACCGACCACAGGAACGTCGGGATCATCACCACCGCGCCGTGCAAGAGCGTCACGACCGCGATGATCGCGGCCGCGGTGGCGCCGAACACGACCAGCGGCACGGAGCCCTCGTAGGTGTGGTCGCGCTTCGCGATGTAGAGCGTGCAGAAGAAGTTGATCACGGCCACCAGCGCTCCGACCGCGAACAGGATGATGCCCAGGTAGAACAGCGGGTGCGCGACCAGCGGCGCGTACGACGTCATCAGCACGTCCGCCTTGCCGATCAGAATGGTGGCGTTGAACATGACCGCGCCGGCGAGCATCAGCGCGAATGCGATCCAGGCCAGCGCCACCGAATAGAGTCGGCTGTTGAGCAGGACCGTCCCCGCGAAGTAGAGGATCGCGATCTCGAAGTTCAGGATCATCACGATCAGCATGTCGAGGCCGTGCAGCGTGAGAACGCGGTAGTACCAGTCCGCGGGAAGCAGATGCACCGCCGGCCAGCGCGTGAGACCGAGCAGGATGGCTCCCACGCCGCCGATCAGCAGGAACACGACGGCTGTGACCGCGTGCAGCTTCATGAAGCGCTGCGCCGTGAGACAGACCGGCAGCCCGGTCGTGTCGCAGGCGCGGACCACTCCGGTCGGGTGATTTCCATGTGCCTCCGTCGGGATCGTGTCGCCGGGGATCGTCGTAGTCGTCATCGCGCTACTCCTCGACCAGGATGCGTCCGGCCATCAGGTGGTGGCCGATGCCGCAGAACTCGTTGCAGATGATCGTGAACTCACCCGAGCTCGTCGGAGTCAGGGTGAGCACGTGGTCGTAGCCCGGCAGGATCTGGAAGTTCATGTTCAATGGCTGCAGCGAGAAGCCGTGCTGCAGGTCGATCGACGAGATGTGTACGCGGTAGGTCTGATCCTTCTTGAGCTTCAGGACCGGAAACCACGACCACATCTGCGCCTGCAGATAGGCGTCTCCTCCGGGCGCGGGCTGCACGATCGGGATGCCGTTCAGCTCCCCGACTTGGTTCGTGGACACGAAGCGCGCCACGCGCTGGGCGAACTCCGCGGGCGTGACCCGGTACGCCTCGCCGGTGCTGTTCTGCTTGCCGTAGAAGTGCCAGTACGGCATTGCGACGAACATCACGAGGCACCAGCTCATCGCGAGGCCGACCCAGAGTCTCTCCGCTCCGTGCGGCGCCTTGAACCAGCCCGCCGGCGGTGGATGAATGCTCATGCGATCACTCCTTGTTCACGGCAACGTCGCGGGCGCCAGGTAGTACAGCTCGACCCATGCCCAAAGCGTGTACGAGACGATCGGGATCAACACCCCGAGCGCGAGCAGCAGCCACGGATTGTCCATGAGTCTCTGCAGCGGGTGGACGTAGCCCGAGTCACTTCGCGCCATAGTCGAACCTCCTCGACCCGGCCAGCGCACCCGCCGCCGGAGTGACCGATTCGCGACTCAGCCAGGCGGACCCGACGACCGCGATGAACAAGATGCCTCCGGCGATCGAGGCGAAGCCGCCTAGCCCCATCAGGCCCAGACCCAACGTCTCGGCGACACCGCGAGCCGCCTGCTCCGCGCCGTAGATCTTGCGCCCCATGCCGTGCGCGCCCGCGAGCGCGAAGCCGGCCGCCAGCACCAGCATCCCGGCGCCATACACCGCGGGCTGCCAGACGACCGCGCGGCGCATTCCACTGCTCGAGATCCCGAGACCGAACGACGGCAGCAGCAGGTAGCTCGCCGCCATGAATGCGAGCGTGATCGCCCCGACCGACGCGTGATAGTGCGCGGGGACCATCGTGCTCTGGCCGCGAATCGCCGCGCCGAGCCCGAAGCCCACCGCGGTCAGGACTGCACTCACGAGAAACGCGGAGATGCGCGGGTCCGCGAGCGACGCGGCGGAGATCGCGCCCGCACGCCATGCACGCACGACGGCCGTCGTGCACAAGATCAGGAAGATCGTGACGACCGGGAAGATGCACCAGCGCATCAGCTCGGTGTATCCGACCTGGTAGCCCGCCGTGTGGGTGCCCGCGAGCGCGAACACAGGCGCGAACAGCCACGGCAGAAGAAGCGCGACGAATAGCCAGCGCGCCGCGAGCGCGCTCACCGGGGCCGCGCCGAGCGCGGACTCGAGCAGCCACAGCCAAAGCGAGAGCATGGCGAGCGTGCACACGAGCTGCAGCACGTGCCCGATTCCCCAGACCAGCAGGTCGGCGTACACGTCGGGTTGGAGACCGCCTGGCGCGCGCAGCCAGGTGAATGCGAGCGTGAGCGCGGCGAGCAGCAGCGCCGCGCGCGCCGTGCGCAGGCCGCTGACCACGCCCGCCGGCATGTCGATGGCGACCAGGCGCGCCGCGCCCGCGCGCCGATCGGGCAGAAAGCGGGAATCGACGAAGCTGGCGAGTACGCCGAATCCGAACACCAGCTGACCCGCCTGGAAGATCCAGTGATCCACTGTCGGGATGTAGTTCGAGAGCAACGGAGGCGCGCCGGGAATCCCGGCTCCGACGAGCTGCAGCGCGATCCCCGCACCCGCGACGTGAACCGAGTGCCGCGCGAGCCACCCGGCGCGTCCGCGCGCCGGCAGCAGGAAGAAGAGCGAAGCCAGGATCGAGTAGAACCAGGCGACCAACGCCAGGTTGACGTGCGCGACCAGACAGCGCTTGAAGAAGACCGGGTCGGTCACGAAGCGATCGAAGGGAGGCATGCGTCCCAGAACCACGGCAAGCGCGAACAATCCGGCGAGCACGAGCACGATCAGCGACATTCCCAGCCAGCGCCGAGAAGCGAGTCGAAGTTCCGAGGTGTCGCTGCTCGTGCTAGCCGTTGAGGACATGCTGCCGCACGGAAGTGCAATCGACGGGCCAGCGGTGCGACGCGGAATCGCAGAACGACGTGCTCGATCCGCGAAGGCGTGAGTCGATCAGTCTCATGGGAGTCCCCTCGCCGTAGCGTCAGGCCTCAGCAGGTCGCGTGGAGTGAGTCGCGCGACCCCGAATGGCGACGAGCTGTTCCGCGATCGATCAGTCGATCTGCGGCATCTTCGCGCGCGACAGTCCGAGCAGCGCGCGGACCAGGAAGCCGAGCATTCGCGGCCGCAGCGTCATGCGCAGCAGCTGCAGAAACTCGCCGAGCGTCATGTGGGTGCGCGCGTCCCACACGCCCATCTTCCCGCTGATCACGATCTCGCCCTGGCCCGGCTCCATCCTGTCGAACGACAGGATGAAGCGCCCCGCTTGCGACTCGACCGTCATCTCAGGCCGCCCGCAGCGCCCGCGCGCGCCGCGCGTGCCACTTCTCCAGGTGGCGTCGGTGCCGTTCGGTGTAGGCCCCGTCCTGGTAGTGCGTGTCGTAGAAGTCGCAATCGATGTGCTGCGCCTGCACCATCACCGTCAGCAGGCAGGGATCGACGAGCGCCGGCAAGCGTCCCCACTTGCGCCAGACCGCGCGCAAGACGTCCTTCGTGCACTGCACGATCACCGGGTCCGTGCGCGGGATGGCGACCTCCATCTGGCCCGGACGCTTGTACGGAGCGTTCTCCGCGTTCGCGGGATGGAAGATCCCCGTCGGACCCCACTTGCGCTCGATCAGATCGTCGACCGCGTCGTCGATCGAGCCGCCGTAGTAGTACGGGTGGTGCGTCTCGAAGACACCGTCTTTCCCGATCGGGTACGGGAAGCCCGCGAGCGGACCGTGATCCGCGGTCTCGAAGCGGAAGCCGAGGCCTCGACACAGAGGTGTGCCGCCGAGCGCCATCATCGCGTTGAAGCCGCCAAACGGCCAGCCTCCGAGTCCGAGCGCCGATTCCACCAGCAGCAGGTTCTGCGCCATGAAGCCGACCTCGACGTTGCACGCGCCGAAGGCGACCAGCGGCTCGAGACTCTGGTACGGCACCGGAATCGTCGCCAGCCCCTGCTTCACCCACTTCTCGCAGCCGAGCGGCGTCATGCCGTCATCGGCGTCCACCGGATAGTTGCCCTGCTCGATGAACAGCATCAGCCCGTTGATCAGCTCCGCGGTCACGTCGCAGACCGGCATGAAGAGCGTCGTGCCGGGCTGGTTCGCGTTCCAGGTGTTGAACGACATGAACGCGGGCGAAGAGTGCGGCAGGTCGATGCGCTCGCTCGAGATCTGCACGCGCCGGTCCGCGAACACGGAGACTAGCTGATCGAGATCGTCCATGCGCGCGATCTCCTGCATGCGCTCGGGGTGCGTGCCGCGGATCTTCACGACGTAAGTGCCCTCGTCGTTCGTGTAGAACAGCTCCGTGCCGTGCGAGCCACAGGGACTCGGAAAGGTGCGGCCCGAGTACTCGAGCATGGTGTTGCAGTTGCCGTCCCAGGCCTCACCGGGCGCGAGCTCCTCCTTCCGCGTGTGCGGCATGTCCGCGAGGTTCGTGCCGGACATGCCCGTCGCGGCCATGCACAAGAGCGCCTCCTCCTCGAAGGAGAGCGGCAGCGGCTGCGCCTGCGACTTGAATGCGTTGGGTCCGTGACGGATCTCCATGCCCAGTCCGAAGCGGCGTGAGCGCCGTGTGAAGATCGACTCGAAGAGTGGCGTCGACCAAGCCTCTTCGAGCAGCTTGCGGGTCTCGGGATCCATCGCCATGGCAGGTTCCTCCTCGCGCTGGCTGCAAAGAGAACAGGCGCGCCGAGCGGCAGCTATGACGGCGGTCATAAGCCGGGGGATTGCGCCCGGCTAGTGTCGTGTTGATGGAACTACGCGGTGTACTCGGTGGGCGGCGTTCGATCCGCTTCTTCGACCCGGATCGACCGGTCGAGCGTGCGAAGATCCAGAGGATGCTCGAGGCGATGCGAATCGCTTCGTGCGCGGTGAACGCGCACTGGCTGCGCGCGGTGGTGGTGAATCGCGCCGACATCCCGGCCGCGACGCTGGAGGCTCTGAAGACGCCCGTCGCCGGGCTCGTCCAAGAGCTCGCTCCGGTCCACATCTACTGCTACCTCGACGCGGGCGTGGTCACGCGCGTGAAGGGTGCGCGCCTGAAGCAGCTCGTGGACGTCGGCGCGCTGAACCCGACGCACGGTTGGAGTCACCGCTTCGTCGACGAGTTCGTCTATCCCCAGATCCTCGAGCCGATGACGAAGGGGCCAGGCTATCTCGTCTCGGCCGCCTTCGACTGCGGCGGCGCCGGTACGCAGGGTCTGCTGGTCGCCGTCGACGAGGGACTCGGCGTCTGCTGGACGGCGTTCAACCCGGCGCCCGCAAAGCAGCTGCTCGGCGTGCCCGACGACTGGGTGCCTCTCTACTGTCTGAACGTCGGCTACGCACTCGAGTCACGCGATGCCGGTGGCCAGCGACCACGCCCGCCGTTCGAAGAGCTGTACTTCGAGGGTCGCTTCGGCCGGCCCTTCGCGCGCGACGCGAAGGTGGTCGGCGAGCTCGAGCAGACCGGCATGATCCAGCCGCCCGCGCCGCTGCCGGGCCGCCGCGAGGAAATTCGCGGGCTCGCGCACCGGCTCGGGCTGCCGGAGTAACGCGGTGCCGCTCGAGCGCGCACCGGACACGTTCGGGAGCGTGGCGATCTGGCGCGCGGGCCTGCGCGCGCAGTGGGGCGGCGACCCGCTGGCCGAGGAGCCGAGCCGGCTCGAGAGCCTGGCCGACTTCTGCGTTTTCGCCGGACAGGATCCCGACGCGCTGGTGGCGTTCTGCGTCCTGCGCAAACGCGACACCGGCGAGCGTTTCGCCAGCGCCGCCCGCCGCGCCGAACTCGCCGCGAAGCTGCGCGCCTGGGTCGCCGAGCGCGGACTCGCGGGCGCGGCGGCACCGCGCGCCTCGGCCGACGTGCTTTCGTTCCTGATCCACAACGGTGTCATGATGAACCCGGGCGCCGCGCACACGACGCCCCCGCCCGCGGGCCCGACCACGCCTCCCGGTCAGCCCGCGTAGAAGAGCTTCGCGATCCGCTCCTGGTACGCGAACAGGCGATCGGGAGCGAGCGCGTAGGCCGGTGGAACGAGACACAGGGAGTCGGCGACGGTCCAGGCGCGCTCGACCTGCGCGCGCACGCGATCGTTCGAGCCGAGCAGCACGAAGCAACGAACCATCTCGTCGGGGACGAGCCGGGCGTGCGACAGCACCTCTCCGCGCTTGACCTCTTGCTGCAGACGCCGCGCGACATCGCCGAAGCCGTGGGCTTCGAAGAACGACTCGTACTGCTGGATTCCGGCGTAGAACGCGACGCTCGCGCGCGAGTCCTCGATCGCCTCGCCCTCGTCAGAGTTCGGTGCGCACCAGAGCCAGAGGTTCAGCTCGATGTCTTCGCGCTTTCGGCCCGCGCGCGCGAGGCCGGCGCGCAGATCGGGCTGGATGCGCTCGACCGCCCAATCGAGCGACCACATCGGATGGCCCATCACGCCGTTCGCGATCTCTGCGGCCAGGCGCACGGCGGGGCCGCGCAGCGCGGCGATCCAGACGGGCACGTCCTCGCGCAGCGGCGGCGCGGTCGGTTGCAACTCGGCGAAGTCGGCCCGGTAGTAGCGGCCTTCGAAGGGCTCGAGCCCGCGGTGCGCACCGCGCATCACGTGGCGCACGGCGGCGACGGTCTCGCGCAGGTGCTCGAGCGGTCGGTGCTCGGGCGCGCCGAACACGCCGCGCGTCCACGCTTGCACGCTCGCGCCGAGACCGAGCACGAAGCGACCGCCGCTCAGGCGGTCGAGGTCGAGCGCCGCCATCGCCGTCTCGAACGGGCTGCGCGCGGCGGCGATCGCGATGCCGCTCGCGAGTTTCACGCGCTCGGTCGCCATCGCGGCGGCGGCGAGCGGAATCCACGGGGGTCCGTAGACCTGCGGCGCGAACAGCCCCTCGAGTCCCTGTGCCTCCGCCTGTCGCGCGATCACATTCAGGATCGGCGCCGGCAGCGCGCTCACGAAGCCCCAGTACCGCCGTCGAGCACTCATCATGCTGCTCCCTGTCTGCCGTCTCGTCACAGCATCGGCGACGCCATGGCTGGGCGGCTATGACGGGCGTCATAACGACGAATCCACGCGCGCCGTAGCGTGCTTGCATGACTTCGAGACACTCTCGCTGCGCGTTCATGGCCGTGCTCGCCGCTTCGCTCTGGGGGAACGGCTGCAATTCCCCGGTGGCTCCCTCACTAGAAGACGAGCGCGCAGCGAAAGCTTCGGCCGCGTCCGCGGCGGCGCCCTCCGTCGAAGGCGTCTACACCGCGCTGGTTCACCGTGGCCAGATCGCGAGCACGATCACGACCTCGGGTTCGATCGCCGCGCGCCGCTCGACCACGCTCGGTCCGTCTGTGCCCGGACGCATCATCCACATCTTCGTGCAGGTCGGTGACGAGGTTCCGTTCGGCGCGCCGATCTTCCAGATCGACCCAGGGCCCTACGCGAGCATCCAGGCCGAGGCGGATGCCGGTCTCGCGGTCGCGCGCGCCGACCTCGAGGACGCGCGCGAGAACGAAGCACGCATTGCCATGCTGGCCGCCAAGGAGATGATCTCGAGCGAGGATCACCGCCGCGCGCGCACGGCGGTCAAGCTCGCGATGTCGCGGCTCGAGGCAGCCGAGGCGCGGGCATCGCGCGCGCGCGACGACTTGAACCGCACGCTCGTGCTCGCGCCCTACGCGGGAAGCATCATCGAGCGCAGCACCCACGAGGGCACCATGGCGACGGTCACGCCGAACACCGCCGTCGTCGTGCTGCAGGAGAGCGGTGAGCTCGAGGCGATCGTCGACGTGCCCGAGGCATCGCGTATCGCCGTGCGGCCGGGTGACCGCGTGCGCATCTGGACCGAGGAGCTGCCCGCGCCGCTCGAGTCGGAGGTGCGCGCAGTGAGCCGCGCGATCGACCCGCGCACGCGTACCTACCGCGTGCGCGCGAGCGTTCGCGATCCGAGCAGCACGCTCAAGTCGGGCGCGTTCGTGCGCGCCGAGATCAGTCCCGGTCCGCGTCCGGAAGCGCTGCTCGTGGAGCGTTCCGCAGTCGTGCAGCGCGACGGCAGCTCGTACGTCTTCCGCGTCGCCGACGGCCGCGCCGAACGCATCAGCGTGCGCCTCGGCGTGCTTGGCCTGCAGGACGCGGAAGTGCTCGATGGACTCGCAGACGGCGACCGCGTCGTGCTCGGCGATGTGGTCGGGAGGCTCGATGACGGCGCGCGCGTGCGCCCGATCGAGGT
This sequence comes from Deltaproteobacteria bacterium, assembly GCA_031396695.1. Taxonomy (GTDB): domain Bacteria; phylum Myxococcota_A; class UBA9160; order SZUA-336; family SZUA-336; genus VGRW01. The sequence goes on from JANNLG010000091.1 coordinate 25,613, forward strand.
CGCGGCGGGCCCTGCGCCGAAGGCGCGGCCGTGAAGCTCGCCTCGCTCTCGATCCGGCGACCGGTGTTCGCGCTGATGCTGTCACTCGGGCTGGTCGTGCTCGGCTTGGTCTCGCTTTCGCGCCTCGAGATCGCGCTCGACCCGGACGTGGAGTTCCCGTTCATCGCGGTGACGACCGTGCTGCGCGGCGCCTCGCCCGAGACCGTCGAGTCCGAGATCACCGACGTGCTCGAGGAGGAGATCAACACCACCGAGGGCATCCGCTCGCTGCGCTCGGTCTCCGCGGAGAGCCTCTCGCAGGTGTTCGTCGAGTTCGAGATCGGCGAGGACGTCGACGTGAAGGCTCAGCAGATCCGCGACAAGGTCGCGCTCGCGCGTCCGCGGCTGCCGCTCGACGCGGAGGACTCCGTGGTCGCGCAGCTCGATCCGGACGCGGCGCCGATCCTGTCGATCCTGCTGGCGGGACCGTATGCGATTCGCGAGCTCTCCGAGCTCGCGGAGAACGAGGTCGCCGATCGCATCGAGCGGCTGCCCGGAGTGGGCAGTGTCTCGGTCGTGGGCTCGCGCAGGCGCGAGATCCGCATCTGGCTCGATCCGCTGAGACTGTCCGGCTACGGGCTCTCGATCGAAGAGATCGCCGACGTGCTGCGCCGCGAGAACGCGGAGCTCGCCGGCGGCCGGATCGAGAACGCCGAGCAGGAGTGGGCGGTCACGACCGCCAACAAGGTCGGCCGGATCGACGACTTCGGCAGCCTGATCGTCGCCGAGCGTGGTGGCAGCCTCGTTCATCTGCTCGACGTGGCCACGATCGAGGACGGCCTGCAAGAGGAACGCAGCATCGCGCGCCTGAACGGCGAGCGCGGCGTTTCCCTCGAGGTGCGCCGACGCAGCGGCGCCAACACCGTCGCGGTTGCGCGCGCGGTGCGCGCGACCGTCGAGGAGCTGCGCGCGACCCTGCCCGCCGGCCTGTCGATGTCGCTCGCGCGCGACAACGCGACCTTCATCGAGGACTCGATCGGCTCGATCTTCGAGGACATGGTGCTCGGCGCGATCCTGACCGTAGCGGTCGTGCTGCTCTTCCTGCGCAACCTGCGCTCGACGCTGATCGCTGCACTCGCGATCCCCGCCAGCGTGATCGCCTCGTTCACGTTCTTCCTGATGGCGGGCTTCACGCTGAACATGATGTCGCTGATGGCACTCTCGCTCTCAATCGGGCTGGTGATCGATGACGCGATCGTGGTGCTCGAGGCAATCTACCGCCGGCTCGAGTCTGGCGAGTCCCGCCGTGAGGCCGCGGACCGGGGAACCGAACAGGTCGGGCTCGCGGTCGTGTCCACGACACTCGCCGTGTGCGCGGTTTTCGTGCCGATCGCCTTCATGTCGGGCATGGTCGGCCAGTGGTTCTACGAGTTCGGCTTGGTCGTCGCGATCGCCGTCGGCGTCTCCACGCTGGTGGCGCTGACGCTCACGCCGATGCTTGCGAGCAAACTGCTGCGGCTCGAGCGTGCACCCGGTCGCACGGTGCGCACGCTCGAGCGCGGCCAGACCGCGCTCGAGCACGGCTATCGGCGCCTGCTGGCCGGCGCGTTGCGACGCAAGGGACTCACGGTCGGCGCAGCGCTCGTCGCGATCGTGCTCGGACTCGGCGTGGCAGCGCTTCTGCCCTTCGACTTCTACCAACAGGGCGATCAAGGCGAGTTCGCGGTCGACGCCAAGCTCCCGATCGGAACACCGCTCGGCGTCACCGATCGGGTTTCTCGACGCATCGAGGAGATCGTCTCAGCCCAACCGCATGTGCTCGACGTGTTCGCGACGGTCGGGCCCGGCTTGCAGCGCGAAGCCAACCGCACGCACATCGTCGTGAAGCTGGTGCCGAAGCAGGAGCGGAGCGCGACCCAGCTCGACGTGATGGACGCCCTGCGCGAGACGCTGCACGATGCGGTGCCGGAGGCCGAGGAAATCTCCGTCGGCGAGCTCTCCTGGATCCAGTTCAGCGGTGGACGCTCCGCGACGCTCGTCTACACGCTGCGCGGTCCCGACCTCGAGCGGCTCGCAGGTCACGCGGCGGCGCTGGTCGCGCGCATGAAGTCCGACCCGGTCTTCGTCGACGTCGCGTCGTCGCACGAGACCGGCCGGCCGGAGATCCGGCTCACGCTCGCGCGCGACGTCGCCGCGGACTTGAGCGTGCCCGGCGTCGCGGTCGGCCGCACGATCCGCGCGCTGCTCGCCGGTGAGAAGGTCGGCACCTTCGAGCAGTCCGGCGAGCGCTACGACGTGCGCGTGCAGGTGCTCCCGGAGTATCGCGACGATCCCGGCGAGCTCGACCTGATCCGCGTGCGCTCCATGCGCGGCGATCTGGTCCCGCTCACCAACGTGGCGCGCGTGCGCATCGGCGAAGGCCCGGTCGAGATCCATCGCGAGGATCGCTCGCGGCAGATCACGCTGTACGCAAACCTCGCGCACGGCGCGCCACTCGGCGTCGGATCGCAGAAGCTCGAGGCCTGGGGCCGCGAGCTCGCGATCGTTAGCCCGGACGAGCTGGCGGCCGCGGGGCGCGCGCGCGCGATGATGGAGACGGGTACGGCCATCCGCTTCGCGTTCTTCCTGGCGCTCGCGGCCATCTACATGATCCTCGCATCGCTGTTCAACTCGCTCGTGCATCCGTTCACGATCATGGTGTCCGCGCCGCTCGCGTTCATCGGCGGCTTCCTCGCGCTCTGGTTCGCGGGCATGTCACTCGACCTGATGAGCGGCATCGGCCTGCTGGTGCTTCTGGGTCTGGTGATGAAGAACGGCATCCTGCTGGTCGACTGCGCGAACCAGCTGCGCGAGGACGGCCGGAGCGCGCAGAACGCCATGCTCGAGGCGGGCCCAGTGCGCTTGCGCCCCGTGCTGATGACGACGGGCGCGCTGATCTTCGGTCTGCTGCCGGTCGCGTTCAGTGCCAGCTCTGGCTCGGAATTCCGCGCACCCATGGCCATGATCACCGTCGGCGGCCTGTTGACCTCGACGCTGCTCACCTTGGTCGTGGTTCCGGTCGTCTATTGCCTGCTCGATTCGCTGCGCATCGGCGCCGCATTGCGCCTCGGCACCGCTCTGCGCGAGCGGCTTCGCGGATGGTCAGGGCTCGTCGAAGAACGAATCGATCTCGGGCGGCGCCCGTAGGCCCAGCTGGATCGCGGCGATATCCGCGATCTTCCGCCGCGCGGCGATCAGGTGGACCGGGATCGAGATCGCGATCGCCCAAGACAGCCAGATGTGGGAGTCGAGCGCGAAGTCGGCCGCGCCGACCGGCAGGTGCTCCTGCTGCCACAGCGCGAGGCCGGAGAGCGACAACAGCAGCGACAACACGAGCGTGAGCACGATGTGCAGCTTGCGCCAGTTCGGCGGATCGGGCGGGCCGAGCCGCGCGCCCAGGTCGCGAGCGAGCGGCCGCGCCGCGAGCGCCAACGAGAGCAGCGGCGCGGCGATGAACGCGAAGCCCGTCCACTCGTGCACGGCGGCGAGCGCCAGTCCGTAGCCGCCGAGCAGCTGCGCGCGCAGCTCCGGCCAGTGGATCAGAACGCCGGTGGCGACGAGCAGCAGGCTGGCGCAGGCATGCGCGGCGTGGAGGGCGCGTCGCAGGCTTCCCGGGCTCATGGATTTGGAGGCTATGGGCGCGGCCGTCGCACGCCTATGACAGCCGTCATAACCACGCGTCGCGCCGCAAGGCAGATTCTCGAGCAGAGACTGACTCGGAGGCCGGACGATGCGCGCCCACTACGTCACTCCCGCGGAATTCTCGACGCTGCTCGCTCCGGACGCAGTCGGCTGGAATGCAGCAAGACCCGAGACCCTGCGGCTCTCGGGCACACCCCTGGCGCTGCAGCCGACGGCTGCGATCCAGGTTGCCTGGGCCAAGCGCAAGATCGGCGCGGTGGGTCGCGTCGAGGTGGCGGCGCTTCACGACGGCGCGCGTCTGGCGTTCCATCTCGACTGGCCGGATGCGACGGAGAACCGGGAGGTGAGCGACACCGTCACCTTCGTCGACGCGGCCGCGGTCGTGCTGGCGGCGACCCCCGCCGCACCGCTGATCACGATGGGCGCGCCGGGCCTGCCGGTGAACGCCTGGTACTGGCGCGCCGACGAGACGCATGGTCGCGAGGTCATTGCCGAGGGCATCGGCTCCAGTCTCACGCTCGACGGAGCGCTCGTGACCAGCCAGGGACTTTGGAAAGGCGGCCGCTGGCACGTCGTGATCGCGCGTCTGTTGCACACAGCTGCTGGCAGCGCGGGCGTGCAGCTCGAACCCGGCCGGCCGACACCGTTCGCTGTCGCCGTCTGGGAAGGCTCGAACGGCGAGCGTGCGGGCATCAAGGCGTTCTCCGGCGAATGGCGGGAGCTCGTGCTCGACGTGATTCCCGCGTCGACGGCGGGGTGAGCGATGTCGCAGCGACAGATCGCGATGGTCTTCGATCTCAACAAGTGCATCGGCTGCCAGACCTGCACGATCGCGTGCAAGCGGCTTTGGACCCGCGACGAGGGCATGGAGTACATGTGGTGGAACACCGTGAACACCCAGCCCGGCCAGGGCACGCCCCGCAACTGGGAGCAGATGGGTGGCGGCTTCCGCGACGGCGTCGCGCAGCCGGGCCGCATGCCGACGCGCGACGACTTCGGCGACGCCTGGGAGTTCAACCAGCAGGAGGTGTTCCTCGGCGGCAAAGGCACCGCCCTGCAGCTGCGCCCCAACGGCAAGCAGCCCGAGTGGAGTCCGAACTGGGACGAGGACCAGGGCGCGGGTGAGTATCCGAACGCGCACTACTTCTATCTGCCTCGCATCTGCAATCACTGCACGCATCCCGCCTGTCTCGAGGCGTGCCCGCGCAAGGCGATCGAGAAGCGCGAGCAGGACGGCATCGTGCTGATCAACGAAGAGCGCTGTCGCGGCTACCGCTTCTGCATGGAAGCTTGCCCGTACAAGAAGATCTACTTCAACCACGCGAAGAAGGTCTCGCAGAAGTGCATCTTCTGCTTCCCGCGCATCGAGCAGGGCGTCGCGCCCGCGTGCGCGCGCATGTGCCCCGGCCGCGTGCGCTTCGTCGGGTACCGCGACGATCCGGCCGCGCCGATCCACAAGCTCGTCGACGTGTGGAAGGTGGCGATCGCGCTCCACCCGGAATACGGGACGGAGCCCAACGTATTCTACGTGCCGCCGCTCGCGCCGCCGCGCTTCGACGCGAACGGCGAGATCGATGGCTCCAAGCCGCGCATCCCGGACGAGTATCTCGTCTCGCTGTTCGGTCCCGACGTATTCCGGGCGCTCGAGATCCTGAAGGCGGAGATGGCGAAGACGCGCGCCGGCGGGAAGTCGGAGCTGATGGACCTGCTGATCGGCTACCGCTGGAAGGAGATGTTCGGCGGCTTCGACACCGATCCCGCGACGCTCGAGAGAAAGAGCGCATGACCCTCGCAATCGACCGCAGGACCTTCATGCGCGGAGCGGCGGCCGGCTCCGCGTCGCTTGCGCTCGGCCTGTTCCGCCTGCGCCCCGCCGACGCCGCCGCGCTCGCGGTGCCGGTGGCGTACGCGGACTGGCGCGACGTGTATCGCCAGAAGTGGACATGGGACAAGGTCGTGCGCTCGACTCACTTCGTGAACTGCTGGTACCAGTCACACTGCGCATGGAACGTGTACGTGAAGGACGGCATGGTCTGGCGCGAGGAGCAGGCGGCGGACTACCCGCAGATCCGACCGGATGTGCCGGACTTCAATCCGCGCGGCTGTCAGAAGGGCGCGTGCTTCAGTGAGCGCATGTATGACCCCGCGCGCGTGAAGTACCCGCTGAAGCGCGTGGGTCCGCGCGGCTCCGGGCGATGGAAGCGCATCTCCTGGGACCAGGCGCTCGACGAGCTGGCCGACTCGCTGATCGACACGATCACGCAGGAGGGCACGGACCGCGTGATCTGGGAGGTCGGTCCTCTCTACACCCTCGGCACGATGGGCGCGGGGCACCAGCGCATGGTGCTGCTGCTCGACTCGGTCTCGCTCGACATGAACACCGAGATCGGAGACGGACACCGCGGCGCGGCCGAGACCTTCGGCAAGATCGTCTTCGAGCGCTCAGCCGACGACTACTTCTTCTCCGACCTGATCCTGTGTTGGGGTGCAAACCCGGTCGCGACCCAGATTCCCAACGCGCACTTCCTGCTCGAGGCGCGCTACAAGGGCGCGGAGCTGGTCACGATCGCTCCGGATTTCAGTCCGTCGGCGATGCACGCGGACCGCTGGATTCCCGTGAAGCCGGGCGGCGACGCCGCGCTCGGGCTCGGCATGGCGCACGTGCTCGTCGAAGAAGGCCTGTTCGACCGCGCGTTCGTGCTCGAGCAGACGGACATGCCGCTGCTCGTGCGCGACGACACTCACCGCTATCTGCGCAGCTCCGACCTGCAGCAAGGCGGCGACGACGAGGAGCTGTACGTCCACGACGCCAAGCGCGGCATCGTGCCGATCGGACGCCGAACGCTCGCGCTCGACGGACTCCAGCCTTCGCTCGAGGGGCGCTTCGACGCGAAGCTCTCCGACGGCAAGACGGTGCCGGTGCGTACGGTCTTCTCGATCCTGCGTGAACGCCTCGCGGGCTATACGCCCGAGCGCGCGGCCGAGCTCTCCGGCACGCCCGCTGCGCAGATCCGCTGGCTCGCGCGCCGCATGGCGAAGTCCAAGGCCGCCTGCATGGTCACGACCAGCAACTTCAGCAAGTACTACCACGGCAACCTGATCGAGCGGACGCAAGCGCTCGTGTTCGCGCTGACCGGAAACTACGGCAGGAAGGGCAGCGGCTTCGTCGGCTTCCCGTTCCTGGTGCACGACGGGCTCGAGCGCCTGACGCTCTCGATGTTCGACCTGCCGCTGCGCGCGCTGGTCGCGGCGGACGTGGTGATCGACACCGTCAAGCTGAAGCTCGCCGGCTGGACCGACGAGATGATCGCCTACGAGCGCAGCCGCGAGATGTACGCGAACGGCAGCGGCGCCAGCGGCTCGCTGTTCTGGTACGTGCACGGCGGATTGCTCGAGGCGAGCGAGAAGCTCGAGGACTGGGATCCGTACCTGAAGCGACCGGTCAAAGACGTGCTGAAGGAGTCTCTGGAAAAGAACAGGCAGCAGGTGGTGCCCGCGCCCGGCCGCGATCCGCGCTTCATGTTCGTCTACGGCAGCAATCCGCTGCGCCGGATCCGATCCTACCCGTTGGTGCTCAAGAATCTGTGGCCGAAGCTCAAGACCGTCGTGACGCTCGACTGGCGCATGACCTCGACGGGTATGCAGTCGGACTACGTGCTGCCCGTGTCCGCTTGGTACGAGCGCACCGAACACAAATGGGTGACGCCGCTCATGCCGTTCATCCACGCGGGCGAGAAAATGACCCAGTTCTACGAGGCCAAGTCAGACTGGGAGATCCTGTCGCTGCTCACGCAGCGGGTCGAGAAGCGCGCGGCGGTGCGCGGGATCGAGAAGTTCCACGATCGCGCGGGCCGCGAGCGCAGCTTCCCCGGCCTCTACGCCGCCTTCTCTCAAGACGGAGCCTACGGACCGACCGACGACGACAAGGTCGCGAAGGCGCTGCTCGCGCACTCGACGAACTTCAACGAGGTCGACTGGGAGGCGCTCAAGAAGAAGGGCTGGGCGCGCTTCACGAGCCTGGGCACGAATCCACTCTCGATCGGCAACGCGACGCAGATCAAGCCCGACGACACGATCACGCCGCTCACCGATCATGTGATCGACAAAGTCCCCTACCCGACTCTCTCGCGGCGCATGCAATTCTATCTCGACCAGGAACTGTATCTCGAGATGGCGGAGGAGCTTCCGGTCCACAAAGACCCGCCGTCGGCCGGCGGACGCTATCCGCTCACGCTCACGGGCGGACACACGCGCTGGAGCATCCACTCCGCGTGGCGCGACGACGCTCTCATGCTCCGGCTGCAACGCGGAGAGCCCGTGATGTACATGAGCTCGGAGGATGCGAAGACGCGCGGCATCGAGGACGCCCAGATCGTGCGCGTCTGGAACGACCTCGACTCCTTCCAGGTGATGGCCAAGCTCTCGCCCGCGCTGCGGCCGGGGCAGGTCACCATCTACCACGCCTGGGACAACTTCCAGTTTCGGGGCGGCAAGGGCTTCCAGAATCTGATTCCGACGCCGCTCAACCCCGTCGAGCTCGCCGGTGGCCAGTTCCACTTGCGACCGATGGTCATCTGCCTGCAGCCCAGTCACACCGACCGCGACACGCGCGTGGAAGTCGCGCTCGCATGAGCGCCGAGGCGCGCAGTCACGCGTATCGAGTCTTCGCCGAGGCGTTCGGCTATCCGGAGGGGGAGCTACTCGACGAGATCCGGAGCGGTGCGCTGCGCGACGCAGTGCACGAGGCGCTCGAAGCCGTCTCTCCCGGACTCGAGGAAGAGTTCGATCGCGAAGCGCTGCACGTCGACGGCGACGGAGACGCGCTTGCCGCCGAGTACACGCGCCTGTTCGACGTGGGCACTTCCGGTCCGCCCTGCCCCCTGCACGGCGGACTCTGGATGGGTGACCGCATGAAGACGATGGAAGAGGTGCTGCGCTTCTACCGCCACTTCGGGCTCACGGTGGGGGGCGAACCGAGCGAGCTTCCCGATCATCTCGGGCTCGAGCTCGAGTTCCTGCACTACCTCGCGTTCCGCGAGAGCCAGGCGCTGCGCGACGGCACCGATCCGGGCGCCTTCACACGCGCGGAGCGCGATTTCCTGACTCGCCATCCGGGCCGCGCCGTTCCGCTGCTGCGCGCGAAGCTCGAGCAAGTGCAGGCGGCGCCCTTCTTCGTCGCGCTGGCGCGCGCGCTCGAAGGTCTGCTGGCCCACGCTCGTGCGCAGCTCGACTCCTAGCTGCCCTTGTTCTCGCCCACGAAGCCCTGCACGTCGCGCATGTGCTTGCGACCCGCGGGCTGGTAGCTGTAGAGCAGCGCGCGCCGATCGGACTCGCTGCGGTTGGGCTGCGAGCGGTGCACCAGGTAGGGGCCGAAGTAGGCGACCGTGCCCGCGGGCACGACTAGCGGCACGAGCCGCTCGGTGTCAAAACGCTCGAGGTCCATCTCGTACTGACCGAAGTCCTCGACCTCGCGGCGCGGCATTTCGCCACTGCGGTGACTGCCGGGCACGACCTCGAGGCAGCCGTTCTCGAGCGTCGCGTCGTCCAGGAAGAGCATCGCGGTTCCGACCTCGTCCGCGTTCTCGGCCACGCCCACCCAGTAAGGGTGATCCTGGTGCAGCACGATCGGCCCGCCGACCCGCGCGCGTTTCACGTTCAGCTTCTCGGTGAAGAGGCCCACTGCGTCGACGCCGACGACGTCTTGCATCGGCTCGAGGAAGCGCGCGTCGTGCGCCCACCGGTTCAGCGCCTCGGACAGGTGCGCGAACGACCACGACACCCTGCAGCGCGTCGTGGTCGTGCGCTTCCCACTTCACCATCGTGCCGAACTCGCGCTGTAGCTCGAACACGTACGCCCCGATCGGCCACTTCCGGCGGCGCTTCAGGTCGAGCAGACGCTGGCAGAGCTCCTCGCAGGCGTCGCGGATCTCGCGCAGCTCGCGGGCGTCGAAGGCCTGGCTTCGCACCACGAAGCCGTCGCGCTCGAGCGCCGCCTTCTCGTCCGGAGAGAAGCGCCGAGATGGCTGCATGGCTGTCCTCCTCACAGCTGAGTTTCGGCATGATACGGTCGCGAGAGATGGGGTTTCAATGAACTATCCGGACGCCTCGAGGGCGCAGCGCGAGTTCTTCCGGGAGCACGGCTGGCTCGTGGTCGAGGACGCAGTCGCGCTCGACGAGCTCGCCGAAGTCTCTCGGCGCATGGAGATCATCCTCGAGAAGAAGGAGAAGCTCGCCTTCGACTGGGCCTGGGAAAAGGGCAAGTCAAAAGAGGCGCGCGAGTTCAAGATCGTGCAGGGCAGCCCGACGCTGGTCTGGAGCGAGATCGCGCAGCAGCCCTTCCGACGCTGGGCGCTCGCCTTCGCCGCGTCGCTTTCCGGCAAGCCGGTCGAGTTCTGGTACGACCAGTTCCTGGCCAAGCCACCGCGCGACGGCGCGCCCACGTACTGGCACCAGGACGAGGGCTACTGGGGCCGCAACCTCGACGAGCTCGGGCTCACCTGCTGGCTTCCGCTGCACGACGTGGACGAGACGAACGGCTGCATGTGCTTCATCGACCGCGGCCATCGCGACGGAATCCTCGAGCACTTCCACCCGGAGCACATCCAGAGCGACCTGCTCTACTGCGAGCCCGACCTGTCGCGGCGCGTCGCCTGCCCGATCCGCGCGGGCAGCGTCACGTTCCACCACGGCAAGACCCCCCACATGACGCCGCCCAACACGAGCGAAGCCTGGCGCCGCGCGGTGACGACACACATGCGTGTCGAGGGCAGCCCCGGCGAGGGCGATCACTTCCCGTGGAAGACCTACGTCAACCAGATCACGGGCGAGACGACCGTTCCGCCTCGTCGCTGAGCGCGCGATGACCGTCGCCGAGCTCTACCTGGAACTCCTGAAACGCTCGCTCACGCGCACCGAGCTGGGCGAGACCTGGCGTCCGTACCTGCCCAAGGCGCGGCACCGGCTGCGCCGAGCCTTCGCGCTCGGGCTGCGAGGCTGGCTGCGACGGCGCGGCTTGGACCTGGTGCGTCGCACCGAGGTCGACCCGAGCCGGCGCGCGCTCGGACGCGACCGAACGCCTGCGGGCGAGACCATGATCGGCCAGCGTCGGCTCGACCACTTGCAGGCGTGCCTCCGAGACCTGCTCGAGAAGGGCGTGCCCGGGGATCTGATCGAGACGGGCGTGTGGCGCGGCGGAGCCGTGATCTTCATGCGCGCAGCGCTCGCGGCCTTCGGCGACGAGTCCCGGCGCGTCTGGGTCGCGGACTCGTTCGAGGGCCTGCCGCGCGCGGAGTCCGATCGCTTCGCGTCCGACCGCGGACAGCTGCACTGGACCGACGTGGAGCCGGCCGTCTCGCTCGAGACCGTGAAGCGGAACTTCGAGCGCCACGGCCTGCTCGACGAACGCGTGCGCTTCCTGGCCGGCTGGTTCCGCGACACGTTGCCCGACGCCCCGATCGACGCGCTCGCGCTGCTCCGGCTCGACGGGGTCACCTACGACTCGACGCTCGACGCGCTGCGCCCGCTCTATCCGAAGCTCTCGCCCGGCGGCTACCTGATCGTCGACGACTGGGCGCTCGAGGGCTGCCGGCGCGCGGTCGAAGACTACCGCCGCGAACATGCGATCCGAGAGACGATCGTCGAGATCGACGGCAGCGCCGTCTACTGGCAGAAGCGTTCGGGCTAGCCGAGATCGCTCGCGAGCTGCGGAAACACGCGCGAGACCTTCGCGACCAGATACTCGCCGTAGCTGCCCTCGAAGGCGTGCACGCTCTGGCCGTCCCAGCGCGATTCGCGATCGTCCGCGCGCGCCGGCAAGCCCTCGATCGGCTGCACGCGCGCGTGGAAGCCGGGATCGAAGAAGAGCGGGAACGAGAGCCGGTCGCGCAGCGCGCTCGCGCGCACGCGGTGCGGCGTCGAGCGGTACAGCCCGCGTGTCATGCGGTCGAGCATGTCGCCGATGTTGCAGACGAAGCTGCCCGGGATCGGCGCAGCGTCGATCCAGCCCGCGTCGGTGCGGATCTCGAGCCCGCCGTTGTCGTCCTGTAGCAGCAGCGTGAGCAGGCCGTAGTCGGTGTGCTCGCCGACGCCCCAGACTCCGACGCTTTCCGGTGTCGGCGCGGGATAGTTGAAGATCCGGAACAGCACCAGCGGCTCGGCGGTGTAGCGGCACGCGAAGTAGTCCTCCTCGAGCTCCAGGCTCAGCGCGATCGCCGCGACTAGCCGCTGTCCGAGCGCGGTCAGCGCGGCGACGTAGTCGAGCACGGTCTCGCGGAAGCCGGGCAGATCGGGGAACAGGTTCGCGCCGTGCATGGGTGTACGCGCGCGCACCAGCGGGTGCTCGGGCGGCAGCTCCGTGCCCAGGTACAGGCCCTCCTTGCGATCGGGAACGCCGGACGTGAGCTCGTCGCCGACGCCGAAGTAGCCGCGCCAGGCTCGGCCGCCGTGCGCCATGGCGATGCGCTGCTTGCTCGACAGGTCACTCGCGAAGAACGCGCGAGAGAGGGATTCGAGCCGCATCAGCAACGCTCCGTCCACGCCGTGGCCCGTGACGTAGAAGAAACCGTGCGCGCGGCAGGCTTCGCCGATCTGCCCTGCGACGCGGCGGCGATCCCGGATGTCGCCGGCGAGCGGCGCCACGTCGATCACCGGAACGATCGCCGCGAGATCGGTTGGGCTGGAGGTCATGATCGATTCGGGCCAGTATCGCAGAACAGGAGACGCGCGACGGACACCGAACCCGCACAGACCGAGAGCAGCCCGCCCGATGCGAGCGCCGAGACCACGACGGTCGCGGCCGAGGCCGCGCAGCACCTGCGCGGCCTCGCGAACGAGCTCCCCGAGCTGATCTTGGGGCTCGGCGGGCTGGCCTCGGCGGAGGCTTCGCTCAGCCTGACCGCCCTCCTGCGCATGCTCGGCTTGCGTGCGATCGGCGTCGTCCTGGTCGCGGTCGCGATCGCGCTGGTTGTAGTCGCCGCGACGCTGCTGCTCTCGCAGTGGCTCGGCTCCAGCTCCGCTGCGCTGGGCTTGGTGGCCGCGGCGGCGCTCGGGCTCGCCTGGCTCTCGATCTGGCGCGCGGGTGTCTGGCGGGCGCGGATCGGGTTCACGCGCACGCGCGAAGCGCTCGGGGCCGAGCCGCCGCCGCGCGAGGGCCCGCGCCCATGACGGCCAAACAGTCGCTCGCGCGCGTCGAACGCGAGAGCGCGCGAGCCACGGCGGCTCGAAACGCGCTCGCGCTGCGCGCGGAGCCGCTGATCCGACTCGCGGGCCGCGTGCACCCGCTCGCGCTCGCGGGCTCCGCATTCGCCGCCGGCCTGCTCGCGGGTCGTCTGTTCGGACGGCCGCGGCTTCCGCGCGCGCTCGAGCCCGCTGCGCTGATCTCGAATACGCTTGCGAGGTCGCTCGCGGGCTTGCTCGAGTCGTTCGTCTCGGCCGCGCTCGCGCCGGCTCCGGCTAGCGACGGCTCGACAGCAGATAGCCCGCCAGGAACGCGATCCCGAGCGCCGTGAACGGGCGCTCGCGGATGAAGGTCTCCGTCTGGCGGAGCACGTCGCCCGCCTTCTCGCGCGTGGCCTGCGTCGCGTGAGCGGTGCGCTCGCCCACCGATTCAGTGCCGGTCGCGAGCGTCTCGCGCATGCGCTGCGCCGCCTCGTCGGCGAGGCCCGCGACGCCCACGCCCAGCTCTTGCAGCGCGTCGAGCAGCTTCGCCGCGCCCGGGCTCAGGGTTTCTTTCGCGACGGTGCGAAATCCCGGGTCTTTTCCGTTGTCGCTCGGCGCCTTCGCACCCGGCTCCGCCGTTGGACTCATCTTCGACCTCCCGCGTTGTCGCGTCTCGCCAAGACTACCGCGCTCGCGTCGCCGCGCTAGACACCCAGGAGTGTCGGAGGGCGCTTCGTCACCCAGCCGCTGCGCCGGTCGTACGCGTGGGCGAGCTCGAGGCAGTCCCTTTCCGCGCGATTGCGTCCGACGATCTGCAGCCCCATCGGCAGACCGTTCGCGCCGAAGCCCGCCGGCGCGGTGACGACGGGACAGCCCGACATCGTCACGGGCAGCACGACCTTCATCCACTCGTGGTAGGTCTCCATGCGGCGACCGGCGATCTCGCGCGGCCAGTCGAGCGAAACGTCGAACGGAAATAGCTGCGCCGTGGGCAGAATCCAGTAGTCGAAGCGCTCGAAGAAGGCGCGCACGGCCTCGTACCAGCGCGAGCGCACGAGCGAGGCGGCCGTCACCTCGTAGGCGCTGAGTTTCGCGCCGCTTTCGACCTCGAAGATCGCTTCGGGCTTCATGTGCGCGCGCAGCGACGCGCTCTTGTACACGTCGAGCAGGCCGCTGCCGGCCTGCCAGGCGCGCAGCACGAGCCACGCCCGCCAGACCTCGTCGATCGGGAAATCGGGATTCGCCTCTGCGACGCTGCAGCCGAGCTCCTCGAACACGGCGAGCGCGGCGCGACAGGTTTCGAGCACGCCGGCCTCGAAGGGCAGGTAGCCGTCCATGTCGCCCGAGAAGGCGATGCGCGCTCCAGAGAAGTCGCGCGAGAGATCGAGCGGCCGCTCGAGCGCGGGTCCGCCTTCGAGCGTGAGCGGCGCGCGCGCGTCGTAGCCGGCTTGTACGCCGTAGAGCAGCGCCAGGTCCGGGACGCTGCGCGCCATCGGCCCCAGCACGCCCATCGACGGCAGCCACAGGTCGCGCGCGTTCGTCGGCACGCGGCCGATGCTCGGCCGCAGCGAGAACACGTTGTTCCAGCCTGCGGGATTGCGCAGGCTGCCGCCGAAATCGCCGCCGTCAGCGACGGGCAGCATGCGCAGCGCCAGCGCCACGGCCGCACCTCCGCTGCTGCCACCGGCGCTGCGCGACGGGTCGTAGGCGTTGCGCGTGGCGCCGTGCACTTTGTTGAAGGTGTGCGAGCCGAGACCGAACTCGGGCGCGTTGGTGCGGCCGATCAAGATCGCTCCGGCGCGGCGAACGCGCTCGACCATCAGGCCGTCGGCGGGCGCGACGAAACTTCGGAGCGGCGCGAAGCCGCCCATCGACGTCGGCATGCCGCGGACCGGCTCGAGATCCTTGATCGCCTGCGGGAAGCCATGCAGCGGCCCGCGGCGCTCGCCGCGCGAGAGCTCGTCGTCGCAGGCCCGCGCCTCGGCGAGCAGCGCGTCGCGGTCGCGCAGCGCGATGATCGCGTTCACCTGCGGGTTCAGGCGCTCGATCTGGTCGAGCGTCGCGCGCATGACCTCGACACACGACACCTGCCGGTCGCGGATCGAAGCCGCGAGCTCGACGGCGTCCAGCGTGACGATCGGGTGCATGCTTCGCTCCGCGCGTTCCGAGCCTGGCTGCCGCGCATGCTAGCGCGTTTCGCGCAGCGCAACGGTTTCTCGCCGGACTTTGCGCGCTCCGATAGACTGCCGCCGGGCGCGCGCGCCCTGGAGGTCGAATGCGCAGATTCCGAAAGCTCGTCGTGATTGGACTCGCCGTGTTGATGGCGCTCGGCGTCGGAATTTTCGGCGTGTCCGAGCTCGGTGGCGAGATCGTGACGCTCGAAACCCACACGCCGGACGGCGACTCGAGCACGCGCATCTGGGTCGTCGACGACGCGGGTCGCGCCTGGCTGCGCGCGGGCACACCGGACAACGGCTGGCTGAAGCGCATCGACGCCAATCCCGACGTCAGCGTCGAGCGCAACGGCGAGCCGACACGCTACAAGGCCGTGCCGGTGCGCGACGATCCGGCCCTGCGCGACCGCATCCACCAACTGATGCGCGACAAGTACACCTGGGCCGATCGGATCGTGAGCCTGATGCGCGACGGCTCGTCCTCGGTGCCGATCCGGCTCGATCCGATCGAGCCCGGCGGCGCGTCGTAGCGCGCGCGGCCTAGGCGGCGAGCTCGAGCGCGCGCAGCGCCAGGCCGCTGGCGACCGAAACCAGCTCGTCGCCCGCGCGCACGCGATCGACGCCGAAGCGCGACGCGAACAGCGCGCGCACGGCCGGCACCAGCGACGAACCGCCGGTCAGGAACACGCGGTCGACGTCGCCGGCCGCCACGCTCGAGGCCGCCAGCAGATCGTCGACGCAGGTCTCGATCGCCTGCAGCTCGGGCGCGATCCAATTCTCGAAATCCGCGCGCGCGATCCTGGTCTCGATCTTGACCGGCTCGTGCGCGAAGCGCAGCACGGTCGCGTCGTCGCGCGTGAGCGAGAGCTTGGCGCGCTCCACCGCGCGGTGTAGCGGGAAGCCGAGATCCGAGCGCACCACGTGAATCAGCGCCTCGAGCCGCGCGGGCTCGAGCGCGTCGCGCTGCAAGTCGTAGAGCAGTGCGAGCGTGCGCGGCGTGCGCAGGAAGCTCAAGTGGTGCCAGCGCTCGAGATGGCCGTAGATCCAGCGCGGCACGGGCAGGACCGTGCCGAAGATGGAACGGAACTCGCTGCCCAGGCCGAGCGCGGGCGCGACCGACGCGCGCACGATCCGGCCGTCGAACACGTCACCGGCCACCGGCACGCCGGAGTTGCCAAGCACGCCGCGCGCGCCGCCCTCCGAACGCTCGCGGCGCGCGCCGGGCCCGACGCGCAGCAGCGAGAAGTCGCTGGTGCCGCCACCGAAATCTCCGATCAGGATCAGCTCGTCGTGATCGAGCGTGCGCTCGTAGTGGTAGGCGGCGGCGATCGGCTCGTACTCGAACACCACATCTTCGACGCCGGCGGTCGCGAACGCGGCCCGCAGACGCGCGAGTGCGAGCGTCTCGTCGTCGGGCGAGCGCGCGGACACGAAGCGCACGGGGCGGCCGACCACGACGGGGCCCGTCACCGGACCGAGCTCCTTCTCGGCCTCGCTCAGCATGGCGCGTAAGAGCACCGCGATCAGCGCCTCGAGCCGGTACTCGCGCTCGAAGATGCGCGTGGCCGAGAAGTCGCGCGCGGCGAGAAACGACTTCAACGACTGGACCAACCGCCCGGGCTCGTCGACCGCGAGATAGCGCGCGATCGCGCGCGGTCCGGCCAGCTCGCGCATCCCGCCCGACGTCGAGTCGCGACCGTCGGGCGTGCGCTCGACGTACACCACCGATCGGAACGTCGACGTCAGCTTCCCGCCGCCGCGCGCGAACTGCGCCAGGCGCGGCGCGCCCTCACCTTCGGCCAACGCCAGCGCAGAGTTGGTGGTGCCGAAATCGATCCCGAAGGCGCGCGCCATGGCCACCCCGCCGCAGAGAGCGGCGCAGGATGCGCTCGGGCGCTCGTTCCGGCAAGCGCCGGGTCAGACGCTAGGCGTTCTGATCCAGATACTCGGACAGACCGTAGCCGACTCGCTCGCCGTCGAGCGTGTACTCGGTCATGCCCTCGCCGATGTGCGTGTTCTGACCGGCGCGCCGGTTGCGCAGCGGGATGAAGCCGCGTACGCGCCCCTCGACGCGGTGCTTGGCGCCGTCCGCGAGCGTCACGTTGGCGCGCAGCACCGAGTGGTAGTTCGTGCCGCCCTCGTAGTCGGTCTCTAGATCGACGCTGGTGATCCGGTGCAGCTCCTGCCCCTTGTGGAACACGCCGCCGACACGGTCGCCCACGATCGAGATCACCATGCCCAGGTCATCGCCGAAGTTGCCCGTGATCCAACGGTACGACGGCGTCGACTGCCAGTAGCGCGGACCCCAGGAGTGGTCGCGCAGGCCGTGGCCGCGGATGTCGATGCGCGGCTCGCCTTCGACCGCGATCGTGCCCGACACTTTCATGTGCTGCTCGTAGTGCGCGCGTGCGAAGTCGTTCTTGTCGTCGGGTTTTCCCACGTGGCCGTAGATCGGACCGACGCCCTCGTGCACCAGGTCGATCACCAGCCGCTTGTGCGGGTTCTCCTTGAAGGCCTTGCCGGGGTCCGCCATGCCGCGCGGATCGGCGAGATACACGACCGAGCCCTCGTAGCGCGTGCGCAGCTTCTCGCCGGGCACGAGCACCGTCACTTCGAGTCCGCCCGCGTTCCAGCCGTCGTTCGACGTGATCGCCGGCCGCTTGTAGTTGAACAGCGCCGAGCCATCCGCGTTGTAGACGATCACGGTCATCTCCGCCTGACCTTCGTTGGCGCGGTTGCCGATGCGCAAGAAGCCGCCGCGGTTCTGGGCCCGGTCGAAGAAGTTGAAGTACACCGACTCGTTGAAGTTCGGCTCGGGTCCGAGCGGGTGGGTGTAGTCGTCTTCGGGCTTCACGTTGCCGACGATCTTGACCAAGGGCGGTGCCTCCTCGCCGCATCCTACCCTAACGGGGCAATCCTAAAGGGACACTCGCGACGCTCCGATGCGACGCCGAGGAAGCATCGGTGCCCGAATCGGGAGCCACACGCGCACGCCGCTATCCGCGCTTCGGGCGCATCGACGGGTCACACCCGTGGAAGCGCCGTGTGCCCGGCGCGTTCGTCGACTACGCGGCCCGGCGCCGCCACAACGGCTCGGTCGCCTACTTCAACTTCGAGCTCGCGAAGGAGCTCGGCCTGGTGCCGCGCCAGCACGCCGTGCGCCTGAACCAGACACTCGAGCGCGCGATCCTGCGCACATTCGGCCTGCGCATCATCAACGAGTGGGACTATCTGCACCGCGTGCGCGTGCCCGCGCGCGAGCGCCTGCCCGGCACCTACATGGCCACGCGCTACCTGCAGCTCCAGCATCCGGGACGCAGCGGAAAGACCTCCGGCGACGGGCGCAGCATTTGGAACGGCACGATCACGCACGACGGTGTCACCTGGGACATCTCGAGTTGCGGCACCGGCGTCACGCGGCTGTGTCCGGCCACCGCGCTCGAGGGGCGCTACTTCCGGTCCGGCTCGCGCACCGCATCGTACGGTTGCGGCACCGCGGCGCTCGGCGAGGGCATCGCGGCGGCGCTGCTCTCCGAGACCTTCCACCGCAACGGTATCGCGACCGAACGCGTGCTGGCGGTGATCGCGCTGCCGAACGGCCAGGCGATCAACGTGCGCGCGGGCCGCAACCTGCTGCGGCCCTCGCACCTGTTCGCGCCGCTCCGCCAGGGCGACGTCGCGCGCCTGCGCGCCGCCGTCGACCTGTTCTGCGAGCGGCAGATCGCGAACGGCGAGTGGCCGAAGCTCGCCCGCGGCGCCGCGCGCTACCGATTCATGGCCGAAGAGACCGCGCGCGTGTTCGCGCGCGCCGCCGCCACCTTCGAGAGCGAGTACATCTTCTGTTGGCTCGACTGGGACGGCGACAACGTGCTCGCGAGCGGCGGGATCGTGGACTACGGCTCGGTGCGCCAGTTCGGCCTCTACCACCGCGAGTACCGCTTCGACGACGACGACCGCTGGTCGACGACGATCCCCGAGCAGCGCGTGAAGGCGCGCTTCATCGCGCAGTGCTTCGCGCAGATCCGCGACTGCGTCACGACCGGCCGCAAGCGCCCGCTCGCGGCGTTCCGGCGCGATCCGGTGCTGCGCGTGTTCGACGCGGAGTTCGAGAGGACGAAGCTTCGCCTGTTCCTGCGCAAGCTGGGCTTCCGCGCCGAGACCAGCGCCTGGCTCGCGCGCGCACACGCGCCCGCGCTCGCCCGCTTGCGCCGCGCCTACGATCACTTCGAGTCCGCGCGCGCGACGCGTGGGCCACGCAAGGCTGCCGACGGACTGACCTGGAACGCGATCTTCAGCACGCGCGATCTGCTGCGCGAGCTGACCGCGCACTTCGCGCGCGAGCGCGCACCGCTCGCAGCGCGCGCGCTCGTCGCGCTCGCGAGCTCGAGCTACGCATCGGCCGCCGACCGCGCATGCACGCCCACGCGGGCGCGCCGCGCGCGCGAGCTGCAGCGCGAATACCTCGCGCTCCTGAAGGCCGCCGCGCGCCGCGAGCGCCGCCCGCTCGCCGAGCTGCTGAACGAAGTCGCCGAGCGAAGCGCCGTGATCAACCGCCGCGAGCGCATCACGGGCGACGGCGTCGAGTACGCGACCGACCGCCTGCTGCGACACCGACGCCGACTCGGGCGCGAGGGCGTGATGCGCGTGATCGCGGAGTTCGTGAACCACCAGGACTTGAATCCCGTGTCCGCGAACGGCGCGGGCTCGAAACCGACGGGCGATGTCCGCCGCGTGCTCGACAGCTTGATCCGGGTCGTCACCGACCTGCGTCACGGTTTGTAGCCAGCGCAGGAATCCCGCGGCAGCGCGCCCCCTTAGGCGATCGGGTATGATCCGACCCAACGTCGCACGCGGGGAGTCGGACCTTGATCGACATCGTCAACGTCTCTCGTGTGTACCAGCGCGGCGCGGACGAGATCCACGCGCTGGAGAGCGTCAGCTTGCACGTCGCGAAGGGGCGCTTCGTCGCGCTGATGGGCCCCTCGGGCTCCGGCAAGTCGACGCTTCTGAACGTGCTGGCGGGACTGGATCGGCCCAACTCGGGTGACGTGGTCGTCGGCGGCAAACGCCTGAACGATCTCTCCGAAGATCAGCTCGCCGAGTTCCGCGCGCACACGGTCGGCTTCGTGTTCCAGTTCTTCAACCTGATCCCGGTGCTCTCCGCGGTCGAGAACGTGGAGCTGCCGCTCCTGCTCACCAAGCTCTCGCGCGCCGATCGACGCCAGCGCGCCGAAACGGCGCTGCGCGTGGTCGGGCTTTCGGAACGCTCCGACCACCTGCCGCGCCAGCTCTCGGGCGGCGAGCAGCAGCGCGTGGCGATCGCGCGCGCGATCGTCACCGACGCCGACCTGGTGGTGGCCGACGAACCGACCGGCGACCTCGATGCGCGCAACGCCGAGGAGATCCTCTCGCTGCTGCAGACGTTGAAGCGCGACTTCGGCAAGACGGTGGTGATCGTCACCCACGATCCGCGCGCCGAGAAGTGGGTCGACGAAGTGATCCACCTGGACAAGGGACTTCTGCTCGAGACCCGACCGGGCGGCGCGTCCCGGGAGATGGCGGCGTCGCGATGAAGTACCTGCCGTTCATCCTGCGCAACCTGGGCCGGAACAAGCTGCGCTCGCTGCTCACCGCTTCGGCGATCGCGCTCGCGATCGCGCTGGTCTGCATCCTTCGCACCATGCCCGCGGGCATGGATTCGTTCCTGTCTTCGATCGCGTCGAACACGCGCATCTCCACGCACAACGAAGCGGGCATGGTCTACGCGATGCCGTACTCGTACCTGCAGAAGGTGCGCGCCGTGCCGGGCGTGGTCGCGGCGATCAGCTGGCAGTGGTTCGGCGGCGCCACGGATCTCGCCAAGGGCGTCGAGTTTCCGAACTTCGCGGTCGACCCGGAGGACTTCGGCCGGGTCTACGAGGACTGGAAGATCGCGCCGCAAGCGCTCGAGGATTTTCGCAAGTACCGCGACGCGGCGATCGTGGGTCGCGCGACGCTGCTGAAGAAAGACTGGAAGGTCGGCGACGTCGTCACGCTGCAAAGTACGGTGTTTCCGCTCCAGCTCTCGTTCCGGATCGTCGGCGAGGTGCCGAATCCGCAGGCCATGCAGTTCTACTTCCAGCGCGAGTACCTGACGCAGGCCTTCGCAGCGACCGGCACGCCGATCGACACGACCGGCATGATCTGGTCGCGCATCGACGATCCCGAGCGCGTCGCGCCGGCGATGAAGCAGATCGATGAGATGTTCCGCAACGGCGAGGCGGAGACCACTTCCGAAACCGAGAAGAGCTTCTTCGGGAACTTCTTCGGCAGCTTGAAGGGCATCGTCACGATCATCATGATCGTCGCCGGCATCGTCACGCTGTGCATCGTGTTCATCGCCGCGAACACGGCCAGCATGTCGGTGCGCGAGCGCGTCGGCGAGATTGCGATCCTGAAAGCGATCGGCTTCCGGAAGGCGACGATCTTCTCGACGCTGCTCGCCGAGGCAGTGGTGTTGTCGACCGTGGCGGGCATCGCGGGCGCACTGATCTCGCTCGGCCTCACGTCGCTCCTGCGCTCGAGCGCGGGCTCGGGCGGGCCGCAGATGGGACCGCTGACCGGCTTCATCGTCACCGACGCGATCCTGATCCAGGCGATCTTCATTGCCTTCTTCATCGGGATCCTGTCCGGCTGGCTGCCCGCGCTGGGCGCGTCGAAGCGCAGCGTCGCGCAGACGCTACGCGAGGTCTTCTAGCCGCCATGGCGCTCCCGCTCTCGTACAGCTGGCGCAGCCTGATCGCACGCGGCACGCGCACGGCCTTCACGGTGGCGGTGATCGCGCTGGTCGTGATCGCGACCACGCTGTTCTGGAGCTTGATCGGCAGCCTGAAACGCACGCTCGTCTCGTCGGGCTCACCCGAGAACCTGGTGGTGATGCGCAAGGGCGCGACCAACGACGGCTCGAGCCAGCTCTCGCTCGAGTCGCTGCAGGCGATCCGCTTCTTCGAGGGCATCGCGCGTGACGCGCAGGGCAACCCGCTGATCTCGCCCGAGCTGGTGGTGCAACCGTTCTTCGCCACCTCGGACGGCGGGCGCGAGAACGTGCTGGTGCGCGGCGTCGAGCCCGTCGCGCTGCTCGTGCACGACGAGGTCGAGCTCGTCGAGGGCCGCATGTTCAACGCCTCGAGCGGCGAGGCGGTGGTCGGTCGCGGCGTGTCGAGGCGCTACGCGGGCGCGTCGCTCGGCTCGCAGATGAAATTCGGCCGCGGCACCTGGACAGTGGTCGGCATCCTGGAGTCGGGCGGCTCCTCGTTCGAGAGCGAGGTCTGGGTCGACGCGCGCGAGCTCGCCAACGACGCCAAGCGCACCCTGCCCTACTCGGGCTACCGCGTGCGCGTGGCGCCCGGCGCCGACATGGACGCACTGGCGCGGCGGATCGGCGACGACCCCCGCTTCGCACTCCAAGCCACGCGCGAGATCGACTACTACGAGAGCCTGTCGTCGGCCGCGAACACGCTCTACATCATCGTGATCGGGCTCGCGGTGCTGGCGGGCATCGGCGCGGTGTTCGGCGCGACCAACACCATGTACGCGGCGGTGCAGTCGCGCACCTCCGAGATCGGCACGCTGCGGGCGCTCGGCTTCTCGCGCGGCTCGATCCTGTTCTCGTTCCTGGCCGAGTCCGTGATGACCGCGCTGTTCGCGTTCGCGGTCGGCGCGCTCGGCGGCTGGGCGCTCGGGCTGTTGATCTCGTGGTGGCTTGGCGGCATCGCGTTCGGCGCGGCGACCTTCACCACCAACGTGATCCAGCTCCGTGTCGCTCCCACCGATTTGCTGATGCCGCTCGCATTGTCCGTCCTGATCGGCGTCTTCGGCGGTCTCGCGCCCGCGGCCCGCGCCGCGCGCATGCGGCCCGTCGACGCCCTGCGAAAGGCGTAGAGCATGGCAGCCGAGTCCCCACGAAACCTGCGCGACGATCTGCAAGCGCTGCGCATCGATCGCAGCGCGCCCGCCGCGAGACCGCCGAGCGGTCGGCGCAACCTGTACATCGGCGTCGCTGCGGCGCTGGCGGTGGCGCTGCTCGGCGCGGGCGCCTGGTCGCTGATCGGCGGCGCGCGCGAGGTCGCGGTCGCCTATGCGAGCCGGATCGAAGCCGGCGGATCGGCGCCGGCCGCGCCCGTGCTCTCCGGCTCCGGCTACGTCGTCACCGCCGACAAATACATCTCCGTCGGCACGCGCATTCCCGGACGCATCGAGAAGTTCTTCGTCGACGAAGCGGACCGCGTGAAGGCAGGCGACCCACTGGTGCAGCTCGACGATCGCGACTACAGCGCAGCGCTCGAGAGCACTCGCGCACGGCTGGCGGTGGTGAAGGCGAACGCGCAGCTCCACAAGCTCGAGGCCGCGCGTGCGGTGAAGCTGCGCGCCGAGAACTACGCCTCGCAGTCCGAGCTCGACACCGCCCAGACTCTGCTCCGTGTCGACCAGGCGCAGATCGCGCAGTTCGAGGCGGAGATCGCGCAGGCGCAGGTGAACCTGGACTACACCGTTCTGCGTGCACCGACCGACGGCGTGATCCTCGCCAAGTTGAAGGAGGTCGGCGAGATGGCGGTGCCCGGCGGCTTCGCCGGCTCCGGCGAGCTGATCCGGATGGCGAATCTGACCGAGCTGCGCGCCGAGGTCGACGTGTCCGAGGCCGATCTCGCGCGCGTGAAGCTCGGCCAGAAGGCACAGGTGGTTCCCGACGCGTACCCGGACAAGCGCTACGGCGCGTCGGTCGTGAAGCTCTACCCGCAGGTCAATCGTCAGAAGGGCACGCTCAAGATCGAAGTCTCGATCGAGAGTCCCGACCAGGCGCTCTTGCCCGACATGAGCGTGCGCATCCACTTTCTCGGCGACGACCAGTCGCCGCAGAGCGGCGGGCCGGCGCTGGTGCTCGCGCCGCGCGCCGCGATCCGCAGCGACGCCGGCGGCAGCTTCGCGTGGATCGTCTCCGACGGCCGGCTGCGCCGCCAGCCGCTGCGCACCGGCGCAGACCAGGGCGAGCAGGTCGTGGTGGTCGAGGGCCTATCCGGCGGCGAGGCACTCGTCGTCGGCGAGGCCGACGACCTGAAGGACGGCCAGCGCGTCGAAACCGCGACGGGCGCCTCCTAGTCCTTGGGCTTGGCCTTGCCGTTGGTCCCCAGCGTGGTGCGCGCGTAGTCGCGCACGCGCGTCAGCAGCCGGCGCGCCCAGATGAACTCGGTCGCCAGAATCGCGAGCCCGGCCGGGATCACCACGAGCGCAGGTCCGGGCGCGACGATCATCACCACGCCGATCGCGAGCACGGTGCCGCCGACCACGAGCACGA
The DNA here is from genome assembly GCA_031396695.1 of Deltaproteobacteria bacterium. GTDB lineage: Bacteria > Myxococcota_A > UBA9160 > SZUA-336 > SZUA-336 > VGRW01. The sequence goes on from JANNLG010000091.1 coordinate 49,934, forward strand.
CGAGCTTGCGCGCGCCGCGCACGAGCTGTGCCGCGATCGAGGCCTTGGGCTCGAGAAGCGGATCGGGCTCCTCAACCATGCTGCGACAGGCGCGCGTCCGCGCGCGCGCGCGCCGCGCGTGCACGCCACCAGCCCAGCGCCGAAATGGACACGAACAGGCCGATCCGCAGCGGCAGGTTGATCGCGTCCGCGAGCTCCTCACCGATGTAGCTCCGGATCAGCGGGTCGTGCAACATGATGTTGCCCGCGATCTCGCCGAGCAGACCGCCGCCCAGCCAGATGATCCACGGGAAGCGGCCCATCATCTGCGCCAGGAAACCGCTGCCCCAGACCACCAGCGGGATCGACAGTGCGACCCCGAACGTGACCAGAAGCATGTCGCCCTCGGCCGCTCCGGTGATCGCGATGACGTTGTCGAGGCTCATGCTCACGTCCGCGACGATGATCACCCAGATGGCGTCGCGCAGGCTCGTGGCCTCGCGTCCGCCGGCGTGCTCCCCGCCTTCCTGCAGGATCAGCTTCAACGCGACCCAGATCAGCACCGCGCCCGCGACGAACTGCAGGAACGAAACGCCCATCAGCTGGCTCATGAACGCGATGAAGATCAGCCGCAGGCCGACGGCGCCCGCGGTGCCCCAGAGCCGCCCGAGCAGCTGTTGGCGCGCCGGAAGCGTGCGCACGGCCAGGGCGATCACGAGCGCGTTGTCGCCCGCGAGCAGGAGGTCGATGCCGACGATCTTCAGCCAGCGGAGCCAGAAGTCGCCGGTGAAGATCTCTTCCATGTCTGCTCATCCCTCCCGAAGCGCCGGCGCGCGTCGCAGCGCGTCGGCGAGGTCATCGAAGCTCGTGGCCCGCGCGACGGCTGCGCGCATCTCCGGATCCTGAAATGTCCGCGCGATTTCCGCCAGCAGCTCGAGCTGGATCAGGTCGTCGTGCTCAGGGGTGACGACCAGCACGATGAAGCGCGCCAGCTCGCCGTCGGGCGCGCCGAAGTCCACGCCGCCGCTCGACAAGCCCAGCGCGACGACCGGCGCCGACAGCCCTGGCATGCGCGCGTGGGGGATCGCGATGCCCTGCCCCACACCGGTGGGCATGATCGCCTCGCGGGCGAGCACCGCATCCGCGAGCACGGCCGGATCGAGGCCCGCGACCGGCGCGGTCGCCTGCGCCAGGCCGCGAATCGCCTCGGCGCGATCGGCGCCGAGCAGCGACGGCACGAACGTGCGCGGATCGAGGTGGGCGAGAAAAAGCCGGCGCATGCGGCGCCCGACGAGTCTTTTGAGCATCGGTCCGCTCATCGCCGAGGTCGCGAGCGCCATCACTACGAGCGCCACGAACAGCTGCTCCGAGATGATTTCGTACTGCAGCGCGACGACCGCCATCGCCATCTCCATGGCGCCGCGCGCGTTCATGCCGAAGCCGATCGCCCAGGCTTCGCTCGGCGGCAGACCGCTCCAGCGCGCGGCCAGTCCGCAGCCGAGCACCTTGCCGATGCACGCGATCGCGAACACGAGCAACACCAGCCCCGGTTCGAAGTTCGCCACGAAGTCGACGCGCAGGCCAAGGCTGCCGAAGAACAGCGGCGCGAACACCACCGCGACCAGCCGTTCGAGCGCGATCAGCCGCCGCGGCGAAGTCTCGATCGTGCCGCCCATCACGACGCCGGCCAGGAACGCGCCCATCAGCGCGCCGTGCCCGACGGACTCGGTCAGCGCCGCGGCGGCGAACGCTACGCAGACCACGAACGCGACCACGCCGCCGGCATCGGGCGCGCCGCGGTCGAGCCAGGCCAGCACGCGCAGCGCGAGCCTGCGCCCGACGGTGAGCGCGAGCCCGACCGACGCGATCGTGATCGCGATCTCGGTGCCGACGCCGACGAGACCCGGGCCCGCCTCGCGAAACAGTCCTACCACGAGCCCGAACAGTGTCCAGCCAATCAGATCGTCGAAGACGGCCGAGCCGATGATCAGCGCGCCGAGATCGGTGCGGTACAAGTCGAGGTCGACGAGCGTCTTCGCGATCACCGGCAGCGCCGAGATCGCGAGCGCCGTGCCCATGAACAGCGCGAACACGATCGGCTCGACGCCGCCCTCGGAGCCGAACGCGACCGGCCACACGTAGGCCGCGCCGAAGCCCGTCGCGAACGGAACCACGATACCCGCGACGCCCACCGCCGACGCGACGCGCAGGCGCGCGAGCAGGCGGCCGAGATCGACTTCGAGTCCCGCCACCGTCAGGAACAGGATGATCGAGACCAGCGTCAGCACCGTGAACGCGGTCGCCTGCGCGCCCGCCTGCGGGTAGAGCTGCGCGCACAGCTCGGGCGCGAAGCGGCCGAACAGCGTCGGCCCGAGTAGGATTCCGGCGAGCAACTCGCCCAGCACCGACGGCTGGCCGATCCGGCGCGCGAGCGTGCCCAAGAGGCGCGCGGTGCCGAGCAAAAGGCTCAGCGCGAGCAGAAGCTGGGGCAGCTCACCGGGGGCTAGCGAGTTCACGAGCTAGAGCTCGGGCCGCGCGCTCGTCGGCTCAGCGCTCGTCGATCGGGGTGTAGACCTCCCCCTTGGGTCCGACGTAGCTCCCGCGCGGGCGGTAGATGCGGTTGTTCTGGTACTGCTCGAGCACGTGCGCGCACCAGCCGGCGATGCGGCTGGTCGCGAACACGGGCGTGAACAGGTCGATCGGGATGCCCATGCTGTAGTAGACCGACGCCGAGTAGAAGTCGACGTTGCAGATCAGGCCCTTGCGCTGACCCATCAGCTCTTCGAGCCGCGCGCTCATCTCGTACAGCTCCGGGTGCCCGGTCTCGCGCGTGATGTCCTTGCTCATCGCCTTCAGGATCTTCGCGCGCGGATCGCCCTCTTTGTACACGCGGTGACCGAAGCCCATGATCTTCTCGCCCGACGCGAGCGCCGCTTCGAGCCAGGCCTCGAGCCGGTCGGGCGATTTGATCTCGAGCAGCATGCGCGCCACCTGCTCGTTCGCGCCGCCGTGCAGCGGGCCCTTCAACGTGCCGATCGCGGCCATCACGCTCGAGTAGATTCCCGACAGCGTGCTCGATGTGACGCGCGCCGAGAACGCCGACGCATTCAGCTCGTGATCTGCGTGCAGGATCAGACAGGTGTCGAAGCGCTCGACTTCCTTCGCGTCGGGCTCCTCGCCCTTCAGCATGTACAGGAAGTTCCAGGCGATCGACTTGTCGGGCAGCGGCTGCAGCGGCCATTGCCCGCTGCGCACGCGCTGGTAGGCGGTGACGATCGTGCCGACGCGCGCGGCGAGCCGCGTCGACTTGCGCAGCGTCGCCGCCGCGTTCACGAGGTTCGCGTCGGGATCGTGCAGTGTGAGCCCAGCGATCACGGCGTGCAGGAAGTCCATCGGATGCACGCGGGTCGGCAGGCCGTGGAACCAGCCGAAACTCTCCGGAGGCAGCGCCATGCTGTGGTGCAGGTCGGTCGAGAATTCCTCGAGCTCACGGCGTGTCGGCAGCCAGCCGTACCAGAGCAGGTAGACGACCTCTTCGAAGGTCGCGTGCGCGGCGAGATCCTCGATCGTGAAGCCACGGTAGAGCAGCGTCGTGCCTTCGATGGTGCTGATCGACGTGGTCGCGGTGACAACGCCTTCGAGGCCGCGGTCGATGGCGCCGCTGTACTCCGGGACTGGCTCGCTCACGTTCGTCTCCCCTGCCGGCTCGCCTCTCGACCCCCGTTCGTATGAGACCGCAATCCCCGCTTGGCCGCCAGCTTCGCGTCGATGCGCCGCTGCAGGTACGGAGAGAAGTGACCGCGGTACCTTTTCCAGAGCTCCGGCCGGCTCCAGTCTTCGCCGGTGATCCGGCCCCGACACTCGGGCGCGCCACAGCCGCAGTTGAACTGATCGTACGGCGAGCCGTCGCTCATCGCGTAGTCGAAGCAGACTTCCTCGCCCGGCTCGAGCCGGCGCAGCGCGACCAGCGCGATCTGACCCGACAGCCCGCAGTTCGGCTGGCACGAGTGATTCACCCAGTCGGCCGGCCCGTCCTGCGCCGAGACCAGGTACAGATCCTCTTCGACCTGGATCGTGAGCAGCCGCTCCGCGGGGGTGAGCGCGTCGAGACCCGACGCGTGCACGGCCTCGCCGCCCCAGACGACGACCAGCTCGCCCGCCGCGACCGGCTCGCGCACGACCAATGTGCGTCCACCCTTGCCGTTGATTTGCCGAGGCTGAAGCTTCGGAGAGTGATACGACGTCGGGTGGTCGGCCATGAGCGAATCGTAGAAGAACCTCGCAGCTGCGCGCCAGTGCGTGCGAGAATCTTTGCATGAGCTCTGCGCTCGACGACCTGAGCGAGGTGGCCGGTTGGATCGCGGAGTCCCGGCGCGTCGTGGTGCTGACCGGCGCCGGCATCTCGACCGAGTCGGGAATTCCCGACTTCCGCGGGCCCCAGGGCGTGTGGACCAAGAATCCGGGCGCCGAGAAAATGGCGACGCTTTCCCACTACGTCGCCGACCCGGAGGTGCGCCGGCGCGCGTGGCGCAGTCGCCTCGAGTCGCCGGCGTGGCAGGCGAAACCCAACGCGGGTCACCAGGCGTTGGTCGCGCTCGAGCGGAGCGGTCGCCTGCACACGCTGATCACGCAGAACGTCGACGGCCTGCACCAGGCCGCCGGCTCGTCGCCGTCGCTCGTGGTCGAGATCCACGGCACGCTGCACGAGGTCACGTGTCTGGACTGCGGCGAGCGCGCGCCCATGGAGCGAGCGCTCGCGCGCGTGCGCGCCGGCGAGGACGACCCGGCCTGCCGGAGCTGCGGGGGAATCCTGAAGTCGGCCACTATCTCGTTCGGTCAGAACCTGGTGTCGCGCGATCTCGAGCGCGCGGAGCGGGCGGCGCACGAGTGCGACCTGCTGCTCGCGGTGGGCAGCACCCTGTCGGTGTTTCCGATCGCCAACGTCGTGCCGGTCGCCAAGCGCGCGGGTGCGCGGGTGGTGATCGTGAACGCGCAGCCGACCGAGATGGACGAGCTGGCCGACGCGCTGATCCGCGGTCCGATCGGCGAGATCCTGCCGGTGCTCGTGAACGCCCCGAGCTAGAGTCGGCGCGGTGATCGCACTCGAAGTCAGCTCGGCCGCGGGCAAGCCGCCGTTCGGTGGCGTGGGCGGCACGATCCGCGCGCTGGCCGGCGAGCTGCTGGCGCAGGACCGCGAGACCGAATACGCGCTCTGCAACCGCTTCGGCCGCTGGCGGCGCGGAGACCTGTGGCGGCCGCAGGCCGAGAACGCGCGCGTGCGCGTGTTGATCGATCCGTTGAACGGCTGGATCCTGCGCGGCGCGCGGCTCCTGCACTCGATGGCCGTGTACCTGCCGCGCACGCCGCGCATCACCAAGCTGGTCACGATCCACGACCTGAACGCGGTGCGGAACGTGGAGTGGGTCACTCAGTCCTGGCACGAGAAGCGCAGCGGGAAGATCGCGCTCGCCGTCTCGCGCGCGGATCACGTGATGACCTACAGCGCCTTCACCGCCAACGAGATCCGCGAGCAGTACGCGTTTCCCGCCGAATGCGTGCACCCCGTTCTGCTCGGCGTCGATTGCGAGCGCTTCGCGCCGACCGCGCCCGAGCTCGTGGCCGGCCTGCGCGCGAAGCACGGCGACTACGTGATCGCGATCGGCCTGCTCACCGCGCGCAAGAACTTCGTCACGCTGATCGAGGCGATGGCGCGCCTGCCCGAGCTGCGGCTGGTGCTGGTCGGTCGCGGCAGCGACGGCGAGGCCGAGGTCGAGGCTGCGCTCGATCGCACCGGCATGCGCGCGCGCACGCTGCGCATGACGGGCGTGCCGGAGCCGGAGCTGGTGGCTCTGATCGGCGCCGCGCGCGTCTGCGCCGTGCCGAGCCTGTACGAGGGCTTCGGACTGACCACGCTCGAGGCGATGGCCTGCGGGACGCCGGTCGTGTGCTCGAACGCGGCCTCGCTGCCCGAGGCGGCCGGCGACGCGGCGCTGCTGGTCGATGCGCGCCGAGGCGACGAGCTCGAGGCGGCACTGCGCCGGGTCGTGTTCGATTCCGCGCTCGCGGCGGACCTGCGCGCGCGCGGGCTCGCGCACGCGCGCGCGATGTCGTGGGCGGCCTCCGCGCGCCGGCTGCGCGCGATCTACCGCGCGATCGCCGACGTCTAGACGCGCGGACTCACGAGCGCGCGCCGATCCGATTGCCCGAGGCGTAGCGCACGAGACCGCGCTCGAACACGAAAATCGCGAGCAGCGTCCAGCCCAACGACGCGGCCAGGGCTGCCGCCGCGAGCGCGAGGCTCGGCGCGCGCACCAGCTCCGCCGGTAGGAAGCCGACGAAGCCCGCCGGCACGACGGTGTAGAGCAGGACGCTGACCCCGCCCGAGAACAGCGGCCGCGGATAGGTGCTGAAGACCAGCGTGAACTCGGAGATCTGCCGCGCGAACGTCTCCATGCCGTCGATCCAGAACGAGAGGCTTTGCAGCAGCACGCCGCTGGCCGTGAACACGCAGGCGCTCGAGGCCACCGCGAGCCCGGTGGCCGCGAGCGACGCGGGCTCGAGCGCGCCCGCGAGCCCGAGCATGACCGCGCCGCTCGCCATGTCGCCCCAGCCCGAAGCGATCGTGTGTGACGCGAGCCGGTGCAGCAGCACCGGCTTGGGCTGGACCAGGCACGAGTCGAGCTCGCCGTCGTGGATCGCGCGGCCCAGGTCGCGCACCCCGCCCGCCAGCACGATCGACGCGCCGTAGCCCGACGCGACCACACCGAAGAGCGTCAGCACGTCGAGCAGACGCCAGCCGCCGATCTCGGGGAAGCGCTCGAACAAGAGCCACCAGACCGAGAAGAACGCCGCGTTGTTGAGCGCCATGAAGCTGGCTTGCAACCAGAAGGCGCCGCGCAGCGCCAGGCTCGAACGCAGGTTCATGGCCACGAGCGCGCGCGCGAAGCGGAGCGTGCCGGCGAGTCGCGACATCGCTAGCCCCCGCTCACGGTGAGCCGCGCGCGGGCCGAACGCGAGAGCCAGGCGAGTCCGACGCCGATCCCTACGCCCCACGCCAACAGCTCGAGCAGCGTCACCAGCGCAGCTTCCGGCGCGAATCCGAACGCCATCCGGCCCGGTCCCCAGAGCATGGCGGGGAACGGCGAGCAGCGCGCCAGTGTGCGCAGCCAGTCCGGATACAGCTCGAGCGGTAGCAGGAGCCCGCCGAGCACGAACACGAGCTTCTGCCAGATCCAGTAGACCGGGCTCGTGTCCACGATCCAGAACGCGGACAGCCCGATCGCCGCCGTCGAGAGCACCGCGAGCACGCTCGCGAGCGCGCCGAGCGGCAACGCGAGCAGGAGACCGCGCGGATCCTCCGGAAACCCGCCCGCCATCCAGAAGGCGACCGCCGCGCCAGTCGGTCCGAGCACGAGCAGGCGCAAGCCCGTCTCGCCGAGCGCCTCCGCGATCTGCGTGCCGAGATAGGAGACCGGCCGAACCAGCCGGCAGGCGATGTCGCCGGAGCGAACGTCGGCCTCGATCGCCAGGAACAGGTGCGGCACGGACAGCAGACACCATTCGGTGACGGCCAGGTACCAGATCAGCTCCCGCTTGCCCGCGCCCGGGATCGCCTGGGGGCCCTGCCCCAGCACCGTCTCCCAAACGCGCGAGAAGATGAACACGATCACGCCGAGGAACAGGGCGCGGCCCGCGAGCACGGAGCGCTCGGCCAGCGCCCGGCGCGCGGACACCAACGCGATCGCACCGTACTTGCGGGTCGAACGGACGAAGCGATCGGCCGTCATGCGCGCGACACCGACCGGGCCGCGCCCGCGTAGATGGCGCTGACGATCTCCTCCATCGGCGGATCCTCGACCGACAGATCGAGCACGCGGGCGCCGGCCACGATCGCGGCAACCACACGGTCGACGCCGATCACGTCGAGATCGACTTCGAGCTCCGTGCGGTGACTCGCGCTCGGCAGCCGCCTCACGCCCGGCAGGTCGACGCGCAGCTCCACCTCCTCGGTCACGACCGAGACGCGCTTCTTGGCGATGAAGCCCCTGCGCAGCGTGGCGAGGGAGCGATCGAGCAGGAGCCGTCCGTGATGGATCACGAGCACGCGCTCGCACACGCTCTCCATGTCGCCGGTGTCGTGCGAGGTGAGCAGGATCGTGCAGCCGTCCAGACGGCCGCGCTCGCGCAACAGGTCGCGAATGGTGGCCTTCGCGACCACGTCGAGCCCGATCGTCGGTTCGTCCAGGAACAGGATCTCCGGCCGGTGCAGGAGGCTCGCCACCAGCTCACAGCGCATGCGCTCGCCGAGCGAGAGCTGGCGCACCGGCTTCTCGACCACCTGCGCGATCTCGAAGCTCGCGACCAGGTCGTCGCGCCGGCGCCGGTACTCGGCCGGCTCGAGCTCGTAGATGCGCGCCAGCAGGTCGAACGTGTCCGCGGCCGGCAAGTGACTCCAGAGCTGCGAGCGCTGACCGAAAACCGCGCCGATCCGATACGCTAGCCGCGTGCGCTCGCGTCCCGGCTCGAGCCCGAGCACGCGCACCCGTCCGGCGGTCGGCTGCAGGATCCCCGACAGGATCTTCAGCGTGGTCGACTTGCCGGCTCCGTTCGGGCCCACGAACGCCACGCGCTCGCCGGGCGCGATCGCGAACGAGAGATCGTCGACCGCCACCACCTCGCGCGTGCGCCGGACGAACAGCGCGCGCAGGGAGCCCGCGAGTCCGTGGGCGCGTTCGGTCACGCGAAACGTCTTGCGCAGGTTTTCGAGCTCGATCGCGGGCGCCATGTCGACTCCCCGAAACGCCGAACGCCCTTCCGGAGGGATCCGGAAGGGCGTTCGAGGGTAAAACGCTGTCCTTCCGGCTACACGCGGGTCTCCGCGCAGACGCCGAGCGAGGCGCAAATCTGCGCGCGCTTCGCGAGCGAGCCGAGAAGGTCGAAAGCGGACATCGATGGCAGCTTCGCGTCCGCGGCCCGAGCTTGTCAAGCGATCGCTGTGCTAAAAGACGCCTCTCGATGACCCACGACAGCGAGCTCGATTCGGGACCGTGGTACCGGAGGCGCCTGGGCGGCGGCCTGTGCGCGGCGGTGTTGCTGATCGCGATGTCGGGCGTGCTGTTCCTGAACCTGCGCGAGGAGCCAGTGGCACGCTCGAGCGAGAAGCGCTGCCTCTCGGTGGTGCATTCGATGGTTCGGTCGGGCGACTGGATGGTCCCGCGCATTCAGGGGCAGGCGCGGCTGCAGAAGCCGCCGCTGATGTACTGGGCGGGGGCCGCGACGGCGAGCCTGCTCGACGACACCAGCGCCTTCGCGGTGCGTCTTCCGTCGGCCCTCGCGACGCTCGCGCTGGTCGCGCTGGTGATCGCGTGGGGAGCGTCGCTGGGTGGGATCGGCCGGGGTCTGGCGGCCGGCGCGGTGATCGTCGCCATGTACCAGCTCACGGCCTCGGGCCGGCGCGGCGACGCGGAGATGCTGCTCGCCTTTTTCTGTGCGGCGACCCTGTTCGCATTCGATCGCCTGCACTTCACGCGGCGACACGCGCTGCTGCCGCTGCTCGGCCTGCTCGCCGGGCTTGCGCTGCTCTCGAAGGCGACCGCGGTGTTCGTGGTCGTCCTCCTACCCATCCTCGTCTTCCTCGCGCTCGAGGGTGAGCTGCGTCGGCTGCGCGAGCCCGGTCTGCTCGGCGCCATCGCGTTGGCATTCGCGATCGGCATCGCGTGGTACGTGGCGATCGTCGCGCGCGTGCCCGGCGCCTTCGAGTCGCTTTGGCAGGACCTGGTCCTGCCGCTCGGCTTCAGCTCGGAGTTCGGCGTCGACGCGAAGCACTACCAGCCGGTCTGGTACTACCTGACGGTTCTGCCGCGGCGCGCCGCGCCCGCGAGCGTGCTGCTGCCGATCGTTCTGTGGCGGCTCTGGACGACGCGGGTGTACCGCGACGATCCGCGCATGCGCTTCGCGGCGCTCGGCTTCGTGGCGCCGTTCGTAGCGTTCTCGCTGCTGCCGCAGAAGCAGGCGCACTACACGCTGGTGATGCTGCCGTCGCTCGCGCTGCTGTGCGCGGAGTCGCTCGCCGCGCTCGCGCCGCGGGCGCGCTTCTGGCTCGCGCGCGGGCTCGGCGCGCCGTTCGCGCTCGCGGGGATCGCCGCCACCGCGCTGCTCGCGCTGTACTTCCACTGGCTCGAAGCCCGGCCGCTCGCGCTGATCGTCCTCGCGTCGCTGGTCGTGGGCGGACTCTTCGCGGTCGCGCTGGTCGCGGCGCTGCGCGGTCGGCTCGCCGGTTTCGCGCTGGCGGCCGTGCCCGCCTTCCTGCTCGTGCTCGCGCTGCAGCGCGGCGTCGCGATGGTGCGCGCGCAGACGATCGAGGTGGATGGACTCACCCACCTGACGATCGACGAGCGCGAGCGCCTCTACCGCGTGTCGCGCGAGCAGCCCTGGTTCCTCGACCTGTTCCAGCTCGCACGCGAGCGCGACAACGGCGGCTAGCGCGGCGCGGCGTCGATCTCGGGCAGGATCGCGCGCCGCATCAGCCACCACACGCCCAGCAGGTCGATGAGCGTCCGCCGCAAGCGCTTGAAGTTGGAGTACTTCGAGCGCCCCGTACGGCGCGGGCGGTGGTTCACGTCGAGCTCGTGCACGGAGAGTCCCTGTCGCGCGAACAGCGCCGGCAGAAAGCGGTGCATGCCGTCGAACTGCGGCAGCTCGACGAACGCTTCGACCGCAAAGACCTTGAGCGAGCAGCCCGTGTCCGACGCGCCGTCGCGCAGCAGCGCACGGCGCGCGGCGTTCGCGAACCGACTCGCGAGCCGGCGCGAGAGCGAGTCGCGGCGAATCGCGCGACGCCCGATCACCACGTCGAAGCGTGCGGCTCGCTCCAGCAAGCCAGGCAGATCGGCGGGATCGTTCTGAAGATCCCCGTCGAGTGTGGCCACGTGCGAGAAGCGCGCAGTGCGCACACCGGCGAGCAGCGCCGCGGACTGGCCGAGATTCCACCGCAGCGGCACGAGCCGCACGTGGCGGTTGCGCTCGACGGCTTCGAACGCCCGCTTGCGCGTCTCGTCGCGGCTGCCGTCGTCGACCAGGATCAGCTCCCACGGGAGCTCGCGCACGCCGAGCACGGCCACCAGCTCGGCGACCAGCGGGACGACGTTCTCCTCTTCGTCGAAGAGCGGCACGACGACCGACACGCCGGTGAGCTGCTCGGTCATGCGACCTCGCGACGCCGCAGCGCGATGTTGCGCGCGTAGACCAGGAAGCCGGTCGACTGCCCGATGATGAACACCAGATCGCGCCGGTATAGCGAGTACAGCAGCAGCAGCGCCGAGCCGGCGATCGAGAGCTGCCAGAACACCTCCGGCACGATGCTGCGGCCCGCCCGTTCGGAGTGGATCCACTGCACGACGAAGCGGAGCGAGAAGATCGCCTGACCGATCAGGCCGAGGAGCAACCAGGGATCGCGCAGCGCATCGAGCAGCGCGTCGTTCATCGCGCCCGCTTCGCGGCGAACCGCGGTGTTACGCGATCCGCACCCAGCCGAACCAGAACGCGACGGCCATGACCGCGGACAGGCCGACGCGATACCAACCGAACGCGGCCAGCCCGTGGCGGTTCAGAAAGGCGACCAACCAGCGCACCGCCAGCGCGGCCGACAGCGTCGCCACCGCGACGCCGAGCGCGACCGAGCCGGCGCCCAGCGTTTCGATCAAGTTCGGTGTGCCGTCGCGGGCCGAGGCCAGCACGTTTTTGGCCAGCTTGTAGACGCAGGCGCCACCAAGCGTCGGCACGCCGACCAGGAACGAGAACTCGGCCGCGTCGCGCGGGCGCAGGCCCACGAGCGTGCCGCCCGCGATCGTCATCATCGAACGCGAAGTGCCGGGCCACATGGCGACGCACTGCAACAAGCCGATCGCGAACGCGCGCCGCCAGTCGAGCGCGTCCAGCGCCAGCGCGCCGCGCGGCTCCGCCGAGGCGCGCCCGCGATCCAGCCAGATCATCCACACGCCGCCGGCCAGCAGCGCTCCGACCACCGGCAGCGGCCGGAACAGATGCAGCTCGAGCCAGTCGTCGAGCAGCGGGCCGAGGATCGCCGCTGGCAGGAATGCCACGGCGATGTTCCGCAGCAGGCGAAGCCCCGCTTCGTCGCGGCCCACGACTCCGCGCAACATCTGCGCGACGCGCGAGGCGTACAAGCCGAGCACCGCCAGGATCGCGCCGCCCTGGATCACGATCGAAAAGGCGTCCAGCGCGGACTTCATCTCCGGCTGATCCAGACCGAGCAAAGACTGCGCCAGGATCAGATGGCCGGTCGAACTCACCGGCAGATACTCGGTGATTCCCTCGACCAGCCCGAGCACCGCCGCCTGCCACTTCTCGAGCATGCACACTCCGGGGAGGGAGGTGGCGGCAGGTTACAGAAGCGCGGCGTCGACAGCGAGCAGGCACGCGAGGGATTGAAGCCGATCGACTTGAATCCCCCGTGAGCGCGGCATGAGAAGCCCCTAATCGAGCCGCTTGCGGAAACGCAGGATCGCGATCCCGATCGCGACCGAGAAGAACAGCACGAGCGGCCAGACGTCGCGCGAGAGCTCGCCGAGCGTCGCGCCGCGCAGGACGATCCCGCGCACGATGCGCAGGAAGTGCGTGAGCGGGAACACCTCCGCCAGCCAGCGCGCCGGCCACGGCATGCCGTCGAACGGGAACATGAAGCCCGACAGCAGGATCTGCGGCAGGAAGGTGACGAACGCCATCTGGAAGGCCTGGAACTGCGTCTGCGCGAGCGTCGAGATCAGGAGCCCGAGCGTGAGCGCGGCCGCGACGAAGACGCCCGTGCCCGCATACAGCCCGAGCAGGCTGCCCTGGATCGGCACGCCGAACACATAGCGGCCGAGCACCAGGATCAGCGTGACCTGCGCGTACCCGATCAGCACGTACGGCGCGATCTTGCCGACCATCAGCTCGGGCGTCTGCACCGGCGTGGTGATCAAGAGCTCGAGGTTTCCGCGCTCGCGCTCGCGCACGATCGCGACGGCGGTGAAGAGCACGAGCGTGAGCGTCAGGATGACACCGCACAGGGCCGGCACGATGTGCACGGGCGAGCGGCGCTCCGGGTTGTAGTACGCGCGCAGCTCGAAGACCGGCGCCGCACGTGCCGCCGCAGCCGCGGGTCGCGCGAAGCGATCGACCATCTCGAGCGACGCGAGCCCGCGCGCGGCCGCGAGCACGATCGGGTCGCCGCCGTCGACGAGCAGCTGTGCGCGCGCGCGATCGCCGTCGATCGCGCGGCGCTCGAAGTCGGCGGGAATCACGATCCCGACCGAGATCCGCCCCTCCACCAGCTGGCGCTCGAGCGCCTCGACCGAGCGCGCGCTGTAGACCACGTCGATCACCTGCGTGGCTTGCGCGTCTTGCACCAGCAGGCGCGCGCGCTGCGTGCCCGCCAGGTCCACGACACCGGCGCGCAGGTGGCGCACGTCCTGGTTGATCGCGTAGCCGAACAGCATCGTCATCATCAGCGGCACACCCGCGACCATGCCGCCGGTCAGCCGGTCGCGGCGCAGGTGGCGGAACTCCTTGCGTGCGATGGCAGAGATGCGCGAGAGCGAGCGCGTAAAGCCGGTCATGCGTTCGCCTCCGACTCGCGCAGGCGGCGCGTCGACGCGACGAACACGTCCTCGAGGCTCGCGCGCGCGAGCACCACGTGCGCGTCGACGTCGGCGTCGGCGAGCGCATGCGCGACCCGCGACGCCGGCTCCGCGACCTCGCGATCGACCAGCGCGTGCAGCCGCTGTCCGAGCTGCGCCACGCTCTGCACCTCCGAGAGTCGCGCCAGCACGTCGCGCGCCGCGCGCAGGTCGGGTCCCTCGATTTCGACCACCGCCGCCTCGATCTCGGCCATCAAGCGTTCCGGCGCGCCGTTCGCGACGACCCGGCCGCGGTCCAGGATCGCGAGTCCGTGACAGCGCTCGGCTTCGTCCATGTAGTGCGTCGAGACGAGGATAGTCGTGCCACGCTCGACCAGCCGGAACAAGCTCTCCCAGAAATCGCGCCGACTCTGCGGATCGACCGCGCTGGTCGGCTCGTCCAGGAACAGGAGCTCCGGCTCGTGCAGCGTCGCGGCGGCGAGCGCGAGCCGCTGCTTCTGTCCGCCCGAGAGCGTGCCCGCGCGCTGCTCGGCGCGCTCGCCGAGCCGGAACTCCTCGAGCAGCGCCTCGATGCGCGCGCGCCGCTGCGCTTTTCCGAGCGAGTAGATCTCGCCCAGGAACTCGAGGTTCTCGCGCACCGACAGATCCTCGTAGAGCGAGAAGCGCTGGGTCATGTAGCCGAGCTTGCGGCGCAGCTTCTCGGCGTCGCGCGGCATCTGCAGGCCGAGCACCTCCGCTTCGCCCTCGGACGGCACGAGCAGTCCGCACAGCATGCGGATCGTGGTCGACTTGCCCGAGCCGTTCGGGCCCAGGAAACCGTAGATCGCCGCGCGCGGCACTTCGAGATCGACGTGATCGACCGCGACCAGCGACCCGAAGCAGCGCGTGAGTCCGCGCGTGCGGATCGCGATCGCGTCGCTCACTTCGGCACGGGCGCGGGCCCCGCCTCGGCTAGCGCGTCGAGCTCGAAGCGCACCTCGACCGGCACGCCGGTCGGCAGATTCCGGTCGGGCACTCCGTCGATCTCGATCTCGGCCAGGTACGAGAGCCGGCCGCGGTCGTACTGCGTGAGCGCGAAGTACGGCGTGAACGCGGCCTCGTGAGAGAGCATGCGCACCGTGCCCGCGAGCTCGCCCTCGAGACCCGCGATCTGCACGCGCGCGCGACTGCCGGCGGCGATGCGCGCGCGCACAGGCTCGGGCACGTACACGCGCGCGTAGGCCGGGTCGGACGAGAGCAGGATCGCGACCACCGCGCCGGCCGGCGGGCGCTCGCCGAGCTCGAACGGCAGCGCGTCCACGCGACCCGCGCGCGGCGCGCGTACCGCCAGGCGCGCGCGGCGAATGCCGATCTCGGCGACCTGCGCATCGGCGGCCGCCAGCGCGCCGCGCGCCTGATCGAGCTCTTCCGAGGTCGAGCCCTGTTCGAGCGCCTCGAGCGTGGCGCGGAATTCGTCGCGCCGCGCGATCGCCTCGTCGCGCCGCGCGCGCAACAGGTCGCTGCGCGCCTGCGACTCGAACGCGCGCTGCTCGAGCGCGCGCGCGCGTTCGAAGTCGGACTGCGCGTTGCGCACCGCGCTCTCGGCGCCGGCCAGCCGCGCGCGCGCTTCGCGAATGCGCTCGGCGCGCGGCCCGCGCTCGGCCTCGGCGAGCCGCGCGCGCAGCTCGTCGCGCGTGGCTTCGGCGCGCGCGTTCTGCGCATCGAGCAGCGCGTCGTCGAGCTGCACGAGCACCTGACCCGCGACGACGGCGTCGCCCTCGCGGACCAAGATCGCGACGATCGGCTCGTTCGCTTCCGCGACCAGCTCGATGCGGTCGCGCTCCAGCGTGCCCACGGCCGGGAGGTCGGCGGGATCGGAGCCGCAGGCCGCCAGCAGAACGAGACTCGCGATCCGGGTACGCTTCATGTCGGCTCCACGCGCGCGCGCGCGCCGTCGAAGAACAGCCGCGTCGTGTGCTCGATCAGTCGTTCGCTGAACGCGGCGTCGAGCTCGTATCCGAGCACCTTGCCGGTGAGCGGGTGCGCGAGAAACGGGAAGATGCACATGCCGAACAGCGACAGCACCGCGAGCTTCGGCTCGAGGTCCGAACGCAGCTCGCCGCTCGCAACCTCGGCCGCGACCAGTCCGGGGATGAGCGCGGCCGCGCGCGTCGCGAAGCGCTCGATGAAGCGCGCGCGCGCCGCGGAGTCTCCGGTCACGATCTCGCGCAGGAGCAGCGCCGGCACCCACGGCTGACTCGCGATCGTCGCGATGTACATCCGCACCAGCGCAACCAACGGACCGGTGCCGTCGTCCGGCTGCGCGGCCAGCTCGCGCACCCGCCCGAGCAGCTCCTCGAACACCGAGCCGAGCATCGCCTCGTACAAGCCGAGCTTGTCTCCGAAGTAGTACGAGATCATGCCCGGGGTCACGTCGGCCTCGCGCGCGATCTCGCGAATCCCCACCTCGCCGAAGCCGCGCTTGGCAAACAGCTCGCGCGCCACCGCGACCAGCCGGCGCCGGACGTCGTCGGCCGACTCGCCGCGAGCCGGCCGACCCACCCGCTTCGCCTGCCCCTGCCTTCGTTCGTGCCGCAGTGCCATGGCTAGAAATTATTCGAACGATCGATTAAATGCAAGCCGAGCCTGAATGACGGACGAAGGTCTCGCGCGCCGAGCCTCAGCTCCCGGCGGCCTTCGTGACCAGGCGAGTGGTCGAGCGGCCCTCGACCAGCGGGACGAGCTCGACTCGGCCGCCCCATTTTTGGACGACGTCCCAGCCGACCACGTCGCGCTTGGTCTTGTAGTCGGCGCCCTTGGTGAGCACGTCGGGGCGGAGCGCGCGAATCAGTTGGAGCGGCGTCTCCTCATCGAACAGCACCACCGCGTCGACACATTCCAGTGACGCCAGAATCTGCGCGCGGTCGTGCTCGCTCTGCAGCGGCCGGCCCGCTCCCTTCAGCCGGCGCACCGATGCGTCCGTGTTCACGCCCACGATCAGCGCTTCGCCGAGCGCGCGCGAGCGCTCGAGATAGCGCACGTGACCGAGGTGCAGGATGTCGAAGCAGCCGTTGGTGAACACGACCGAGCGGCCCTGCGCGCGCAGGCGCGCGGCCAGCTCGGCCGCTTGCGCGCGGGTCGCGACTTTCTCGTGCGAGCGCGCGCTCTTCGCGCCGAGCTCGGCCAGGATTTCCTGACCCGAAACCGTGGCGGCGCCGAACTTCCCGACCTTCACGCCCGCCGCGATGTTCGCGAGCCAGGCGGCCTCGGCGATCTCGGCGCCCGCAGCGAGCGCGAGCGCGACGGCGGCCGCGACCACGTCGCCCGCGCCGGTCACGTCCATCAGTTCGCGCGGGCGCGCGGAGATCTCGAGCAGCTCACCTCCGCGCGAGCCGAGCAACATGCCCGCCTGTCCGCGCGTGACGAGCGCGTGCGCGACGTCGAGCTCTTTGGTCATGCGCAACGCCGCCGCCGCCACGTCGTCGACATTCGCGAGTCGAACGCCGGCGAACGCAGCCGCTTCGCGCAGATTCGGTTTGATCACGGTCGCGCCGCGGTAGACCTCCCACGGCAAGCCCTTCGGATCGACCACCACGGGTTTGCCGCCAGCGGCCGCGATGGCGGCGCGACAGACAGCGGGCGTGAGCACGCCCTTGGCGTAGTCGGACAGGATCAGCGCGTCCGCCTTGCGCACCGCGGCGACGACGCGCGCGCACAGGCGCTTCTCGAGCGCGGGCGAGAGGCTCGCGATGGTCTCGCGGTCGAGCCGGATCACCTGCTGGCGGCGCGCGACGATGCGCGTCTTGCGCGTGGTGACCCGTTCCCGGTCGGCGAGAATTCCCGGCGACGGAATGCCGAGGCTCTCGGCCTCGCCGCGGAACAGCGCGCCGTCTGCGTCCTCGCCGATCGCCGTGCACAGGCTCGCGCGCGCGCCGAGCGCGACGAGCGACTTGGCGACGTTCGCCGCGCCGCCGAGCATGAACTCCTCGCGCTCGACCGCGAGCACCGGCACCGGTGCCTCGGGCGAGATCCGCTCGACCTCGCCGATCACGTAGGCGTCGAGCGTCGCGTCGCCGACCACGACCACGCGCCGACCGACCATCGCGGCGAGCAGCTCGCGCATGCGCGCGACCGGCGGCTCGCGGAACTCGCCGAACGGCGGCGGACTCGTCTTGCGGCGACTCACTCTCCCCTCCCCCGATACCTGTACCAGATCCGCGCGATCTCGAAGAACGCGACGAAGAAGTCGATCGGTCGCACCTTCGAGCCGGCCACGTCGTGCCAGCGCTCGAGCGGCAGCTCGTAGACCGCCTCGCGCGCGGGGGGCCGATCGCCCCCGTCGCGCGAACGGATCAGCCGCGCGAGCAGCTCGACGTCGAACGTCCAGTTCACGCCGAACGGTGTCTCGAAGATCGCCGCCAGCTGCGGGCTGCGGCGCATAAGCTTCGCGCCGCACTGCGTGTCGTAGATCGGCAGTCCGAGCACCTGGGAGACGGCCGTCGCGAAGACTCGCCCGAGGTAGTGCCGAACCACGCTGCGCCGCACCGAGCGGCCGAGCAGCTGCACGCGCGCGCCGAACACGAGCTCGATGCCGGGCAGACGCTCGAGCACGGCCACGAAGCGCGGGATCTCGTCGAGCGGCGTGGCCAGGTCCGCGTCCCAGTAGCCGACGAAGCGCGCGTTCGACTTGAACGCGACGCACAGGCCCGCGCGCACGGCCTCGGCCTTGCCCGCGTTGCGCGGCAAGTCGAGCACCGCGAACGCCTCACGATCGCCCGCCTCGAGCTCGCGCAGACGCACGAGCGTCCCGTCGCTGCTGCCGTCGTTCACGAACAGGAAGCCGATCGACGGGTCGCTCGCGACGCACGCGCGGAACGCAGCCAGATCGAGCCGTTGCTCCTCGTTGTAGCAGGGCACGACGAGCAGGGTTCGAGGCGGGGACTGCGCGGCGGACGTCAGCGGCACGCCTCCATGCCGCGGAGTCTACCGGCTACGCGCGCGCCGTCAGCACCTGCTTGCGCACAAACCCTGCGACGACCACTCCGCCGAGCAGGAACATCGCCGCCGAGCCGGGCTCGGGGATCGGGTTGTTCGGAACCGTCGGGCTTCCGGTTCCCGAGGCACCCGAGAAGCCGAGCGCGCTCGACGACAGCGATTGGTAGCGCACACCGAAGTTCTCGAGCTCGACCGAGCTGACCGCCTGGCTGAAGTTCAGCGTCAGCGTAATCACGTCGGATTCGCCGATCGCGAGCCCGCCGCCGCGGCCGCCCGTGCAGTTGTTCCGATTGTTGATCACACACAGATCGATCGAGCCGAAGCCGTTCGGGAAGCTTCCGCCGACGTTCACACTGCTGTAGACGCCACTCGAGAGCGATGCGCTGACGACGTCCGGATTGGTGTCGAACCCGAACGAGCTCACTCGTGAGGTCTCCCACAGCACGGTCGACGTATTCGTGAGCGTGATCTCGAGCACCAACGTGTTGCCGACGATGGACTCGACCTCGATCAACGCGGACGCTGTCAGGCCGGCGACGTCGCCGCCGTCGATGTTCCCATCGAATTCAACAGTGAAGCTGTCGCCGACGCTGTCGATCGTCACCGCGCTGGCCGTGCCCGAGAACGCTCCGAGCGCCAGTGCGCACGCCACGGCGATACCCGTTCGCGAGCCGAAGATTCGAGCAGTCAACCGGCGCATTGCATCTCCATCGTGGCGGTCGATGCCACAGCGTCAAAGGACGGCAGAAACCTATCACCGGCGGGCTCGACCTCGCAAGCACAGACTGCGAAAAGTCGTTGCCTCAAGCGAACTTGCCTGCGAGTCGCGAGGCGGACGGGGCCTGCGTATGATCGGCCTTCGACCCGCAGAACGGAGAACCGCGTGCCCGAGACCGACGCCTTCCGCATCGCTACCGAAGCCGCCCTGCGCGAGCGGATCGGCGAACCCAATCCCGCCACGCGCCAGAAACTCTTCGATCACCTCGACGAGCAGATGCGCAGCTTTCTGGCGAAGTCGCCGTTCTGCCTGCTTGCGACCACCGACCGCGACGGCATGCCCGAGGTGTCGCCGAAGGGCGACGGCCCCGGCTTCGTGCTGCTCGAGGACGAGCGCACGCTGGTGATCCCGGACCGCAAGGGCAACAAGCTGCTGTTCGGGCTGCAGAACCTGCTCGCGAATCCGCGCGTGGGCCTGATCTTCTTGGTGCCGGGCACGGACGAGACGCTGCGGGTGAGCGGGCGAGCCGAGCTGCGCGCCGATCCCGAGCTGCTCGCGCGGCTTTCGGCGCGCGGGCAGCCGGCGCTGCTCGGAATCCGCGTGCGGGTCGAGCGCTGCTTCTTCCACTGCGCGCGCGCGTTCCTGCGCGCGGAGCTGTGGAACCCCGAGCGCTGGCCGGAGCCG
>JANNLG010000111.1:0-15357 GCA_031396695.1 Deltaproteobacteria bacterium
GTGATCGCCGATTCCGAGCGCGCGATCGCGATCGCGGGCGTGATGGGTGGGGCCGAGACGGAAGTCCGCGCGACCACCCGCGACGTGCTGATCGAGAGCGCTCAGTTCGCGCCCGCGCGAGTGCGCCGCACCTCGAAGCGCCTGGGACTGCGCAGCGAAGCCTCGTACCGCTTCGAGCGCGGGGTCGATCCCGAAGGTGTCGCGCGCGCGGCCGATCGCGCCGCGCGGCTGCTCGCCGAGCTCGCGGGCGGCACCGTCTCGCGCGGTCGCGTCGAAGCGCGCGGAAACGCGGCGCCTCGGGCCGGCGAAATCGTGCTCGACCCCGCTCACCCCAACCGTCTGCTGGGCGCGAAGCTCAGCACCGAAGAGATCGTCGTGCTGCTCGGGCGCGTGGGCATCCAAGCGCGGCTCGACGTCGAGAACAAGCTCCGCTGCACGGTGCCGAGCTGGCGCAACGACGTGTCGATCGCCGAGGACTTGATCGAGGAGATCGCGCGCATCCACGGCTACGACGCGATCGAGCCCACGATGCCGCGCGCGGCGCTCTCGCCGGTGTCGAGCCCGGCGACGCGAACGCTCGTCGACCGCACGCGCGACCTCTTGAAGGCGGCCGGGCTGATCGAGATCCGGCTCATGCCGACGATCCAACCGAGCGACCTCGATGGCTTGCGCCTGGCGGCCGACGACGAGCGCCGACGCGCCGTGCGGCTCGCGAATCCGATGCCCGGCATGGGGCCGCTCTTGTGCACGAGCCTCCTGCCCGGACTTCTGCGCGCGGCGCGGCGCAATCTCTCGCGCCAGGTCGACTCGGTGCGGATCTTCGAAGTGGGTCGGGTGTTCCTATCGAACGCGCCCGGGCAGCTGCCCGACGAGCCGCTGCGCGCGGGGGCGCTCGTGACCCGCGGCGAACGTGCCAACCTGTGGGAGCCGGCCGCGCCGATCCCCCCGTTTTTCGAAGCCAAGGGCATCGCCGAGAACCTGCTCGCCGAGCTCGGTCAGCGCGCTGACTTTCACGCCGGCTCCAGCGCGCCGTGGCTCCACCCGGGTGCGTCGGGCGAGCTGCGCAGAGGCTCCACCGTGCTGTGTCGCGTAGGCGAGCTCCACCCGGAAGTCGCCGCTGCCTTCGAGATCGGCGCCCCCTGCGCGCTCGTCGAAGTCGACCTTCAGGCCCTGTTGGATCTGTCCGCCGAGCCGTCCCGCTACCGCGAGGTCTCGCAGTACCCGGCCGTGCGCCGCGACCTGGCGGTGCTGCTCGCCGCGAGCCAGCCGGCCGGCGAGGTGCTCGACGCGATCCGCAAGATCGCGGGCAATATGCTTGTATCTGCGGCGATCTTCGACCGATACGAGGGCAAGGGAATACCCGCAGGCAGGGTCAGCATCGCGTTCCGGCTGATCTTCCAGCGTCCGGACCGGACGCTGCTGGACGCGGAAGTCGCCAAGACGACCGAGCGGGTGATCGAGATGCTCGGGCAACGCTTCAGCGGAGAGCTCCGCTAGACAGGTATTCTGGTTTGGGGAGGGCAGAGAGATGACCAAGGCCGACATCGTCGAGACCATCTACGAACGCGTGGGCTTCTCGAAGAAGGAGTCCGCGGAGCTGGTCGAGACCGTCTTCGACGTGATCAAGGACGCGCTCGTGGGCGGCGAGAAAGTGAAGTTCTCCGGCTTCGGGAACTTCATCGTGCGCGAGAAGAACGCGCGCAAGGGACGGAACCCGCAGACCGGTGAAGAGATCCAACTCGAGGCGCGCCGCGTGCTCACCTTCAAGCCCAGCCTGGTGCTGAAGAACGCTCTGAACGAGGGCGGCGAGCTCGAGACCGGCAGCGATGAGGACGACGACGAATAGCTCGCTAGAATTCCCCGCGGGGGTGACCGAATGATCGACGCGATCCAGGATCAGCTCGCGAGGATTCCCGACAAGACCTACTTCCGGATCGGTGAAGTGGCCAAGCTCGTGGGCGTCGAGCCGTATGTGCTGCGCTTCTGGGAAACCGAGTTCAAGACCATGGTCCCGCCGAAGTCGCGCTCCAAGCAGCGCATGTACCGGCGGAAGGACCTCGAGACCATCCTGGTGGTGAAGCACCTGCTCTACGCCGAGCGCTTCACGATCGAGGGCGCGCGCAAGCGGCTGATCGAGCTGCAGCGCGCGCAGAAAGCCGGTCACATCGAGCTGCCGCGCGAGGGCCTGGCCCTGGTGCGCCAGCGATTGCTGCAGCTGCGCCAGATCGTCGCTTCGGCCTGAGATCGTCCTAGCGCGAGAGCATCGCGAGACGGCGGCGCTGCAGCGCGGCGGTGACCGGATCGAGCTCGGCGGCGCCGGCCTTCTGCGCGCTCGTGCCCCTCGGAGCGCTCGAGCGCTTCTGAGCGCCAACAAGTTTCGGCGCGCGGGCCGTCGCCTTCTTCGCCTTCGCGGGCGCGCGCTTGCCGGTCGTCTTCTTCTTCGCGGCCGCTTTCTTCTTCGCCATCTCTCGGTTCCCCTCGGTCCACTTCCCCTGGATCGGGGTGGGCGTGCATCATAGGGTGCAATGTCGGTGACCACCAACGAGCAGCGGAAAACCTTCGACAAGCAGGGCTGGTTGGTGGTGCGCGGCGTGCTCTCGGCGGCGGAGCTCGAGTGCTACGGCGCCGCCGTCGACCGCGGCGTCGCAGCGCGCAGTGCGAACGACCCGCGTCCGCTCGAAAAGCGCTCGCGCTACGAGCAGTCGTTCCGGCAGTGCATCAATCTTTGGGAGGATCACGAGGACGTCCGGCCGCTCACGTTCCACCCGCGCATCGCGCAGATCGCGGCGGAGCTCGTCGGCGTTCCCGCCCTTCGGCTCTGGCACGACCAGGCGCTGTACAAGGAGCCGGGCGGGCGCGAGACGGATCCACACCACGATCAGCCGTACTGGCCGCTCGTGGAGACGAACAACATCACGGCCTGGATCGCGTTCGAGGGGGCCGATCTCGAGACGGGCTGTCTCGGCTTCGTGCCGGGCTCGCACCGCTTCGGCGTCAAGTCGTTCGCGAACATCTTCACCGCCAGCGGCTTCGATCTGGAGCACGGTCCGGAGGCGCGCGGCATCGCGCCCGAGTACGCGCCGGTCGCGCCGGGCGACGTGAGCTTCCATCACTCGCTCACGATCCACGTCGCGAAGCCGAACCTGGGCGCGCGCACGCGCCGCGTGCACACCATGATCTACATCGCCGACGGCACGACGCGGAAGCAGAGCAAGCAGCGACACCCGTGCGTGGATCGCGCGGGCATCGAGCCGGGGGCGAGGGTCGCGAGCGACGTGACGCCGATCGCGTGGCCGCGGCCCGTGGGGGACCTGCCGAAGACTCCGCCGGTTCCGGATCCGCCGATTCCCGGCTGGCCGGGTTCGGCGCGCCCCGTGACGCTCGGATGAAGGCGACGCCGCACGCCTGGAACCGCGACTTCGCGTGGCAACCGCCGCGCGGCGCGTACCGCCGCATCGACGCCGCGCAGGCGCGAAGCTGGGACGAGCAGGGCTACTTCGTGCTCGACGATGCCTTCGACGCCGCGACCATCGCGCGCGTGATCGCCGAGATCGACCCGTTCGAGCAGAAGTCCGAAGCGTTCCTGCGCAAGCAGCCGGGCGGACGGCTGCACATCGCGCGCGCGGACGAGATCACCTTCACCACGCACCTGGTCGCGCGCTCGCCGTACCTGCACGAGTTCGCGCGAAGCCCGGTGTTCTGCGATCTGGTGCACGACCTGATCGGGCCCGACGTGCGCCTGTACTGGGATCAGGCCGTGTACAAGAAGCCCGGCACGCGCTCCGACTTCCCGTGGCACCAGGACAACGGCTACACGTTCGTCGAGCCGCAGGCGTACCTGACCTGCTGGGTCGCGCTCACGGACGCGACCGAGGCGAACGGCTGCCCGCGCGTCGTGCCGGGGCTACACCGCGGTGGAACACTCGCGCACGTGCCGACCGATCTGGGCCTCGTGTGCTTCGACGAGCCGCCGAGCGCGCCCGTGACAGCGCCCGTGCGCGCGGGCGGGATCGTGGTGTTCTCGTCGCTCACGCCGCACGCGACGGGTCCCAACGGGACGAGCGAGACGCGGCGCGCGTATATCCTGCAGTACGCGCCCGAGGGCGCGATCGCGCTGCGGCCGGGCGAGCACGGCTCGATCACGCGCGAGCCGTGCAGTGCGACAGAGCGGCAATTTCCCGTCCTGCGCGACGGCCGGCGCGTCGCTTCAGGCTGACCAGGTCTCGCGGCCCTGCATGCCGTAGGCAGCGAGGTACAGCGCGCGCTCGGGACGCACGGCCATGAACACGACGTCCGGCGATCCCTCCGCGCCGCCCGGCGCGAACAGGTTCAGGTCGTAGTCGAACACGCCGTTCCACAGACGCTTCTTGGTGTCGAGGTCGGCGAAGATCTTCGCCGTTCCCCACAGCTCGACCCCGTCGCCGACCTCGGTCACCTGCCAGTGCAGCGCGACGCTCGGGTTGTGCGCGACGTTGCGGACCTTGACGCTCTTCGCGCCGGTCATGATCCAGAGCGTGTCGCCCTCCCACGACGGGTGGATCGGAACGACGTCCGGCTTGCCGTCGCGGCCGACGGTGGCCAGGTGCGCCCAAGGGCTCAGTCGCTTCGACTCCTGCTTCACACGTTCCAGATCCATGCCGTTCTCCTTCCGCCCAGCGCCGGGACGGAGAATCCGCTGGCGCCGGTGCTCCAGTCAAGCGACGTGGAAGTCGACCCCGTACAGCGACAGGCCGAGCTTCCCCGCGACGCCCTGCGAGGCGAGATTGTCCCAAGACGTGCTGTAGAGCGGCAGCGCGCCCGTCTGCCGCACGGCTCTCGCCCAGGCCGCGACCGCGTGTACGGCGTGTCCTCGCCGTCGCTGGGGGGGAAGGGTTTCCACTCCGGCCTCGTGCGCGACGTCGGTGATCCGGACGCTCGCACAGAGCGACGCCGCGCGACCCCGCTCGACGATGGCGACGAACGGCTGGCGGTGAGGCACGTCCTCGAGCCAGGACTCGAAGCCGCTGTGCAGCAGGCTCGAATTGGCCTCCGAGATTGCGACACACGTGGCAGTCGGAGCGGCGACGTGCGCGAACCCGTACGCCGGTCCCGCCCAGATCGTCGCGACCGGCGCGTGGGACTCGAGCACGCGGACGAGCGCCTCGCGCCGAACGGGCTCGCGCGGCAGGTCGGTCGAGACGGGCTCGTCGCGGCACAGCGCCTCGAGCGTCGAGACGACGTGCTGCGGAACGTCCGACCGGAATCGCCAGACGTTGCCCGCGATCGTGCGGCCGAGGAAGAAACGCGGTGCCGGGGACGGACGCCATTCATTCGAAGTCACGATGCGCCCGCGCGCGTCGTGCGCGTACAGCGCATCTACATGCAGGCGCATGAGCTCGAGGTCGGAGACGGGCAACTCGGCGCCTAGCTCGGTTTGTAGACCTTGAGCGGCCGATGCGTGCGCAGCCACTCGGGCTGCTCGGGCCAGGCGCGGCCGGCGGAGAAGCCGCCATCCACCACGAAGTGTTGGCCGGTGACGAAGCTCGAGGCGTCGCTCGCGAGCCAGAGAGCCATCTGCGCGATGTCATCCGGCTCGCCGGCGCGCGGGATCGGCTGCGCGTTCGCCATGCCGGCCTTCGCGGCTTCGAGCTGGGCGCCCGTCTGCGTGCGGCCCACGCTGTTCAGCGCGAGCGGAGTCGCGATGAAGCCCGGACAGATGCAGTTCACGCGCACGCGGCTCGGCGCGAGCTCGAGCGCGACCGAGCGGGACAGCTGGATCACCGCCGCCTTCGCCGCGGCGTAGGCGTGCGGCGAGTAGCCGGCCACCAGCCCCGCGACGCTGGCGGTGTTGATCACGCTGCCGCCCTGGCGACACAGCAGCGGCGCCGCGTGCTTCATGCCCAGGAACACGCCGCGCACGAGCACCGCGAAGGTCACGTCGAACTCTTCGACCGGCGTGTCGGCGACCGGACCGAGCGCGCCACCGAAGCCCGCGTTGTTGAAGATGCAGTCGAGCCGGCCGAACTCGTGGTCTGCGCGTGCGACCAGCGCGCGGACTTCGTCCTCGCGGCTGACTTCGGTGCGCTGGAAGAGGGCGGATCCGCGCAGCTCGTCGGCGACGGAGCGGCCGAGCGCCTCTTGCATGTCGCCGATCAGAACGCGCGCGCCTTGCTCGACGAACAGCCGCACGGTACGCGCGCCGATTCCGCTCGCGCCGCCGGTCACGATCGCCACGCGTCCATCGAGTGCGCCCATCAGATGCTCCATCCGCCGTCGATCGAGACGGCGCTGCCGGTGGTGAACGACGATTCGTCGGACGCCAGGTACACGGCGAGCGAAGCGACTTCCTCGGCGCGGCCGAGGCGGCCCATCGGCTGACGAGCGATGAACGCGCGGCGCGCGACTTCGCGATCGCCCTGCGCGGCGATGCGGTCCTCGAGCGACGGCGTCTCGACCGTGCCCGGGCAGATGCAGTTGCAGCGGATTCCGCGCGCCACGTAGTCGATCGCGACCGACTTGGTCAGCCCGATCACGCCGGCCTTGCTGGTCGCGTACACGAAACGGTTCGGCGCACCCCGAATCGTGGACGCGGCCGACGCCATGTTCACGATCGAGCCGCGGCCCGCTTCGAGCATCGCGGGCAGGAAAGCGCGGATCATGCGGTACATCGACTTCAGGTTGAGGTCGAGCGAGAAGTCCCAGTCCTTCTCCGCGCAGTCGAGCACCGTGCCGTGATGCACGAAGCCGGCGCAGTTGAAGAGCACGTCGAGTGCGCCGAGCGAGCGCGCGGCCGCGTCGATCTCGGCCGCGCGGGTAACGTCGAGCCGGCGCGTCTCGACGCGCGGCACCGACGCGAGCTGCTCGAGCAGCGCCTCGTTCACGTCGGTCGCGATCACGCGCGCGCCCTCGGCCGCGAAGGCGCGCACGGTGGCAAAACCGATGCCCTGCGCCGCAGCGGTCACGAGCGCGAGCTTGCCTTCGAGTCGTCCGGGCACGCGCGCCTTTGTACGCCTCGCGTTGTACGATGGTCAAATGCGTCGCTTCGGGCAGGTGCTGGGACTCGACGTCGCGCGTCTCGACGAGTACGAACGCCACCACGCGCGCATCTGGCCAGAGATCGAGCGAGCGATCCGCGACGCCGGCATTCGCAACTACTCGATCTTCCACCGCGCCGGGACGCTGTTCGGCTACTACGAGTACCACGGGCCCGACGGCGAGTACGAGGCGCGCATGCGAGCGCTCGCCGCTGCACCGCGCATGCGCGAGTGGTGGGACGTGATGGAGGCGATGCAGATCCCGCTTCCCGACCGCCGCGCGGGCGAGTGGTGGGCCGAGATGGACGAGGTGTTTCATCAGGACTGACGTGCAGGATTTGCAGCAGCGCTGGCCGAAGCCGTCGGCGCCGCGCCCGATCGTGACCATCGGCTGTGGCGGCATCGTGCGCGACGCGCACGTTCCCGCCTACCAGCGCGCGGGCTTCGAACTGGCCGGCGTATACGACCTTCGCCGCGAGGCCGCGGAATCGATCGCGCGCACCTGGGGGAAGGGCGCGCGTGTGCACGATTCGCTCGACGACGCGTTCGCCTGCGAAGGCGTGATCTTCGACGTCGCCGTGCCGGGCGTGGAGATCCTCGGCATCCTCGAGCGCGCGCGTCCGGGCAGCGCGCTCTTGATCCAGAAGCCGATGGGCGAGAACCTGGCCGACGCGCAGCGCATCCTCGCGCTGTGTCGCGACAAGCGGCTCTCCGCCGCGATCAACTTCCAGCTCCGCTTCGCGCCAAACGTGCTGGCGCTGCGCGACGCGCTCGCGCGCGGCTTCTTCGGCGAGCTGCTCGACCTGGAGGTGCGCATCTGCCTGCACACGCCGTGGGAGCTGTGGCCGTTCTTGCGCGGGCTGCCGCGGCTCGAGGTGCTGTATCACTCGATCCACTACCTGGACGCGATCCGCGCGCTGCTCGGCGAGCCGCGCTCCGTGTATTGCCGCGGCGTGCGCCATCCCGACTCGCCCGAGCTCGCCGACACGCGCAACACGATCGTGCTGGACTACGGCGACACGCTTCGCTGTAGCGTCACCACCAACCACGCGCACCGCTTCGGCGCCAAGCACGCGTGCTCGGAGTTGAAGCTCGAAGGAACTCGCGGCGCCGCGCGGCTCGTGATGGGCGTGAACCTCGATTACCCGAAGGGCCGGCCCGACGAGCTCGAGCTGTGCGAGGCGGGTGGCGAGTGGCGCGACGTGCCGCTGGTCGGCTCCTGGTTCGTCGACGCGTTCCTCGGCCCGATGTCGAATCTGCAGCGCTTCGTCGCGGGCGAGGACGAGCGACTCGAGTCTTCCGTCGAAGACGCGATCCGCAGCATGGCGCTGGTCGAGGCATGCTACCGCTCGAGCGCTGCGGGCGGCACGCCGATCCCGTAGAACTCGACCGCGCTCCCGCCCAGGATCGCGTCGCGTTCGTCCGCGGAGAGAGCGCCGATCAGCTCGTTCACGAGTCCGAGCCCGCGCGCGTAGGTCGCCGCGACCAAGCACACCGGCCAGTCCGATCCGTACATCACGCGCGAGGGGGAGAACGCCTCGAGAATCACGTCCACGTACGGGCGGAAGTCCTCGGCTTCCCAGCGGGTCCAGTAGGCTTCGGTCACCAGGCCGGACAGCTTGCACCAGACGTTCGGGAGCCGTGCGAGCTCGAGCACCTGCGCCGTCCACGGCTCGAGCTTGCGGGCGCGAATCTCCGGCTTGCCGATGTGGTCGAGCACGAAGCGCTGATTCGGGAACGCGCGCACGAGCGCGATCGCCGCCGGCAGCTGGCGCGCGAACACGAGCAGGTCGTAGCTGAAGCCGAAGCGCCCGAGCGCACCCACCCCGCGCATCACTTCGGATGTGCAGAGGAAGTCGTCGGCCTCGGCCTGCGCCACGTGACGGAAGCCCGCCAGCACGCGGTGCTCGCGCAGCCGCTCGAGCTCGGGCTCGATGTCCGGCGCGCGCAGGTCGATCCAGCCCACCACCGCTGACACGATCGGGTGTCGCTCGGCTTGCGCGAGCAGGAACTCCGTCTCCGCGCTCGAGTCCAGCGCCTGCACCGCCACACAGGCATCGATGCCGTTCACGCGCAGGATCGGCGCCAGGTCTTCGGGCAGGAAGTCGCGCCGCAGGAGCGCCATCGCGTCGTCGATCCACGACAGCTTCGCGGCATCGTAGCGCCAGAAGTGCTGGTGGGCGTCGACGCGCTGCGCGCTCACGCGATCCTGTGCTCGCGCACGACCGCGTCGCGCAGGCGCAGGCCCACGCCCGGCTCCTCGGGCAGCGTGTAGTGCCCGTCGACGACGCGCAGCGGCTCCTCCCAGATGTCGGCGATCGACTCGTAACAGTTCTCGACCAGCAGCGCGCCCGGCGTGGCCGCTGCGAGCTGCACGTGCAGCTTCTGCTGCACGTTGGTGTGCGGTACGACCGGCACGTTCGCGGCCGCGCACAGCGCCGCGACCTCGAGCCACTCGTCGATGCCGAGCAGCTTGGTCGCGTCGGGCTGCGCGAAGCCGAGCGCGCCGGCCTCGAGGAAATCGCGGAACGTGTACTTGGTGTAGATCGTCTCGCCGCAGGCGATCGGGGTCGTGATCGCGTGCGCGAGCCGCGCGTGCGCCTTCACGTCGAACGGGTGCAGCGGCTCCTCGAGCCAGAACACGTCGTGCTCGGCCAGCCGCGCACCCCAGGGGATCGCGGTCGCGAGCGTCCACTGCGTGTTCACGTCGGTCATCAGCCGGACCTTCGGCCCGAGCGCGCGCCGCACGGCCGCCACGCGACGCAGGTCCTCGGCCGGGTCGGGCAGGCCGAGCTTCATCTTCACCGAATCGAAGCCGCGCGCGACCAACGCCGACATGTCGCGCACCAGGTCGTCGACGCTCCAGTCGAGCCAGCCGCCGTCGGTGCTGTAGGCGGGCACGCGCTCGCGGCACGGGCCCAGCAGGCGCCAGAGCGGCAGACCCGCGCGCTTGCAGGCCAGATCCCAGAGCGCGAACTCGACGGCCGCGAGTCCGACCGCGGCCGCGCCCACGCGCCCCACGAAGTGGTTCGCGTAGTACATGCGCCGCACCAGCTCCTTGCGCAGCGTCGCGTCGGCGCCGCGCAGCACGGGCACGTACGTGTCGTCGACCAGCACCTGCGCCGCGCGCAGCCCGGGCGTGTAGCTCCAGTTCATGCCGTAGCCGCTGATGCCGTCGTCGGTTTCGAGCACGACCTGCAGGAACTCGACCGACTCGACGCGGGATTGCGAGTCGGTGATGGTGCGCTGCTTCAGCGGCACGCGCAGGAGCAGCGTCTTCACGTCGGTGATGCGCACGCGCGCAGCATACGGGGGAGGGCGACCCAGGTACAATCGCGGGACTTGGCCTCGGTCGTGATCACGCGCGTTCGCGCGCAGGACGTGCGCTTCCCGCTCACGGGCGGAGCGGGCTCCGATTCCGTGCACCGCGATCCGGTGTACTCGTACGCGGTGACGCGACTCGAGACCGAGTCCGGGCTGCGCGGCACCGGGCTCGCGTTTACGCTCGGGGCCGGCAACGAGCTGGTGTGCGCCGCGATCGATGCGCTCGGCGCGACGCTCGCGGGCCGCGAGCTCGAGCAGTTGATGAGCGACTTCGCGCGCGTCTGGCGCGAGCTCGCCGACCATCCTCAGTACCGCTGGCTCGGCCCGCACAAGGGCGTGGTGCACCTGGCGCTCGCGTCGATCGTGAACGCCTGCTTCGATCTGTGGGCGCGGGCGCGCGGGGTGCCGCTCTGGCGGCTTCTGCTCGACCTCGAGCCCGAGGCGACACTTGCGCTGTGCGACCTGTCTCGCGTCGAGGACGTGCTTCCGCGCGAAAGCGCATTGTCGTTGCTGCGCGACGCGCGCCACGGCCGGGTCGCACGCGAAGCGATCCTGCGCGACGGCTATCCCGGCTACGACACGTCCGTCGGCTGGTTCGCATACCCCGACGAGCAAGTGCGCGAGAACGCGAAGCGAGCCGCGGGGCAGGGCTTCCGCGCGCTGAAGCTGAAGGTCGGCTCCGACGACACCGCGCGCGACCTGCGCCGTGCGCGCATCGTGCGCGAGGCGGTCGGCCCGGACGTGCGCATCATGCTCGACGCGAATCAGGCCTGGAGCCTGCCGCGCGCGATCGCGGCCTGTCGTTCGCTCGGCGAGATCGGGCCCGAGTTCATCGAGGAGCCGCTGCACCCCGACGACGTGATCGGCCACCGCGAGCTGGTGCAGGCGATCGCGCCGCTGCGCGTAGCGCTTGGCGAGCACGTGCCCAACGCCGTGCTGTTCAAGAGCTTCCTGCAGGCGCGCGCGCTGCACGTCGCGCAGCCCGACTGCGTGCGGCTCGGCGGTGTGTCGGAGTTCCTGACCGTCGCGCTTCTGTGTCGCGCGCAGGGCGTTCCGGTCGTGCCGCACGTGGGCGACATGGGCCAGATCCACCAGCACCTGGTGCTCTGGAACCACATTGCACTCGGCGCCGAAGCGAGCTTCCTCGAGCACATTCCTCACCTGAGCGAGCGCTTCGCGGAGCCGGCCATCCTTCGGGACGGGCGCTACCGGACCCCGCGCGAGCCCGGCGCGAGCACGGCGCTCGCGCTCGACTGACGCAGCGCGATCTGCGACGCTCGTCCGTGCATGGAGCAGGCACGTCCCGCCGGCGGTCGGTCGGCGCTGCAGCGGATTCTGTTCGAGCGCGACCACACCGAGGGCAGCCTGCTGATCTCGATCGCCGTGCTCGCGCTGCCCGCGCTGCTGATGGGCCTGGCGGGCGGAGCGGGCTTCCAGACCGTGGAGCTGTTCTTCGTCGGCCAGCTCGGGCCCGCGGGCACGGCGGCGTTCGGCGTCGCGTCGCAGGCGCTCGGCCAGGTGCCGTATCTGGTCGGATTCGGCATCGCGGTCGCGGCGCAGATGTATGTGGCCCAGCTCGTCGGCTCGCGCCGTCCCGAAGAGGCGAACCACGTCGCGGCGCAAGCGTTCGTGCTGGCCTTCGCGATCTGTCTCGTGATCGCGTGCATCGGTCAGTTCCCGGAGGCGCTGCTGCGACTGCTCTCGCACGACGCCGACGTGATCCGCGCGGGCACCGGCTTCGTCCGCATCGCCTACGGCTTCATGTTCGCGCAGATCTTCGGGATGATCTTCTCGTTCGTGCTCTCGGGCGCGGGCGAGACGACCACGCCGCTCTTGCTGTCGTTGATCTCGACACCCCTCACGATCGCGCTCGAGTACGCGCTGATCTTCGGGCACTTCGGCGCTCCCGCGCTCGGCCTGGCCGGGATCGCGATCGCGGTCGCGGCCGCATCGCTTTTGTCGGTGTCGATCGCGTTCACGCTGCTGTTCAGCGGGCGCTGCCGCTTGCATCTACAGCCGCGACAGCTCGTGCCGGATCTGCGCGTGCTGCGCGCCATCGCGAGCCGCGCCTGGCCGCCGGCGCTGCACATGATCGTGCCGACGCTCTTGATGGTCGGCTACATGACGCTCTCGGGCCGCTACGGAACGGACGTCCAGGCGGCGTACACGATCGGACTGCGCATCGAGTCGCTGCCGGTGTTCCTCTCGTTCCCGATCGCGAACGCGTGCGCGACGCTGGTCGGTCAGAACCTGGGAGCGGGGCGTCCGGCGCGCGCCTGGCGCGCGATCGGCGCCGGCTATGCGCTCGAACTCCTCGTCATGAGCGCGATCGCGCTGCTCCTGTTCACGCTGCGCGAGCCGATCGTCGGCTTCTTCAGCCAGGACCCGGCCGTGATCGCGCTCGCCAGCGAGTACCTGCTGTTCGCGTGCGCGAACGTGGTGCTGGTCGGGATCTACTTCGTGAGCTTCCGCGCGCTGCAGGGTGCGGGCGACATGGTCGCGCCCATGCTCGCCTCCCTCGCGGCGGCGCTGCTCGTCGCGCTGCCGGTCGCGTGGATCCTGACCACGCAGACGGAGCTCGGCCCGCGCGCGCTCTGGATCGCGAACCTGGCCTTCAGCGCGACCAACACGGCGCTCGCGACGGGCTGGCTCGCGCTCGGACGCTGGGCGCGGCCGACCGGCGCATGAGTCCGACGTGATCGAGCGCAGCGGAGGCTCGCCGAGCGCGAAGCGCTTCGACCCGCGCGTGCGCGCGACGCGCTGGGTCATGCTGGCTCGTCGAACCTGGCCGGAGTTCCTGACCGAGCTGCAGGCGCGCGCGCGGCTCGACGACGCGGCGCTCGAACGCGTGCTGCGCCACGGCGGCATCTGGCTCGACAAGCACCACGTCAAATTGCGCGCGAAGACGCGCGACGTGGAGGAGGGCGCACACGTTGCGGTGTACGCCTTCGAGCGCGAGCCCGAGCAGGTAGAGCTCGCCGACGACGCGATCCTGCTCGACCGAGACGGCGTGGTCGCGGTGAACAAACCCGCCTGGCTGCCCGTGCAGGGCACGCGCGCGAGCCAGCTCCACTCGCTCGAGCGCGTGCTGGCCGAGCGGCTCGGTTGCCCGGGACTGCGCGCCGCACACCGGCTCGATCGCCAGACCAGCGGCGTGCTGCTGCTCGCGCGCGACGCGGAGCGCGCCGCGTTCCTCGGTCGAGCGCTGCACGATCGGCACGTCGCCAAGCAGTATCTGGCCTGGGTCTCGCCCGCGCCGGTGAAGGACGAGTGGACCGTGCGCGGACCGCTCGGCCCGACCCAAACCGGCAACCGCTACCGCTTCGAGCTGCGCGCCGAGAGCGCGCCGGACGCGCGCGACAGCGAGACGCACTTCCGTGTCGTCGAGCGCGCGGGCGAGCGCGCGCGGGTCGAGTGCCGCCCGATCACCGGCCGAACGCATCAACTTCGGGTGCACCTCGCTTCCGGTGGCACGCCGATCGTGGGCGACGAGCTGTACGGCCCGGACTATCGCGCGGGCGCCGCCTCGAGCGCCGAACGCATCCTGCTGCACGCCGAGCGGCTCACGCTTCGGCTCGCGCCGCGTGAAGCGGAGACGGAGATCCGCGCGCCGATTCCCGACGACTTCGGCGTCAGGGCGGAGGCAGGGGAGGCGGAAGAGCCGGCAGGCCCTCGAACGCGATGAACACGCCGTCGAGCCAGCCCGACAGGTCGGGCGACTCGATCCGCACGAACGATCCGATCAGCAGCGCCGCGACGAGTGTGGCCGCGATCGCCCAGCCCGACCCCGACGCCGAAAAGCGTTGCGGAAAGTGCTGGAGCGACACCACGACCGTCTCGCCCTCGCGCGCGCGGAACACGCCCTGCTCCCAGAGCCAGCTCGCGAGCTCGAGCCGCGCGTCGGCGGGGTAGACGCCGAGCCGCTGTTCGAGCGTGCGCCGCACCAGCTGCGCCGAGCCGGGCCGACCGCGCGGCTTCGCGCGCAAGAGCGATCGCACCAGCTTCGCCAGCCACTTCGGCGCGCCCGGCGCCGCGCGCCGCAACGGCTCGAAGCGGCCGCGCTGGATGCGCGTGAGCAGCGTGTCCGACTCCGGATCGCTCGGCTCCGCGAACGGGGGCGAGCCCGCGAGCAGCTCGTACAGCACCACGCCGAGCGCGAACAGATCGCCGCGCGCGTCGCAGCGCTCGCCGACGAGCTGCTCGGGCGGAATGTACGGCGGCGAGCCCATCGTGCAGCCGGGCCGCGTGAGCCCGTCGCGGGTGCCGTCGATCGCGATCCCGAAGTCGGCGATCTTGACCGTGCCGTTGCGGCCGAGCAGCACGTTCGCGGGCTTCAGGTCGCGGTGGATCGTGCCAGCTCCGTGAATCGCCTCGAGCCCGCGCGCGATCTCGAGCGCGATTTGTGCCGCCACGCGCCACGGAAGGTTTCCGACGTGCTCGAGCGCCGCGCGCAGATCGACGCCGTCCACGTACTCCTGCGCGATGTAGTGCTCGCCGCGCCAGGCGATCCAGTCGTAGACCGCGACCACGTTCTCGTGATGCACGCTCGCGGCCGCACGCGCCTCGCGGGCGAAGCGCTCGACCAGCTCGTCGCTCGCGGCCAGCTCGGGCCGCAGGCGCTTCAGCACCGCGCGTCGCTCGAGCGTCGCGTGGCGGCCGAGCAGCACCACGCCCATGCCACCCGACGCGAGCTCGCGCTCGATCGCGAAGCTGCCGATCGTGCGGGGACCCTGGCCCGACATGCGCTTCAGTTCCTCGAACCGCTCTGCGACGGCCGCTAGCTTTCGTCGCGCAGCACGTGGGTGGGCGGGACGTTCTCCCGCTTCTCGACCACGTAGCGGAACGCGAGCCTGCCCAGCTCGAAGCGATCGCCGTGCTTCAGGTCCGCGACATTGACCGGCGCGCCGTTCACACGCACGCCGTTGGTGCTGCCCAGATCGCGCAGCCGAAAGCCGCCGTCGAAAAGCTCGAGCTCCGCGTGCTCGCTCGAGATCGACGCATAGTCGAGCACCACGTCGCA
>JANNLG010000069.1:0-87511 GCA_031396695.1 Deltaproteobacteria bacterium
CGCGGCGTCCTGCCCGAGACGGTCGTGGACGGCCAGACCGGGCGGATCTGCGACGAGACGCCCGAGGCGTTCGCGGCGGCGTTCACGGACCTCTGGCGCGAACCCGCGCGCTGGCAGGCGCGGGGCAAGGCCGCTCGGAACCGGATCCTCGAACGACACACCGTCGCCCTCCAGGCGGAGCGGCTCGAACGGCTCTACCGCGCCTGTCTCGAGACGCGCCAGCGATCCTAGATCCGCGGCACTGCACTGTTTTGTTGCAGCGTCCCCGTTCCGCGCTCGCCTTGACCGCGCAGCG
The DNA here is from genome assembly GCA_031396695.1 of Deltaproteobacteria bacterium. Taxonomy (GTDB): domain Bacteria; phylum Myxococcota_A; class UBA9160; order SZUA-336; family SZUA-336; genus VGRW01. Next base: position 296 of record JANNLG010000069.1, read on the forward strand.
CGTTCCGAGTAAACAGCGACTGCGATTCCCCTGATCTCCGGGCATCGCGGGAGCCAGTCCATTGGGGGAGCCTTGGGGGAGGGTACGATGAATCGCCGACGGGCCCTCCTGGCCCTCGTTCTCCTCGCTGCGTCGGTCGCGAGCGGCGCGCGCACCCAGGATCTCGCGCGCGGCGAACAGCTCTACGCGTTGTGCGCCACTTGCCACGGCGCGCAGGGACAAGGCATGGAACTCGCGCTCGCGCCGTCGATCGGTGGCCTCGAGCAATGGTACGTCGTGAAGCAGCTCCAGAACTTCAGGGACGGCGTTCGCGGCACGCACTTCGACGATCTCGCGGGCATGCGCATGCGGCCGATGGCGCGCTGGCTGAAGACGCCCGAGGACCTGAACGCGGTCGCGGCCTACGTGTCGTCGCTGCCGCCGGCGCCGTTCGAGCTCACGTTCGAGGGCGGCGATCCGGTGCGCGGTGGGGCGCTGTATGCGACCTGCTCCGGTTGCCACGGCGTGAGCGGCGAGGGCGTGGAGCCGGTGGGCGCGCCGTCGCTGCGCATCACCAGCGCCTGGTACCAGCTCAAGCAGATCAAGAACTACAAGCAGGGCATCCGCGGCAGCGACCCGCGCGACGTGGGCGGCGCCGCCATGCGCGGCATGTCGATGCTGCTCGCTGACGAACAGGCGATCAAGGACGTGCTCGCGTACATCGCGACCCTGTCGAAGCAGCCGAACGCCGGAGGAGGCGAGTAGCCATGGCGAAGGAATATCCACCGGACGAGATGGCCTTCCGCCTGTTCGCGATGTCGGCCGCCGGCATTCTGGTTTGGGTCGCGGCCGCGTTCTACTTCGTCATCTTGAGGCAGTGAGGCGTCCATGATCGAGAACTGGGTTCCCGCGCTGTCGAGCTACGCGAAGGACATCGACTTCGTCTTCGACGTGATCTTCTGGATCGTGATCGCGTTCTGGTTCCTGCTGGTCGAGGCCGTGTTCCTGTACTTGATCGTGCGCTTCAAGAAGCGCGACGGCGTGCCCGCGCAGTACATCACGGGCGAGATCAAGTCCGAGAAGAACTGGGTGCACTATCCGCACCTCGCGGTGCTGGCCTGCGACGTCGTGATCCTGTTTCTGGCGATCCGGGTCTGGTACGACGTGAAGCAGCACGTTCCACCCATCGACGAAACCGTGCGCATCGTCGCCCAGCAGTGGGCGTGGAGCTTCGTGCACGCCGGCGCGGACGGACGGCTCGACACGACCGACGACATCAAGACCGTCGACGACCTGCACCTGCAGGTGGGCAAGACCTACGCATTCAAGCTCGAGAGCCGCGACGTGCTGCATAGCTTTTCGGTCCCGGTGTTCCGCCTCAAGCAGGACGCCATCCCCGGCCGCGTGGTCACCGGCTGGGTCAAGCCGATCGCGACCGGCGAGCACGACATCCAGTGCGCCGAGATCTGCGGCATCGGCCACGCGCTGATGCCCGCCCGCGTGCTGATCGAGACCCCGGAGGCCCACGCCGCCTGGATCGCCTCCAAGGGCGTGTCCGGAGCAGGAGAGTAGAGCGATGGTCGTCCAACACGCGGACCCTGCACACGAGCACGGCGACCACCACGCGACCCAGTCGTGGGTCAAGAAGTACCTGCTCTCGACGGATCACAAGATCATCTGCTTCCAGTACATGTTCACCGGCATGACGCTCGCGATCGTGGCGGGCTTCTTCTCGTACGTGTTCCGCATGCAGATGGCCTTCCCCGGCATGAACGTGCCGGGCTGGGGGCTGGTGACGCCGTCGGACTACAACATGCTCGTCACCAATCACGGTGCGATCATGATCTTCTGGGTGGCCATGCCCGTGCTGATCGCGGCGTTCGGGAACTACCTGATCCCGCTCATGATCGGCGCCGACGACATGGTCTTCCCGAAGATCAACCGGCTCTCGTACCAGATCTTCCTGCTTTCGGTGGTGGTGCTGTTCGCCTCGTTCTTCGTCGACGGCGGCGGCTTCGGCGGCGCGTGGACGATGTACCCGCCGCTGATGGCGAAGGCCGAGTACAACCTGACCGGCGCCGGTTCCTCCGTGTTCCTGCTCGCCGTCGCGCTCGAGTTCGTCGCGTTCCTGCTCGGCGGCATCAACTTCGTGACCACCGCCATGAACGCGCGCGCGCCGGGCATGAAGCTCTACGACATCCCGATCGTGGTCTGGATGATCGTGATCGCGAGCATCCTGTTCATGGCGTCCGTCGGTCCGCTGATCGCGGGTGCGGTCATGATGCTGTTCGACCAGCAGCTGGGCACGGCCTTCTTCGATCCCAACCGCGGCGGCGATCCGATCCTGTGGCAGCACCTGTTCTGGTTCTTCGGCCATCCCGAGGTCTACGTGGTGCTCCTCCCGGCGATCGGGATCGTGGCGGAGATCATCACGGTCTTCTCGCGCAAGAAGCTGTTCGCGTACAAGACGGTGCTCAACACCGCGATCGGCACGGGCATCCTCTCGTTCACGGTCTGGGCGCACCACCAGTTCGTCGCGGGCATCGACCCGCGCATGGCGAACATCTTCACGGTCACGACGCTGATCATCTCGATCCCGATCGCGGAGATGATGTTCGTGTACGTGGCGACGCTGTACGGTGGCTCGATCACGCTGAGCACGCCGATGCTGTGGGCGCTCGGCTTCATCGGCACGTTCCTGATCGGCGGCGTGACGGGCATCTTCCTGGGCGCGAGTGGCGCGGACATCTACCTGCACGACACCTACTTCGTGCTCGCGCACTTCCACTACACGTTCTTCCCGATCGCGATCATCGGAACTTACGCCGGGCTCACCTTCTGGTTCCCGAAGATGTTCGGAAAGGAGATGAACGAGACGCTCGGCAAGATCCACTTCTGGGGCACGTTCATCTCGTTCAACTGCATCTTCATTCCGCTGTTCTTCACGGGCATGCTCGGCGATCACCGGCGCATCTTCGACTACACGAACTTCCCGGAGCTGACGACGCCGATGCTCGAGAACCTGCGCGCGTTCGCGACCCTCTCGCTGATCGTGATGCTCGGGTTCCAGCTCGTGTTCGTCTACAACTTCGTGACCAGCCTGCTCTGGGGCAAGAAGGCCGAGATCAACCCGTGGCGCGCGAACACGCTGGAGTGGACGACGGCGTCGCCGCCGCCGCACGGCAACTGGCCCGTGCTGCCGACGGTGTACCGCGGTCCCTACGAATACAGCGTGCCCGGTCGGAAGGACGACTTCTGGCCGCAGGACGCCAAGGGTTAGGGGGCGGGGAGACCAACGATGTCAGCAGCAGCCGATCGACCGATCGCTACCGGGCGCAGCGCCACGGGCATGCCCACCGGGCGGCTCGCGGTCTGGTGGATCATCGCGTCGGAAATCGTGATCTTCGGCGGGCTGCTCGGCTCGTACGTCATGCACCGGCTGGCGCACGATGCGTTCGCCGAGCAGGCGGCGCACACCAACACCTGGATCGGCGCCTTCAACACCTTCGTGCTGCTCACTTCGAGCCTGTTCGCCGTGCAGGCGCACAAGGCGTCGGACGAAGGGGACGGCAAGAAGGCCGCACGGCTGCTCTACTACACGATGGCCGGCGGCGTGATCTTCCTGGTCGTGAAGGCGTTCGAGTGGACCACTGAGATTCAAGCCGGCTACACGATCGCGTCGAACACCTTCTGGTCGTTCTACTACACGGCGGCCGGCATCCACGCGGCGCACGTGATCGCCGGCGTGATCATCATGGGCATCGTCGCGCAGACCGCGAAGAAGAACCTCGAGCTGCAGCGCGTCGAGCTGATCGGCCTGTACTGGCACTTCGTCGACGTCGTCTGGATCTTCCTCTTCCCTCTGCTGTACATCGCGAAGTAGGAGCGCCCGCATGGCCGAGCACGCATCCCACGACCACGCGCACGAAGCGCACGGAGCGCACGCGCACCATCCGAACTACGTGAAGATCTGGGCGATCCTGCTCGTACTCCTGATCATCAGCGTGGCCGGCCCGTTCCTCGGCATCCAGATCGTCACGCTGGTCACCGCCTTCGGCATCGCGATCGTGAAGGCGTATCTGGTCGTCAAGAACTTCATGCACATCGACGTCGCGGCGAAGCTCGTGACCTATCTGATCCTGACGATGCTGCTGTTCATGCTGCTGTTCTTCGCAGGCGCGGCGCCCGACGTGATGGAATCGCACGGGTCGAACTGGGAGAAGCCGAGTTGGATCGCCGGCACGGCGCACCCCGAGGCGCCCGCCGCCGGACACGAGGAAAGTCACTAGGAGAACCCTCTTTGGTCGCGCCGCTCCCCCTGCGCCGGAGAGAACCTCCCAGATCCGTGAATCGCCGCGAGCTCGTGCCGAGCCCGGTGCTCGCGATGCTGATCTTCGTGATCACGGAGCTGATGTTCTTCGCCGGCTTCATCTCCGCGTTCACGATCATGCGCGGTTCCGCGGTGATCTGGCCGCCGCCCGGCCAGCCGCGCCTGCCCGTCGGCGAGACCGCCTTCAACAGCGCGCTCTTGCTCGCGAGCGGCGCGATCCTGTTCGCGGGCAGCCGGCGCTTCCGCGATCGTCCCGCGCAGCACCGCCGCGCGCTGCTCGCCGCGATCGTGCTGGGCGGCGCATTCGTCGCGCTGCAGGGTCGCGAATGGCTGCAGCTGCTCGCCGAGGGCCTGACCATGCACTCGAGTGCGCTGGGCAGCTTCTTCTACCTGATCGTGGGCGTGCACGCGCTGCACGCGGTGGTCGCCCTGGGCGTGCTCCTGCTCCTGTGGCTGCGCATGGGCAGGGAGACCGTGCCGCGCCCGACGCTGGCCGCAGCGGAGATCTTCTGGTACTTCGTGGTCGGAGTCTGGCCTGTCCTGTATTGGAGGGTCTACCTGTCATGAGCGCCGTCTCGAAGGCCATCTGGATCAGGCGGGTCGTGATCGCGCTGGCGGTGGTCGTCGCGACGCCGCTCGACGCCGCGGCCTGCCCGTCGTGCCTGGCGGCGGAGGACAGCGACGTGCAGATGGCGTTCCTTTCCGCCACCGTGTTCCTCTCGCTGCTTCCGCTCGGCCTGCTCGGCGGCCTGTTCCTGTGGCTGCGTCGCCGCTCGCGCCAGCTCGACGCCGAGGAAGCCGCGGGCGTGATCCGGCTGCCGACCGCGCCGCCGCGCACGAACCGCGCCGCGTAGGAACGCGAGCCGCCCTTGATTCGCGTTCTTCTCGCTCATGCGCTCCTGTTGGCGTCGCTCGCTTGCGGAGGCCGAGACTCGTACGAGGGTCACGGAGAGGTGCGCTCGATCGACCTCGAGGCGCGCCAGGTGGTGGTGGCGCACGACGAGATTCCCGGACTGATGTCGGCCATGACCATGAGCTTCGACGTGCCCGACCCCGAGCTGCTCGCGCAGCTCGCGCCGGGTCAGCACATCGATTTCGAGCTCGAGGTGTCGGAGACGAGCTTCCGGATCGTCTCGGCGCGCAGCGCGGACGCGCAGGCGGGCGCGTCGCGAAAGCCGTCGTCGGCGTCGGCGCTCGGCGCGAACGAGCGCGCGCCCGACTTCTCGCTGATCGACCAGGCCGGGCGCGGCGTCACGCTCGCGGACCTGCGCGGGCAGGTGCTGGTGGTGGACTTCATCTTCACGCGCTGCACGGGCCCGTGCCCGATCATGACGTCGCGCAACGTAGAGCTGCAGCGAGCGCTCGACGCGAGTCTGCGCCAGCGCGTGCGCTTCATCTCGATCTCACTCGATCCCGCGAACGACACGCCCGAGGCGCTCACCGCCTACGCGGCCGCGCGCGGCGCGGATCTTTCGAACTGGACCTTCCTCACCGGGCCCGAGGCCGACGTCGCCGACGTCGTGCGCCGCTTCGGCGTGGGCACGCTGCGCGCGCCCGACGGCAACATCGACCACGCGCTCGCGGCCTTCCTGATCGACGAGCACGGCCGGATCAAGACGCGCTGGCTCGGGCTCGAGCACGACACGAAGAAGATGAGCGAAGAGATCCGCGCGCTCGCGAGCGGCGCGAACGCGGCGGGGTCCTGAACGCGGTGTCGAGCTTCCGTCCCGGTCGCGGCCCGACACTGCTCTCGCTCGCCGCGGTGCTGGCGTTCTGCCTGCTCGGCGTGTGGCAGGTGCGCCGCCATCAGTGGCGCGCGGCGGATCTGGCCGAGAAGAGCGCGCGCATCGAGCTCGCGCCGGTCGCGATCGCCGACGCCGAGCGCGATCCCGATGCCAACGCGTTCCGCCGCGCCGAGCTGCGCGGGCGCTTCGAGCTGCCCGACACGATCCTGGTCGGGCCCGTCGAACGAGGACACGAGCTCGGCGCGCGCGTGTTCACGCCGCTGCGCTCGGAGGGCGCGGCCGACGACGCGCCGCGCGTGCTCGTCGACCGCGGCTGGATTCCGCAAGCGCAGACGCCCGCGTTCATGCCGCCCGAGTCGGGCGACAGCGAGGTGGTGGTGGTGCGAGGGCTCGCGCTGCCGCTCGCGTTGCGCGACGCGAAGCCGGGCACGCGCGAGCTCCGCCGCACCTACTTCCCGCGCTTCAGTCCCGATCGCCCGGGACTCGTGGCGAAGCTCAACGCGCAGCTTCCGTACCCGCTGGCGGCGGTGATGGTGCAGTCGTCGGAGCCCGAGACCAGCGGCTTCCCGATCGGCGAAGCGGCGCGGCCCGTGAGTCCGGTCGATCACCGCGGCTACGCACTCACCTGGTTCGCCGTCGGCGCGATCTCACTCGGCGCCTGGATCGAGTACGGCCGTCGGCGCGCGCGCGAGCTCGCCGAGCCGGCGAGTCCCTAGCTCGCGGCGTTTCCGTCGCTGAGCTGCAGGCGGACCAGCTCCTGATACAAACCGCCGCGCGACGACAGCTCGTCGTGCGTGCCGGTCGCGCTGATCCGGCCCTGCTCGAGCACCGCGATCTTGTCGGCCGATTGGACCGTCGAGAGCCGGTGGGCGATCACGATCACGGTCCGGCCCTTCATCAAGTTCGAGATCGCTTCCTGAACGACCTGCTCGGATTTGGCGTCGAGCGCGGAGGTGGGCTCGTCGAGGATCAGGATCTGCGGATCGCGCAGCACGGCGCGCGCGATCGTGATGCGCTGGCGCTGTCCGCCCGAGAGCTGTCCGCCCAGCTCGCCCACGGGCGTCTCGTAGCCCTGCGGGAGCTTGTCGATGAAGTCGTGCGCGTTGGCGGCTCGCGCGGCCTCGACGATTTCGGCGAAGCTCGCTTCGGGGCGGCCGTAGCGGATGTTCTCGAGGATCGTCGCGTCGAACAGGAACGGATCCTGGGTCACCACCGCGCACAGCCCGCGCAGCGAGCGGCGTGTGAGCTTGCGCGCGTCGACGCCGTCGAATTCGACGCTGCCCGACTCGGGATCGTGGAAGCGCAGGACCAGGTCGGCGATCGTGGTCTTGCCGGCGCCCGTCGGTCCGACCAGCGCGACCGTCTGTCCCGACGGAATCTCGAGATCGAGCCCGCGCAGCACCTCTTCGCGCCCGTAGTGGAAGACCACGTCGCGGAAGCGGATGCCCTGCGCGAGGCGCGTGATGGTCTTCGCGTCGGACTCGTCCTGGACTTCCTCCGGTGCGTCGACCACCTCGAAGATTCGCTCGGCCGAGGGCAGGGCGTCGTGGATGCCGTTCCAGATCTGGGTGAGCGCCTTCAGTGGCCGGTACAGGCTCCCGGCCACGAACGAGAACGCGATCAGCGTGCCGAGCGTCAGTCCCCAGAAGTCCCCGATCACGGCCCAGATGCCCAGGAAGACCACGGCGATCATCACGCCCTGCGAGAAGAACTCCACCAGCGCGCGGGAGTACACACGATTGCGTATCACGCGCACGACGCGCCTGAAGTAGCGCATCAGCTCGCGCTGGAACGCGTCGCCTTCGATCTTCTCGGCGCCGAAGGCCTTGATCACCTTGATCCCCGACAGGATCTGCACGATCCGCTGCATCACCTCGGAGACCTGCTCCTGCCGGCGGCGGCTGGCCTTGCGGATGCGCGTACCGAACACCGACATGACGACCGCGACCGGCGGGCCGATCACGAGCAGGGCGAGCGCGAGCTGCCAGGACAGCAGGAAGCAGGCCGTGAGCGCGGCGATCACGACGCCGATGTCTTCGATGAAATCGCCGTAGATCATCGACTGCAGCCGGTTCGCGACGGCGGTGTCGCTGGTGAGGCGCGTGATTGCGTCTCCGCGCGAATCCTTCTGATGCCGGCCGAGCGGCAGCACCAAGAGCTTCTTCACCAGGTCGCGCTGCATGTCGATCAGCACGCGGCTCATCACCCACTCGGACGCGAAGTCGCGCACCAGCCGGACGAGCGGCATGACGAAGATCAAGAGCGCGCCGGCGAGCAGCGTGCGCCGCAAGTTCTTGCGCACGCGATCCTTCAGCTCACGCCGTTCCTCGCGCAGCTTGCGCTTGTCGAGCTGCTCCGCCTTGGGGCGCTTGAGCAGATCCTCGATCGAGTCGACGCGCGCGTTCTCGAGCGCCACGTCGTCGACGAAGCCCTTCAGGATGAAGGCGCGTCCGGTCAGGCCGCCGCCGTACAGGAGCGAGAAGCCGATCACGACCACGACCAGCCACGCGTAGGGGCGCGCGTAGCCGAGCAGGCGGAGAATGGATCGCGTGCGGTGCTCCTCTGGCTCCGGCACGGGACCTCAGGCGACCTTGGTGACTTTCCCCGAGCGGATGCACTGCGTGCACACGCGCAGCTTCCGCACCCGACCGGAGACGCGTGCGCGCACCGACTTCAGGTTGGGCAGGAAGCGCCGCCGCGACTTGTTGTTCGCGTGGCTGACCGTGTTGCCCGTCGACGGCCGCTTGCCGCAGAGATCGCATGAAAATGCCATGGGTCCGTCCTCACTTGCGCCGGGGGGGCTTGTACCAAATGCCCCCCGGTCTGTCATGCCAAGCCGCGCCGGGCCCCGAGCCGTTCGGCGAGCCGCAGCGCGGCCTGGCGCGCAAGCAGCACTTCGCCCTCGAAGCCGAGCCCCGGGGCGAGCTCGGCGCCGACAGCGGCGACCGGCGGCTTGCCGCGCAGATGGCCCTCGCTTCGGGCCTCGAGGAAGCGATGGTCGGCCGCGTCGCGGTCCCAGCGCGGCGTCGCGCCGAGCTCGACCGGCGTGATTCCGCCGCCCGGGAACGGGCTGAGATCGCCGAGCGGCTGGTCGTGAGGCAAGCCGGCGGCGCCCGGTCCCCCGACCAGCACCCACTCGACCCCTTTCTGAACGGGGTCGGGATGGCGAGCGATCCAGTGCAGCGCCTCGGGGGGACCGGGCGCGATCACGGCCCGCGCCGCCAGTCCGACCGGAAGGCTGTCGGGCTCGGCGCGGAACAGCCGAGCCGGCACGTCGACGGGTGGCGTTCGTGCCGCGAGCCAACGCGGCACCGAGCCGGTCTCGGAGCCCATGCGGCGAATCAGCTCGAGCGGCGCGGCCAGCACCACGCCGCGGGCGAACAGCCGCCCGCGCGGGAGCTCGACACCCAGATCCCCTCGCTCGCTGACCAGCGCGAACTCGGCGGTCGAGCGGATCTCGCCGTGTAGCGCCAGCAGTCGGCGCCGGAACAGGTCGAGGAACGGCGCCCCGGCGTCGGGCATGAAGAAGCCGCCGTCGCGCGTCCCGCGCAGCAGCAGCGCGGCGTCGCGCCCGGGGGTGCTGTTCGGATGCAGTCGCGACAGACCCGCGACGATCGCGTCGACGATCGGGCTCAGGCCCGTGGGAATTGCGCCCAGCCCGGCATCGACCGGCGCGCTGCGCGCGGCGCGGGCGAACATGCGCGAAACGAACGCGCCGCCGGCCTCGGCCGGCTCGCCCTCGAGCAGCCGCGCGCGCAGCTCGTCGCCGCGCACGTCCGTGGCGTCGAGGAAGGCGCGTGCGGGCTCGCCGTCGCACACCTGGTACGCGTCGAGCTCGCGCACCAGCTCGCGCCGGCCCGCGTGCACGTCGATGCGCGCGCGCGGCAGCAGCACCTGCAGCGAGACCTCCGTCTGCGTCACGCGCCGCTGCTCGATCAGCGGCAGCGCGAGCTCGCGCATCACGCGGTGCACGGGTCCGTCCGATTCGAGCCCCGAGAGCGCGAACGGCTCGCGCAAGAGCGGCGGCCGCTTGCCCAGGCACTCCTCTTCGACCAGCGTCACGCGCAGCCCCGCGCGCGCGAGGTACGTCGCGGCGACCAGCCCGCCGAGGGAGCTGCCGAGCACCAGCACGTCCGAGCGCTGCGTGGTCATGTCCTGTTCGATCCCCCCATTGAACGCCGTCGCCCTTGTCGGCTGCGACCGGCGCGCGCACCATCGGGGCGTGCGCCTCGACGGCGTGGCGATCAGCGTAGTCATCCCGACCCTCAACGAGCAAACGCAGATCGAGCGCGCGCTCGCCTGCACGCGTCTGCCCGGGGTCGAGCGGATCGTGGTCGACGCCAACTCGAATGACGGCACGCCCCAGACGGCGCGCTTCCTGCGCGCCGAGAAAGTGATCCAGGCACTGCCCGGCAGGGCGCACCAGATGGACGCCGGCTACCGAGAGGCCTCGGGCACGGTCGTGCTGTTCCTGCACGCCGACACGCGGCTCGAGCCGGGCTGGAGCGAGGCGGTGCTTTCGACGCTCGCCGACCCGGGCGTCGCCGGGGGCGCCTTCCGCCTGCGCTTCGAGACGCAGGGCCTGCGCTACCGCCTGATCGAGCGCGGCGTCGAGTTGCGCTGCCGGCTCGCCGGCCTTCCCTACGGCGACCAGGCGCTGTTCGTGCGCAAGCGCGTGCTCGATCGAGCGGGCGGGATCGCTCCGGTGCCGATCTTCGAGGACCTCGATCTGGTCCGGGCGATCAAGGGCGCGGGCAGGCTCGCGCTCCTGCGCGAGTGCGTCTTCACGTCCGCAAGGCGCTACGCGCGCAACGGCGTGCTGCGCCAATTGCTGCGCAACAACACCGCGCTCGCGGGCTACCTGCTCGACTTGGAGCGCGACCGGATCGCGCGCTGGTACCGCCGTCGCCCGGCCGCGTGACCGGCGCCCGCCGGTGCGTGACCTGCGCGGGTCCCATGGCATCGACGCTGTGGTAGCCTTACGACCCCCCAGGGAGCTGGCTTGACCCCGAGAGAGCGCGTCACGGCCTACGTCCGCCAGTTCCGCGGGCGCTACGGGGTCGGCGCGGCCCTGACCGTCGGCTATGCCGTCGTATTCCAGGCCGTGCCGCTCGCGGTCCGCGACGTGGTGGCCGAGATCTCGAAGCCCGAGTCGGCGCAGTCCGTGACACCGGCCGCGTTCTGGCTGGTCGGCGTCTCGGTCGTATTCGCCGTGCTCTCGTTCGCCTCGCGCAGCGTGCTATTCAGCGCCGCGCGCGAGATCGAGTACCGCCTGCGTGGGGAGCTGTTCGCGCACCTGCAGCGCATGCCGCAGTCGTACTTCGCCGGCCAACGCACCGGCGACCTGATGTCGCGCGCCGTCAACGACGTGAACAACGTGCGCATGTTCCTGGGCATGGGGCTGCTCAACATCGTGCAGACGCCCGTGCTCTACGTCGGCGCGATCGCGGTCATGCTGCACGTCGACTGGCAGCTCACGCTCTGGGTGCTGTCGCCGTATCCGCTCTTCATCGGGATCGCGCGCTTCTTCGGGCGACGCATGCACCAGGGCACGATCGACGCGCAGGAGCAGCTCGGCCTGCTCTCGTCGGCGGTGCAGGAGAACGCGGCGGGCGTGTTCGTGGTGCGCTCGAACGCGATGGAGGATCGTGAGCGAGCGCGCTTCGACCAGGAGGCCCGCGGCCTGTACCGACGCATGCTCTACCTGTCGGTGATCAACACCGGCATGATGACCACGATCCAGATGCTGCCGACGCTGGCGCAGATCGGCGTGCTGGCGGCGGGCTCGTACGGCGTGATCGGCGGGCGGCTCAGCAGCGCGGATCTGTGGCTCTTCTACCTGTACACGATCCAGCTCACCTTCCCGACCTTCATGGTCGGTTGGGTGATCAACATCGTGCAGCGCGGCATGGCGGGGCTCGCTCGGCTCGGCGAGATCCTCGACGTGGTGCCGTCGATTCGCGACCGCGCCGACCGGCTCGAGCTCGATCAGATCGAAGGAGCGGTCGAGATCCGCGACTTGGGCTTCGCGTTCCCGGGGCGCACCGCGCGGCCGGCGCTCGCGGGCGTGTCCTTCCGCGTCGAGCCGGGCCAGACGGTCGGCATCGTCGGCCAGGTCGGCTCGGGCAAGAGCACGCTGGTCGCGGCGATCCCGCGCCTGCTCGAGATCGCCGACGGCTCGGTGCTGATCGACGGCCACGACGTGAATCGCGTGCCGCTCGCGCTGCTGCGTTCGAGTTGCGCGGTGGTGCCGCAGGACAGCTTCCTGTTCTCGACCACGATCGAGGAGAACATCCGCTTCGGCTGTCCGGATCGGCCGCGCGCGCACGTGCGCGAAGCAGCGCGGCGGGCGCACGTGCTCGACGACATCGAGGAGTTCCCCGACGGCTTCGAGACCGTGGTGGGCGAGCGCGGCATCACGCTCTCGGGCGGGCAGCGCCAGCGCATCGCGCTCGCGCGCGCGCTGGCGCTGGATCCGGCCATCCTGATCCTCGACGACGCGCTGTCGAGCGTCGACGCCGCGACCGAGGAGGGCATCCTGAAGGAGCTGCGCGCCGCGCGCGCCGGACGCACCTGCTTCATCGTGGCGCACCGGCTCTCGGCCGTGCGCGATGCCGACATGATCCTCGTGCTCGACGAGGGCCGGATCGCGGAGCAGGGCACGCACGCCGCGCTGGTCGCGCGCGGTGGCCTGTACGCGCGCACGCACCGCCAGCAGCAGCTCGAAGCCGAGCTCGAAGAGAGCGCCGCGTGACGCCCGCCCTGCACGAGGAGGAGCTGCTCGGGAAAGTCGTCGACACGCAGCTGATGCGGCGGCTCTGGCCGTACCTGCGGCCGCACTGGAAGCTGGTGTCGGTAGCGGTCGCGCTGATCCCGCTGCGCGTTCTGCTCGAGATGATTCCCGCGTCGCTGTTCGGCAGCGCGCTGAACCACTTGGTCGGAATCGACAAGTTCCCAGGGCTGCAGTCGCTCGCGTTTCTGGCGGTGCCGGCGGCGGGCTTCTCGGAGATCACGTGGCTCGCGCTGGTGTTCCTGCTGGTCGCGGCGGCCGGTGCGTTGGTCGACTTCGCGCGCTCGATCGCGATGGCCGTGATGGGCCAGCGCGCCATGCTGCAGCTGCGCAACACGCTCTTCGATCACACCCAGCGCCTGCCGCTGCGCTTCTTCGACCGCTATCCGGTCGGCCGCCTGGTCACGCGGCTCGGCAACGACGTGGAGAACCTGTCGGAGATGTTCTCCGCGGGCCTGATCGCGCTGGTCGCGGACCTGGTCATGATGGCGGCCTTCGCGGCCGTGCTGTTCTGGCTGAACTGGCGGCTCGCGCTGATCGCCATGGTGGTCGTGCCCGCGATGGCGGGCGCCGCGATCGTGTTCCGCTGGAAGGTGCGCGACGCGTTCCGCGTGGTGCGCGTGAAGATCGCCCGCATCAACGCGCAGCTGCAAGAAACCATCACCGGCATGCGCGTGGTGCAGCTGTTCGCACGCGAGCAGCGCAACCTGGACGAGTTCATGGCGACCAATCGCGAGCACCGCGACGCCTGGTTCTACTCGATCCAGTACGAGTCGCTGCTCTCCGCGACGATCACGCTGGCGGGCAATCTGACCACCGCCTTCATCCTCTGGTACGGCGCGCGCCTGCTCGACGTGGGCAGCGTGGCGCCCGGCGACTTGCTGCTGTTCGTCGACTGGATGCGCCGCTTCTACCGGCCGCTGCAGGACCTGTCGGCGAAGTACTCGGTCATGCAGTCGTCGATGGCGAGCCTCGAGCGCGTGTTCCAGCTGCTCGATACGAAGGCCGAGCGGAACGAGCCGGTCTCGGTCGCGGGGCCGCGCGAGATTCGCGGCGAGATCGTGTTCGAGAACGTGAACTTCGCCTACGAAGCTCAGCCGATTCTCAAGAATCTCTCGTTCCGCGTGGCGCCGGGCGAGCGGGTCGCGCTGGTCGGCCACACCGGCGCCGGCAAGACCACGGTGCTGAAGCTGCTGGCGCGCATGTACGAGCCTCAGTCCGGCCGAATCCTGATCGATGGCGCCGACATCCGCGACATCCCTCGCGCGGAGCTGCGCCGTCACATCGCCTTCGTGCTGCAGGACGTGTTCCTGTTCACGGGCGACCTCGCCTACAACGTGGGTCTCGGCCGCTCGGACGTCTCGCAGGCCGACATCGAGTCGGCCGCCCGCACGGTTCACCTCGAGGAGTTCGTCGCGCGCCTGCCGCGCGGCTACGCCCAGCCCGTGCACGAGCGCGGCCAGAATTTCTCGGTGGGCGAGCGGCAGCTGCTGTCGTTCGCGCGCGCGCTCGCGCAGAAGCCGGAAATCCTCTTGCTCGACGAAGCCACCTCGAGTGTCGACACCGAAACCGAAGCCCTGATCCAGGACGCGCTGCACAAGCTGATGACCGGCAAGACCTCGATCGTGGTGGCGCACCGGCTCTCGACCATCCAGGACGTCGACCGCATCTACGTCCTCCACCACGGCGAACTCCGCGAGTCCGGCCGCCACGACGAACTCCTCGCCCAGCGCGGTCTCTACTGGCGGCTGTACCAGCTGCAGTACGCCGTGCAGGAGAGAACCGCTGCCTGAGGCGCGGCCGAGCGAAGTCGAATCTGTGACCCAGACCGCTTGCCAGCGTCGACGGCCATCGGTAGTCTCGCCGGAGTTCGCGTTCCTCCGATGCCGAAGCCGGTCTTGTCTCCCCCCCTGATTTCCCCTGATCAGATGCGGCCGCGCGGTGATGTGGCGAGGCTCGGTTGCGGATTCGATCCCTAGAGCTGGTGGGCTTCAAGTCGTTCGGCGACCGGACGGTGTTTCCGTTCGATCGCGGCATCTCCGCGATCGTCGGCCCGAACGGCTGCGGCAAGTCGAACGTGATCGACGCGCTGCGCTGGGTGATGGGCGAGCACAACCCGCGCCAGCTGCGCGGTCGCGACATGCAGGACCTGATCTTCGCGGGCACCGAGAAGAAGCCCGCCGTCGGCATGTGCGAGGTCGTGCTGACGCTCGACAACTCGGACGGGCTCGCGGCGCCGCCGTACGGCGCGTTCTCGGAGATCCAGGTCGCGCGCCGCTTGTACCGCTCCGGCGAGAGCGAGTACGTGATCAACAAGGTCTCGGTGCGGATGCGCGACGTGCTGGACTTCTTCATGGACACGGGCGTCGGCACGCGCGGCTACACGATCGTGGAGCAGGGCCAGATCGCGGACCTGGTCTCGAGCAAGCCGGAAGAGCGGCGCGTGATCTTCGAGCAGGCCGCAGGCATCGGGAAGTACCGGCAGCGCCGCAAGGAGACCGAGTCCAAGCTGAAGGCCACCGAGCAGAACCTGCTGCGCGTGAACGACATCCTGGTCGAGCTGCGGCGTCAGATCGCGTCGCTCGACCGGCAGGCCGCGAAGGCCAGCCGATACAAGAAGCTGCGCGCGCAGCAGCGCGATCTGGAGCTGGTGGTCGCGCGCGAGACCTGGCTGCGCGATTCCGCGGAGCTGCACACCGCGGAAGCCACGCTCGAGACGCTGCGCGCCGAGGGCGTTGGCCTCGACGCGCGCGCGGGCCGCGCGGACGCGGACCTCGAGAACACGCGCCGCGCGCACCTCGATCACGAGCGCGAGCTGTCGCGCGAGAACGAAGCGCTCTTCCAGGTGCGCAGCGCCATCCAATCGCTCGAGAGCCGGATCGGCTACGAGCGCCGCGAGCGCGAAGGGCTCTTGAGCCTTGCCGACGAACGAGAACTGGAGCTGCGCGAGCGCGAGCTCACGCTCGCCGCCGATTCGGCCGGACTGCTCGAAGCGCTCGCGCGCGTCGCGGAAGTCGAAGCGCGCCTGCGCGCCGACGAGGAAGAGCTCGCGCGCCGCGACACAGAACTGCGCGCTCAGGCCGAACGACTGGCGACCGCGCAGGGCCGACGCGAGGCGCTGCACGCGCGGCTGGTCGAGCTGTCGGGCGACGAGGCGTCCGTGCAGGCGCAGACCGAACGCCTGCAGGAGCGCCGCGACGAGCTCGAGCTGCGCCTGCGCGATACCGAGGATGGGCTCGAGGAGAGCGCGCACGAAGTCGACCGCATGCGCGGCGACGAGCTCGGCCTCGAGAGCCGGCTGCGGCTCGGCCTGGCCGAGCAGGACGAGTTCGGCCGTCAGCTCGCCGAGCAGATCCGCGCGCACGAGCGCGAGAGGGAGCGGCAGCGCTCACTCGCGCGGGAGCTCGAGCAAGCGCGCGAACGCCTGCAGCACGCGAGTGCGCAGCTCGAGTCGGTACGCGAGATCGAGAAGCGCGAGACCAAGCGCGCATCGGCGCTGCTCGAGAGCCTGCCCGACGGCGAGCGCGGGCGGGTGCGCGGCTTGCTCGCGTCCGTGCTGCACGCGGCCGACGGACTCGAGACGGCGGTCGAGGCGGTGCTCTCGAACCGCCTGGAGGGCTTGCTGGTCGAGAGCACCGGCTCGGCGCTCGATCTGCTGCGCCACCTGCGCGAGGGCGGGGTCGGTCGCGCGACGCTGCTCCCGCTGCGCGCGGGTCCGGAGCGCGCCGAGTCCGGCTTCGTGCCGATGGGCCGGCCGCTCGCCGATTTCGTGACGGCCGATCCCGAGAGCGCGCCGATCGTCGCGCGGCTTTTGCGCGACGTCTACCTGGTCGATGATCTCTCGCTTCCGATCGAGCGTTTCGGCGCGGCCAGCCCGCCGGCGCTCTTCGTCACGCGCGCGGGCGAGGTGCTCGACCGCAGCGGCGCGCTGACGGGCGGACTCGGTGCTCCGCCCGGCGCGCTGTCGCGCGCGGGCGAGATCCGTCGGCTTTCGAGCGAGCAGTCGGAGCTCGAGCCGATCTGCGCTCGCCTCGGCGCCGAGCTCGCCGAGTCGAACGCGCGCGTGGACGCGTTCGCGCGCGAGATCGAGAACACGCGCAACCGCCGCCACACCGCCGAGCTCGCGGTCGTGAACATCGAGAAAGACCTCGAGCGCATGCGCGAGCGCGGCAAGTACGCGCAGGAATCGCTCGAGCAGCACCGCTCCGGCAAGCACGCGCTGCTGTCGCAGCTCGAACAGCTCGGCGACGAGCGCGAGCGCGCGGTCGGGCGCAGGGCCGAGCTCGCGCAGGAGCGCGGCCGCACCGAGTCGTCGCGGTCGGAGCTGCAGGTTCAGCTGCAGCAGCTCGCGCGCGATCTCGAACGCGCGGAGCAGCGCGTGGTGCAGGCGCGCATCGAGCTGGCCGAGCTCGGCGCGCGCAGCGAGCAGGCATCGCTGTCACGCGACCGCCTGCAGACCGCGGTC
Organism: Deltaproteobacteria bacterium; assembly: GCA_031396695.1. Classification (GTDB taxonomy): domain Bacteria; phylum Myxococcota_A; class UBA9160; order SZUA-336; family SZUA-336; genus VGRW01. The sequence goes on from JANNLG010000069.1 coordinate 17,605, forward strand.
GAGGACGCGCGCGCCTGGCTCGCCCGGCGCGGCGACGAAGTGCGAAACGCGCGCAGCCGCGCCGAAGAGCTCGCGCGCTCCGCGAGCGAAGCGCAGACGCAGCTCGACGGCGAGATCCGCCGCGAAGAGGTGCTGCGCCAAAGCCAGGACGCGCTGCGCCGCCAGCACGAGGAGAGCGGGCAGGCGGTCGAGACTTTCGAGGCGGAGGTCCGCGCCGTGACCCGCGATCGCGAGGCGCTGCGCGAGAAGCTCTCGGCCTGCGACATGGCGGCGCACGACGTGCGCATGCGCTGCGAGCAGCTCGTTGCGACCATCCGCGAGCGCTACGAGCTCGAGATCTCCGGCTGGACGCCCGAGCCCGAGCAGCTCCAGGGCTCGCCCGAGGAGTGCGAGGCCGAGCTCGAGCGGGTGCGCCAGGCGCTGCGCGCGCTGGGGGAGGTGCATCTCGGCGCGATCGAGGAGTACGAAGAGGTCAGCGAGCGCAATCGCTACCTGTCCGAGCAGAAGGCGGATCTCGAGCTCTCGATCGAACGCTTGCGCGGCGCGATCGCGCGCATCAACCGCACCAGCCGCGACCGTTTCCGCGAGACCTTCGAGGCGATCGACAAGGTCTTCCAGACGGTGTTCCCGAAGATGTTCGAGGGCGGACGCGCGCACCTGTCGCTGACCGAGTCCGATGACGTGCTCGAGGCGGGCATCGAGATCAGCGCACAGCCGCCGGGCAAGAAGCTGCAAAACGTGAACCTGCTCTCGGGCGGCGAGAAGTCGCTGACCGCGATGGCACTGCTCGTCGCCGTGTTCACCGTCAAGCCGTCGCCGTTCTTCCTGCTCGACGAGGTCGACGCCGCGCTCGACGACGCGAACGCGAATCGCTTCAACTCGCTTCTGCGCGAGATGTCGAAGACCTCGCAGTTCCTGATGATCACGCACAACAAGCAGTCGATCGAAATCGCCGACGCGCTGTTCGGCGTGACCATGCAGGAGCCCGGGCTCTCGAAGCTCGTCACCGTGGATCTCGTGTCGTAGACTGCCGCCCGTGCCGGCCCTGACGCCCGAGATTCTGTGGATCGGCGGCGGTGCGCTGGCTGCGCTCCTCGCCGCGCTCGCGCTCGTGATCGCGTTCTCGCGCGCCCAGAAGTCGCGCGCGCCGGCGCAAATCGCGCCGCCCAGATCCGAGCGCAGCATCGTGCTCACGCCGCCGGAGGGCGCGGTGCCGGTGGGCGCGACCGCTCGCGCACCGGAGCCGCTCGCCATTCCGGTCCCGGTCCCGGTCGCAGCCACCAACTGGCGCGACGGTCTGCGGCGCACGCGCGGCGCGCTTACGGGCAAGCTCGAGAGCCTGCTGCGCGGGCGCGCGAGCCTGGACGCCGCGACGCTCGAAGAAGTCGAGGCGATCCTCTACGGAGCGGACCTGGGCGTGCGCACCGCCGAGGAACTGCTCCAAGCGGTGCGCGGATTGCGTTCCCCCGACGAGGTGCAGCCGCTGCTCGCCGCGAAGGCCGAGGCGCTGCTCGCGCGGCTACCGAGCGCGGTCGTGCCGCCGAGCGCCGACAGACCGCACGTGATCCTGGTCGTGGGCGTGAACGGCTCGGGCAAGACGACCTCGATCGGCAAGCTCGCCGCGCGCTACGCGCGCGCGGGCAAACGCGTGATCGTCGCCGCCGGCGACACGTACCGCGCCGCCGCGATCGAGCAGCTCGCGGTCTGGGCCCAGAGGGCTGGCGTCGAGATCGTGCGCGGCGAGCCCGGCGGCGATCCCGCGTCGGTCGCGTTCGACGCGCTCAAGGCCGCGCGCGCGCGCGGCTTCGACGTCGTGCTCGTCGACACGGCCGGCCGCTTGCAGACCGACCAGGGACTGATGGACGAGCTGGCGAAGATCCAGCGCGTGATGCGCAAAGAGCTCGCGAGCGCGCCGCACGAGGTGCTGCTCGTGCTCGACGGCAACACCGGCCAGAACGCGATCCGCCAGGCTCAGGAGTTCAAGAAGGCGGTGACGGTCTCGGGCATCGTGCTCACCAAACTCGACGGCACCGCGCGCGGCGGCGTGGTGCTCGGCATCGCGCAAGAGGTCGGCCTGCCGGTGCGCTACGTCGGCCTGGGCGAGTCGATCGACGACCTCGCCGACTTCGACCCGCACGCGTTCGTCACCGCGCTGTTCGAGCCCGCCGAGGCGAGCTGAACGCGCTCAGGCCTTGAGGCTGGCCAGATCGAACGGGCGCTCGGAGAAGGGCTCGTCGAGGATCCTCCCGTCCTTGGCGACCCACAACCGATCTTCGAACGGGCGCTTCGTCTCGCCGTGGTACGCGTGCGCAGGGATGAACTGGATCACCCAGGAGCGGCGTGGATTCGCACTCGGGTTCGGGCCCGCGCGGTGCATCGTGAGCGACGAGAACACGCCCACGTCGCCTTCCTTCAGAACGAGCGGCTCACCCTTGTCGTCGCCCTCGTAGCCGATTTGGAAGAAGCCTCCGGTGTCGCGGTGCGGCTTCGGCCCGTCGTGGTGGCTACCGGGCTGGATCCACAAGCAGCCGTTCTCGAGCGTCATGGCGTCGATCGCGACCGTCGTGGTCACGTACTCCGCGGGAACCACCGCGCCGTAGCCGTTGTCCTGGTGCCACGGGGTTTCGGAGCCTGTGCCGGGCGGCTTCGAGACGGCTTGATCCCAGTACAGCCGCACGTCGGGTCCGAGCAGCGCGAGCAGCGGCTCGACGAGCGCGCGCGACGTGGCGTAGCGGCGCAACACCGGATCGCGTAGCTGGAGCAGCGGCCCGTACTCGAACTTCGACTCGCCTCGCTCGCCGATCCGCATCGGTGCGCGGAGCGCACGATCGTAGGCTTCGCGGATCTCGTCGAGCTCGGCCTTCGTGAAAACGCGGCCGAGATTGAAGTAGCCCACGTCGCGGAACGCGCGCAGCTGTTCGGCGGAGAGCGTCATGCGCGCGCGCCCGCGCGGCGCAGCGGACGGCCGGGGCGGGCGCCCGTGTGCGCGCCGTCGCGCACCGCACGCGTCCCGTTCACGAACACGTGGTGGATGCCTGCGGGTGGGTGATTGGGATCTTCGTACGTGCCCACGTCGATGATGCGCGCGGCGTCGAAGAGCACGAGGTCGGCGAAGGCGCCCTCGCGGATCGCGCCGCGATCGCGCAGCCCGAACTTGCGCGCGGGCATTCCAGTCATGCGGTGCACGCCTTCTTCGAGCGGGAACAGGCCGAGCTCGCGCGCGTAGCGACCGAGGACGCGCGCGAACGTTCCCCACAGGCGCGGGTGCGGCTTGCCGGGCAGCGACGGGACTCCGTCCGAGCCGATCATGGTGCTCGGATGGCGCATGACCGTGCGCACGTCGTCTTCGCTCATGCTGTGCATGACGGCCGTGATGCCGGGCGAGAGCTCGAGCGCGCGCTTCGCCGCCTCGCGCGCGGGTAGCTCGAGCTCCTGCGCGAGCTGCGCGATCGAGCGGCCCTCCCAGTCCCTACGTTTGGCCGCGGACGCGATCACCACGTGCTCGGGTGCGATCGACCCGAGCGCGCTCGGCGTGGCCTCGAAGCCGCCGTTTTGCAAGATCGCGAGCAGAGTCGTGCTGCCGGCGGTGTAGGGGTACTGATCGGCGTGTACGTCCATGCCGTCGGCTTGCGCGCGCTCGATCAGGCGCAGCGACTCGTGCACGAGTCCCCACGCGTCCGCGCCCGCGGCCTTGTGGTGCGAGATCTGCACGGGCACTCCCGCGCGGCGACCGATCTCGATCGCTTCGCGCACGGAATCAAGAAGCTTTGCGCCCTCGTTGCGCATGTGCGTCGCGTAGAGCGCGCCGGTTCCGGACATCTCCGCGACCAACGCCACGATCTCGTCGGTGGTTGCGAACGTTCCCGGCTGGTAGACGAGCCCGGAGGAGATTCCAACCGCGCCCGCGTCGCGGCCCTCGCGCACGATCGCCTTGATCAACTCGAGCTCGGTAACCGAGGGCGCGCGCTTCTCGTTCCCCATTACGCTCGCGCGCGCGGTGCCGTGACCGACGAGCACCGCCGCGTTCGTGCTCGGTGGCTCGCGCTCGAGCTGCGCCAGGTAGCCGGCGTAGCCGCTCCACTCGGGCAGCGTAGCACCGGGGTGAAAGGTCCGAGCCATGAACGTGGCCATGGGGTAGGGCGCGGCGCCCAGGCCGCAGTTGCCGACCACCACGGTGGTGACGCCGCCCAGGATCTTGAAGTCCATCTCGGGCCGGACCACGAGCGCGAAGTCGTCGTGCGTGTGCACGTCGATGAAGCCGGGCGCGAGCGCGAGACCGCTCGCGTCGATCGCGACCGATGCGCGCGCGTCGGCGAGCTCGCCGATCTTCGCGATCCGGTCGCCGCTCAGGGCCACGTCGGCGCGTCTCGGCGCTTCGCCCGTGCCGTCGTAGAGTGTCGCTCCGCGAATCAAAACGTCGTATTCGGCCGCCATGGCGCGATCGTACAGGAACGCGCTACCTGTGCGGAATGTCGATGTACGTCCTCGCGCTCGATCAGGGCACGACGAGCTCGCGCGCGATCGTGTTCGATGCGGCGGGCGACGTGGTGGCCAGTCAAGGTCACGAGTTCACGCAGTCGTATCGCGAGCCGGGCTGGGTCGAGCACGACGCGAACGAGATCTGGGACTCGCAGCTTCGCGCCGCGCGCGGCGCGCTGACGCGCGCGAAGATCCGGCCCGAGGACCTGTCCGCCGTCGGCATCACGAATCAACGCGAGACGACCGTGGTGTGGGATCGCGAGACGGGGCGGCCGATCCATCCCGCGATCGTCTGGCAGTCGCGCCAGACCGTGCCGCTGTGCGAGGAGATGAAGCGCCGCGGGCTGGAGCCGATGGTGCGCGAGCGGACCGGGCTCGTGATCGACGCGTATTTCTCGGCGACCAAGCTCGCGTACATCCTCGAACAGGTCGAAGGCGCGCGTGAGCGCGCGCGGCGCGGCGAGCTGGCCTTCGGCACGATCGACTCTTGGCTGATCTGGAAGCTCACCGCCGGGCGCGTGCACGCCACCGACTACAGCAACGCGTCGCGCACGATGCTCTACGACATCGGCAAGCTGCGCTGGGACGCGGAGCTGCTCGAGCTGCTCGAGATCCCCGCTCAGGTGCTGCCGGAAGTGCGCGACTCCAGCGGCTCGTTCGGCGAGACCACGGCCGAGATCTTCGGCGGCGTCTCCGTGCCGATCACCGGCGTCGCCGGCGATCAGCAGGCCGCGCTGTTCGGCCAGGCCTGCTTCGAGGAGGGCAGCGCGAAGAACACCTACGGCACCGGCTGCTTCATGTTGATGAACACCGGCGCGAAGCCCCGCCGATCGAATTCGGGTCTCTTGTCGACGATCGCCTGGGGCATCGGCGGCAAGGTCGAGTACGCGCTCGAGGGCTCGGTGTTCGTGGCGGGCGCGGCCGTGCAGTGGCTGCGCGACGAGCTCGGACTTCTGCACAGCGCCGCGGAGAGCGAGGCACTCGCGCGCTCCGTGCCCGACACCGGCGGCGTGTACGTGGTGCCCGCGTTCACCGGCCTCGGCGCGCCGTACTGGGATCCGGACGCGCGCGGCACGATCGTCGGACTCACGCGCGGCACCAGCCGCGCGCACCTGGTGCGCGCCACGCTCGAGGCGATCGCGTACCAGAGCACGGACCTGTTGCGCTGCTTCGAGAGCGACCTCGGCACGAAGGCGTTCCAGCTCCAGGTCGACGGCGGCGCGACCTCGAACGATTTCCTGATGCAGTTCCAGTCCGACGTGATGGGTGTGGCCGTGCGCCGGCCGAAGGTGCTCGAGACCACCGCACTCGGCGCCGCGTATCTGGCCGGGCTCGCGAGCGGCTTCTGGGAGAGCAAGAAGCAGATCGCAAAGAACTGGCAGGAGGACCGCTACTTCGAGCCGCAGATTTCCGACGCGCGCCGCGAGGAGCTGTACGCCGGTTGGCTGCGTGCGGTCGGGCGCGCGCGGAGCCACCCGACCGGCGCGAAGAGCTGATGCAGAACATCGCGCACCGCGGCGCGTCGGTGGACGAGCTCGAGAACACGCTCGAGGCGTTCGCGCTCGCGGTGGAGCAGGGCGCCGACATGATCGAGACGGATCTGCACCTGCTGCGCGACGGCGCGGTCGCGCTGTATCACGACGACGAGATCGGCGGAGTGCCGGTCGGCTCGCTCACGCTCGCGCAGCTGCGCGAGCGACTGCCGCGCGCGCCGACGCTGCAGGAGACGCTCGACCGCTTCGGGCAGAAGATCGCGTGGAACCTCGAGATCAAGAGCCCGAAGACGGGCGACTACGAGGGCCTGGAGCAGCTCGCGCTCGACGAGGTGCGGCGGCGCGGGATTCTCGAGCGCACGCTCTTCTCGAGCTTCTCCGACACCGTGCTCGTCCGCATGCGCGAGCTCGAGGCGCGCGCGCGGCTCGGCACGCTGGTCTGGATTCGCCAGCCGGGCGACGTCCTGGCGCGCGCTTCGCTAGTCGGCGCCGAGGCCGTGCACCTGCACCTCTTGCTCGCGACCGAGGAGAGCGTACGCGCGGCGCACGCGGCCGGCTTCCGCGTGAACGTCTACACCGTCGACGATCCCGAGGCGCAGCGCCGGCTCGCGCGCTACGGCGTCGACGGCATCTTCACGAATCTACCCGCCAAGCTGCCCGGAAACCTGCGCGGCTAGCGTTTCTCGGCGCGCAGGTCGCGGTCGATCTTTTCCGCGGCTTGCCGGCCTTCGGCGATCGCCCACACCACGAGCGACTGGCCGCGCCGCATGTCGCCGGCCGCGTAGACCTTGGGCACGCTCGAAGCGTAGCCCTGGGTCGCGATGTTGCCGCGCTCGGTGAGGGAGACACCGAGCTGTTTCACGATCCCGTCGGGCACGGGCCCCAGGAAACCCATCGCGAGCAGCACCAAGTCGACGTCGAGCGTGAACTCGCTGCCGGGCACGGGGACCAGATCGCGCCGCCCGCTCGCGGGATCAGGCGGGCCGAAGCGGACGCGCACCGCGTGCAGCTTCTCGACCCGCCCGTTCGAGCCGGTGAAACGCGTCGTCGACACGCCCCAGTCGCGCGAGCCGCCTTCCTCGTGCGAGGTCGACGTGCGCAGGATCTGCGAAGGCATCGGGTGGAGCGGCCACGGCGCGTCCTCGGGCCGCGTCTCCGGCGGGCGTTCGAGCAACTCGAAGTTATAGACGTGCTTCGCGCCCTGACGGTGGCTGGTGCCGATGCAGTCGGAGCCGGTGTCGCCGCCGCCGAGCACGAGCACGTTCTTGCCGGTCGCCAGGATCGCGCTTTCGCTCGGCACCGCGTCGCCCGCGACGCGCCGGTTCTGCTGCTCGAGGAAGTCCATCGCATAGTGGACGCCGTCGAGATCGCGGCCCGGCACGGGAAGATCGCGCGGCGCCTCGGCGCCGCCCGAGAGCAGCACGGCGTCGAAGTCGCGCAGCAGGTCGGAGCCCGTGACGTCGCGGCCGACGAATACGCCCGTACGCAGCTCGACGCCTTCGGCGACCATGATCTCGACGCGGCGATCCACCGTCCACTTCTCGAGCTTGAAATCGGGAATGCCGTAGCGAAGCAGACCGCCGACGCGGTCCTTCTTCTCGAACAGCGTCACGTGGTGCCCGGCGCGGTTGAGCTGCTGCGCGGCCGCGAGTCCGGCGGGACCCGAGCCGATGATCGCGACGCGTTTGCCGCTGCGGCGCTCGGGTGGCTGCGGCACGATCCAGCCCTCGGTGAAGCCGCGCTCGGCGATCGTCTTCTCGATGATCTCGATCGTGACCGGGTCGTCGTTGATGCCGAGCACGCAGGCGGACTCGCAGGGCGCCGGACAGATTCGGCCGGTGAACTCCGGGAAGTTGTTGGTGCGGTGCAGGCGCTCGAGCGCCTCGCGAAAGCGCCCGCGATACACCAGATCGTTCCAGTCGGGAATGATGTTCCCGAGCGGACAGCCGTTGTTGCAGAACGGCACCCCGCAGTCCATGCAGCGCCCGCCCTGCGCACGGATCATCTCGTCGCTCGGCTCGGAGTAGATCTCGAGGTAGTCCTCGACGCGCTGCTTCGCCGGGCGCTTGCTGGGGGTCTTGCGGCCGACCTCCATGAAGCCAGTGACCTTGCCCATCAGTATTCCTCTTTCCCGAACTCGATCCCGAGCAGCGCGCGCTTGTACTCCTTCGGGAACACCTTGACGAAGCTCGGCAGCGTCGTCGCCCACTTCTCGAGCACCAGCTCCGCGCGTTCGCTGCGCGTCTGGCGGAAGTGCGCTTCGACGAGCGAGCGCAGTTCGCGCTCGTCGTCGTCGGTCTCGACGCGCTCCAGGTCGATCATGCCGGGGTTGCACAGCTCCGCGAAGCGCCGCAGCGGATCGAGCACGTAGGCGATGCCGCCGCTCATGCCGGCCGCGAAGTTGCGCCCGACGCCGCCGAGCACGACCACTCGACCGCCGGTCATGTACTCGCAGCCGTGGTCGCCCACGCCCTCGACGACCGCGTTCGCGCCGCTGTTGCGCACGCAGAAGCGCTCGCCCGCGACGCCGCAGAAGAACGCCTCGCCGCCGGTCGCGCCGTACAGCGCGACGTTCCCGATCACGATGTTCTCGGCCGGGTCGAACGTGGATTCCGCGTGCGGCAACACGACGATGCGCCCGCCGGAGAGACCCTTCCCGATGTAGTCGTTCGCGTCGCCGACCAGCTGCAGCGTGATGCCCTTGGGCAGGAAAGCGCCGAAGCTCTGGCCCGCGCTGCCGGTGAAGCGGATGCGGATCGTGTTGTCGGGCAGCCCCTCGAGGCCGTGGCGCAGTGACACCGCGGAGCCGAGCATGGTTCCGACGGTGCGGTTCACGTTGCGGATCGGCAGCGAGAGCTCCACCGGCTCCATGTTCTCGATCGCCGGGCGACACAGCCGGATCAGCTCGACGTCGAGCGCTCTCTCGAGGCCGTGTTGCTGGCCGCCGACATGGCGCATCGCCACGCCGCTGTGCGCGGGCTTGGGCCGGTGCAGAATCGCCTTCCAATCCAGTCCGTCGGGGAGCTTCCAGCCGCGCACTTCCGGGTTCGGCTCGACCAGATCCGCGCGGCCGATCACGTCGTCGAGCTTCGCGTAGCCGAGCTGCGCGAGGATCTCGCGCGTTTCCTCGGCGACGAAGCGGAAGAAGCGCACCACGTGCTCGGGGTCGCCCGTGAACTTCTTGCGCAGCTCCGCGTTCTGAGTGGCCACGCCCACCGGGCAGGTGTTCAGGTGGCAGACGCGCATGAGGATGCAGCCGAGCGCGACCAGCGCGATGGTGCCGAAGCCGAATTCGTCGGCGCCGAGCATCGCGCCGATCACCACGTCGCGGCCGGTGCGGAGCTGGCCGTCGACGTGCACGCGGATGCGGCCGCGCAGGTCGTTCATCACCAGCGCCTGCTGAGTCTCCGCGAGCCCGATCTCCCACGGCACTCCCGCGTGCTTGATCGAGGTGAGCGGGGACGCGCCCGTGCCGCCCTCGAAGCCGGCGATCTGCACGGATTCCGCGTGCGCCTTCGAGACGCCAGCGGCGATCGTGCCGACACCGGAGACGGACACGAGCTTCACGCTGATGTCCGCCTTGGAGTTGGCGTTCTTCAGGTCGTGGATGAGCTGCGCGAGGTCCTCGATCGAGTAGATGTCGTGGTGCGGCGGCGGCGAGATCAGCCCGACGCCCGGCGTCGAATTGCGCACGCGCGCGATTTCGCGGCTGACCTTGTGGCCGGGAAGCTGCCCGCCTTCGCCGGGTTTGGCGCCCTGCGCGATCTTGATCTGCAGCTCGTCAGCGTTCACCAGGTACCAGCTCGAAACGCCGAAGCGTCCCGACGCGACCTGCTTGATCGCGCTGCGGCGCCAGTCGCCGTTGGGATCGCGCTGGAAGCGGCGAGGATCCTCGCCGCCTTCGCCGCTGTTCGACTTGCCGTTGATCCGGTTCATCGCGATCGCGAGCGTCTCGTGCGCTTCGGAGCTGATCGAGCCGAAGCTCATCGCGCCGGTGCAGAAGCGCTTCATGATCTCGACGGCGGGCTCGACCTGCTCGAGCGGGATCGGGGTGCGATCGGCCTTGAAGCGCAGCATGCCGCGGATCGTGTAGCGGTCGCGGGTCTGGTCGTTGAGCGCGCGCGCGTACTCGCGGTACGGGCCGATCTCGTTGCGGCGCACTGCGCTCTGCAGCTTGTGGATCACCGTCGGGTTCATCAGGTGGCGTTCGCCGCCCGTGCGCCACTGGTACTCGCCGCCGACGTCGAGATCGCGCTCGGCGCCGACCACCGTCGGATACGCGCGTTCGTGGCGCAGCAGCGCCTCGCGCGCGATCACGCCGAGCTCGATGCCGCCGATCCGCGAGGCCGTGTCGGTGAAGAATTCCTTCACGACCGGCTCCGCCACGCCGACCGCTTCGAAGATCTGCGCGCCGCGGTAGCTGGCCAGCGTCGAAATGCCCATCTTCGCGAAGATCTTGAGCAGGCCCTTGCTCACCGACTTGATGTAGCCGTACTGCGCCTTCTCCTGCGTGAGCTCGGCGGGCACGAACGTGCCCTCGTCGACCAGCTGGCGGATCGACTGGAACGCGAGATAGGGATTGATCGCACTCGCGCCGTAGCCGATCAGCAGCGCGAAGTGCGCGACCTCGCGCGCCTCGCCGGTTTCGACGACCAGGCCGCAGCGCATGCGCAGACCTTCGCGGATCAGGTGGTGGTGCACCGCGCCCGTCGCCAGCAGGCTCGGAATCGCTGCGTGCGTGCGGCCCGCCGCGCGATCGGAGATCACCAGGATCGACGCGCCGCCTTCGACCGCGGCCGTGGCTTCGGCGCGAATCCGATCGAGCCCGCGGCGCAGGTTCTGCTCGGGATCGCCGCTCGCGTCGAACACGCACGAGATCGTGGCGCTGCGCAGCCACGGGTGCTCGATCTGGCGGATCCGCTCGAGGTCGGCGTTGGTCAGGACCGGCTGATCGATCTGGAGCTGACGAGCGTGCTCGGGCGTCTCCTCGATGACGTTCAGCTTCGAGCCGATCGTACTGATCAGCGACATCACGCTCTCCTCCTTGATCGAGTCGATCGGAGGGTTCGTGACCTGCGCGAAGATCTGTTTGAAGTAGTTGAACAGGAGCTGCGGGCGATCGGAGAGCGCCGCGATCGGCGTGTCGTTGCCCATCGAGCCCTGCGCCTCGATGCCGGTCGTCGCCATTGGCGCGAGCAGGATGCGCAGGTCCTCGAGCGTGTACCCGAACAGCTGTTGGCGTGTGTGCCGATCGAGCTCGCCGTCGCCGCCCTCGGCCGCCTGCTTCGCCGGCAGATCCTCGAGCTTGGTCAGGTTCTCGTCGAGCCACTGACGGTACGGCTGGCGTCGCGAGTAGTACGCCTTGACCTCGTCGTCGGGAATGATGCGGCCTTCGGCGGTGTCGATCAGCAGCATGCGGCCCGGCTGCAGACGGCCCTTGTAGCGAACGTCCTCGGGATTGATCGGCAGCACGCCGCACTCCGACGAGAGCACCACGAAGCCGTCCTTGGTGACCCAGTAGCGGGAAGGGCGCAGACCGTTGCGGTCGAGCACGCCCGCGATCCGGGTGCCGTCCGTACACGCGATCGAAGCCGGCCCGTCCCACGGCTCCATCAGATTCTGGTGGTACTGGTAGAAGGCCTTCTTCTCGTCGCGCATCAGCGGGTCGTGGTCCCAGGCCTCGGGAATCAACATCATCATCGCGTGCGCGAGGTCGCGGCCGGAGAGCACCAGGAACTCGAGCGCATTGTCGAGCATCCCCGAGTCGGATCCGCCCTTGGTCACGATCGGCATGATCTTGTGGATGTCGTCGCCCCAAACGCCGGAGCGGATCACGGCTTCGCGCGCGCGCATCCAGTTGTGGTTGCCGCGCACCGTGTTGATCTCGCCGTTGTGCGCGAGGTAGCGATACGGGTGCGCGAGATCCCAGGTCGGCCAGGTGTTGGTGCTGTAGCGCTGGTGGACGAGCGCGAGACCGCTCTCGATCGCGGGATCCGCGAGGTCGGAGTAGAACTTCTTCACCTGGTACGCGAGCAGCAGTCCTTTGTAGACGAGCGTGCGGCTGGAGAGGCTCGGCACGTGAAAGGGGCGCACGCCCTCGTTGCGCAGCTGCAGCTCGGCGCGCTTGCGGATCACGAAGAGCTTGCGCTCGAACGCCGCGGCGTCGAGTCCCGCGCCGCGCAGCACGAACATCTGCCGGATGCGCGGCAGTCCTTTGCGCGCGGTCTCGCCGATGTGTTCGGCGTGCGTCGGCACGTCGCGCCAGCCCAGGAAGTGCTGGCGTTCTTCGCCGACGACCTGCTCGAGTACCCGCTCGCAGCGCGCGCGCTTGGCCGCGTCCTCGGGCAGGAACACCGCGCCGACGCCGTACTCTCCGGGCTCCGGGAGGCGAATGCCGAGACCCGCGCACTCGCGTTCGAGGAACGCGTGCGGAACCTGAATCAGGATTCCGGCGCCGTCGCCGGTCTCTGCGTCAGCGCCGGTTGCGCCGCGGTGCGTCAGGTTCACGAGCACCTGCAGTCCGCGCTGAATGATGCCGTGGGAGGGCCGGCCATCGATGTTGCAGACAAACCCGACGCCACACGCGTCGTGTTCGAATCGGGGGTCGTACAGACCTTGCCGCTCCGGCATGCATCCGTCTTGCATCCGCGTTTCCCTTCCGCACCCAGCGCTGCTTGGAGCGCCTTTCCGTCGCAAACATGTCCAAGGGACGTCGCCACGGCGGCTCACGGAGCCGGGGGGGAGGCGTCCACGGCGGTCAGAAAGACCGAGTCGCAGCTTCCGTAGTGGGCTTCACGAGAATGGACGAGAGGGTCGGAAGTACGCGATTTTTCGGCGAATTTGACCAGCGCAAGCCTAGCGGAAGGGGCGAAACGGTGTCAAGCAACGGCGGATACAAAGCCCGCGAGAAGTCGAGCATCGCCTGCGAGACCTAAGCTAACGCCGCACACACACGGGTTTTTCTGTTCCCGCGCGCTTGACGACGCACACTTGCCGGTGAAATATGCGTCAACCCCCCGCTTCGCATCGATCGCATCGCGCAAGTCACCATGGGAGCGCCAGTTTGATCAACGAAGCTGTGGACCTGTTCGACGTTCCGCTCGCGCGGCGCCGGACGGTGGACGAGGGGGATCTGATCGCGGCCCTTGGCGACCGGATCGAACGGCTGGTCGAGCGCCATCGCGCGACGCGTCGCGCCGTAGACGAGCTCGGCGGAGCCTTGGTCGAGCGGGATCGGCGGATCGTCGAGCTCGACGCGAAGCTGGCCGCATTCGAACGCCTGCGCGCGGACCTGCTCGGTCGGATCGACGCGCTGGTCGTCGAAGTCGATCGGCTCGCGGGCGCCGACGAGGACCGGGCATCGTGATGGATTCGCTGCGCGACAAGTCCGGCCGTCGCACGACCGTGAAGATCCTGGAGCGCGAGTATCGAATTCGCAGCGACGCGGATCCCGAGCACCTCGACGCCGTCGCGACCTACGTGGATCAGGTGCTGCGCGAAGTCCGCAAGTCGACGCCCGACACGCAGGACGCCTCGGTGCTGGCGGCGCTCAACATCGCGAGCGAGCTGCTGCGAACGCGGCAGCAGGTGGCGGTGCCGCGGGAACGGATCCTCGAGCTGATCGACCTGATCGAGTCGGCCTGAGCGGAACCTGGCATGGGATCGGGGGCGCAATCCACGCGGAAGGCGGAGCTGCGCGCGCTGGCGCGGCGGCTTGGCTCTGGCGACCGAGCCTCGGCCTCGGCGGAGGCGATCTTCCGACTCGCCGAGCTGCCGGAGTTCGTGCGCGCGAGGACGCTCGCGTGCTACGCCGCGATCGGTGACGAGGTCCCGGTCGAGCGAGTCGCGGAGTCGTCGCGCGCGCGCGGCGTGAAGACCGTCTTCCCAGTGCAAGTGGCCGATGAGCTGGAGTTCGCGTCGATCGGAGATCTCGACTCACTGCGACCCGGTCGCGCGGGAGTCCGCGAGCCGGTAGCCGCGGCACCGCGCGTTCGAATCGCGGAGATCGATGTGTTTCTCGTCCCCGGTCTGCTCTTCGACCGATCGTGCCGGCGCCTCGGCCGCGGCGGCGGCCACTACGACCGACTCTTGAGGCTCGCTCGCGCAGATGCGACTGCGATCGGGATCTGCTACGCCGAGCGCGTGATCGAGGAGCTTCCCGAGGATTCGTGGGACGTCGCGATGGAGGTCGTGGTGACGGAGCGGTTCGTGCTACGCCGCCCGTTGCGAGGGAGCGGCGCATGACGCGCGCGGTCGACGAGCAGGTCGAAGCCTTCCGCGGCCGCACCGTCGACCTGGTGTCGGCTGGCGAGCTCGCCGCCAAGCTGGCCCGCGGGCGTCCGCTCCGGATCAAGTACGGCTGCGACCCGTCCGCGCCCGACCTGCACCTCGGGCACACGGTGCCGCTCGACAAACTGCGTCAGCTGCAGGAACTCGGGCACACGATCGTTTTCCTCGTGGGCGACTTCACCGCGATGATTGGAGACCCGACCGGTCGCAGCAAGACGCGCGCGCCGCTGACTCGCGAAGCGGTGAAGCAGAATTCGGAAACGTATACCGCGCAGGTGAGTTCGGTCCTCGACGTTGATCGAGTCGAGATACGATTCAACAGTGAGTGGATGGACACGCTAACGACCGCGGAGTTCATTCGCCTCGCCTCTCACCAGCCTGTTGCTCGCATGCTGGAGCGCGACGACTTCAAGCGTCGCTTCCACGGCGGGGTTTCGATCGCCCTGCACGAATTCATGTACCCGCTGGTCCAGGCCTACGATTCCGTCGCGCTGCGCGCCGACGTCGAGCTCGGTGGAACCGATCAGACCTTCAACTTGCTGCTCGGGCGTGAGATACAGCGCGCATATGGCCAGGAGCCGCAGATCGTACTCACAGTTCCGCTGCTCGAGGGCACCGACGGCGCGGACAAAATGTCGAAGTCACTCGGCAACGCGATCGGAATACGAGAGCCGGCCGAGGAGATGTACGGCAAGACCATGTCGATCCCGGATGCCTTGCTCGAGCGCTGGATCGGGCTGCTTGCGCGACCGGAATGGGAGCTAGATGGGAAGCTCGCCTCGGTCCGCGAGGGGGCGCTGAATCCCCGGGACCTGAAGGCAGCGCTCGCGCGCGCTCTGGTCGCGCGGTTCCACGGTTCGGCGGCGGGCGAAGCTGCCGAGCAGCACTTCAATCGGGTGTTTCGCGAGCATCGCGCTCCGGAAGGCCTTCCCATCGTCGAGAAGCAGGTCGCGGATCCCCGGGGTCTGCTGCTGATCGACGCGTTGATCGCGCTCGGTTTCGCCCAAAGCCGCTCCGAGGCGAGGCGCCTGGTGTCGCAGGGGGGTGTTCGGGTCGACGACGCGCGGGTGGACGACGACGATTCCTACCTCGGGCACGGCGACCATCTGGTTCAAGCGGGAAAGCGCAGATTTGCCCGTCTGCGTCTGGCTTTGGCCGCGCGTTAGCAACGCCTAGTTGCCTTTCGCCCGCGATCCGAGTTTCCAACTACCTGGTTTCGCTAATGATTTCTCAGTTTGACAGTCCGGGGGACTTGGCATAATGTTCGCCCCGCTTGAAGAACCCCCGGGCCCCCCGGCGGATTCCGTTCGGGCGAAACCGGCCTGAACACTCGGTCTTTGAAAAGCGAATAGTACGCGGACCTTAGGTCTCTTCTCCCGGCAACGGTGGAAGGGGCCGATGAGTTCGGACTCTCGTCAATACGCCGAGTCCCTTCGCTATGCGAAGTGACTCATTCAATAAGTTCTTCAGTTTCATTAAACTGGAGAGTTTGATCCTGGCTCAGAACGAACGCTGGCGGCGTGCCTAATACATGCAAGTCGAGCGAGAAAGTCTCTTCGGAGATGAGTAAAGCGGCGCACGGGTGAGTAACACGTGGGCAATCTGCCCTCGAGTCTGGGATAACCCGGGGAAACTCGGGCTAATACCGGATACGGCTACGGGGTCTTTGGGCCCTGTGGAGAAAGATGGCCTCTTCTTGAAAGCTATCTCTCGAGGATGAGCCCGCGTCCTATTAGCTAGTTGGTGGGGTAACGGCTCACCAAGGCAAAGATGGGTAGCTGGTCTGAGAGGATGACCAGCCACACTGGAACTGAGACACGGTCCAGACTCCTACGGGAGGCAGCAGTAGGGAATTTTGGGCAATGGGCGAAAGCCTGACCCAGCAACGCCGCGTGTGGGATGAAGGCCCTCGGGTCGTAAACCACTGTCAGGAGGAAAGAAAAGTCGGCCGGGTAATATTCGGTCGACCTGACGGTACCTCCAAAGGAAGCACCGGCTAACTCCGTGCCAGCAGCCGCGGTAATACGGAGGGTGCAAGCGTTGTTCGGAATTACTGGGCGTAAAGCGCGTGTAGGTGGTCGAGTAAGTCGAATGTGAAAGCCCCGGGCTCAACCCGGGAAGTGCATCCGAAACTGCTCGACTAGAGTCCCGGAGAGGAAGGCAGAATTCCCAATGTAGGGGTGAAATCCGTAGATATTGGGAGGAATACCGGTGGCGAAGGCGGCCTTCTGGACGGTGACTGACACTCAGACGCGAAAGCGTGGGGAGCAAACAGGATTAGATACCCTGGTAGTCCACGCTGTAAACGTTGCGAACTAGGTGTCGGGGGTATTCACCCCTCCGGTGCCGAAGCTAACGTCTTAAGTTCGCCGCCTGGGAAGTACGGCCGCAAGGCTAAAACTCAAAGGAATTGACGGGGGCCCGCACAAGCGGTGGAGCATGTGGTTCAATTCGATGCAACGCGAAGAACCTTACCTGGGCTTGACATCCCGAGAATCCCTCAGAAATGAGGGAGTGCCCGTAAGGGAACTCGGAGACAGGTGCTGCATGGCTGTCGTCAGCTCGTGTCGTGAGATGTTGGGTTAAGTCCCGCAACGAGCGCAACCCTTGCCCTTAGTTGCCAGCGGTTCGGCCGGGCACTCTAAGGGGACCGCCGATGTCAAATCGGAGGAAGGTGGGGATGACGTCAAGTCCTCATGGCCTTTATGTCCAGGGCTACACACGTGCTACAATGGTCGGTACAAAGGGCAGCGACAGCGCGAGCTGAAGCAAATCCCAAAAAGCCGGTCTCAGTACGGATTGGAGTCTGCAACTCGACTCCATGAAGGTGGAATCGCTAGTAATCGCGGATCAGCATGCCGCGGTGAATACGTTCCCGGGCCTTGTACACACCGCCCGTCACACCACGAAAGCTGCCCGAACCAGAAGTCGGTGACCTAACCCGCAAGGGATGGAGCTGCCCAAGGTTCTGGTGGTGATTGGGGTGAAGTCGTAACAAGGTAGCCGTAGGGGAACCTGCGGCTGGATCACCTCCTTTCTAAGGAGCTTCGTGCTTGCTCCCGAGCAATCGGGAGTAAGTCGAGCACACCTTGGTGAACATTGGACTCAAGGCTCTGGCAACAGAGTCGCGTGAGTGGCGTCTGAATCCCGGATTTCCGGTAACTCGTTCAATCGGGAGACGTCCTGCCAATGAAGAGTTCGAACTCATCGTCCGCGTACTATTCGGTTTTGAGAGACCGAGCGTGGTGCATCGCGAGATGCCAGGCTCGAGCCGAGCGGGCCTATAGCTCAGTTGGTTAGAGCGCGCGCCTGATAAGTGCGAGGTCGGTAGTTCAAATCTACCTAGGCCCACCATCAATCGCGCCGGCACCTCCTGAAGCGTTCCTCGGGGCTGTAGCTCAGCTGGGAGAGCGCGGGCTTTGCAAGCCTGAGGTCGTCGGTTCGATCCCGATCAGCTCCACCATCGGTCATGAGTCCAAAGAGTCGCCATCGTGCGACCGACAGGCTTCGGCCCGTCGACTTGATCTCTGAAAATTGAATCGTTCGATGTTCCGTGTTCTGACGAACGCTGAGTATGAGCCGAGTAATTACAAACCAGTTTTCCCGTTCGACTTCGCAAGAGGTCTGTACGGAAAACGGTTTTGGTCAAGCTAATAAGAGCAAGCGGCGAATGCCTTGGCGGCAGGAGGCGATGAAGGACGTAGCGAGCTGCGATAAGCCTCGGGGAGCTGCTAAGCGAGCTTTGATCCGAGGATTTCCGAATGGGGAAACCCGGCCGGGGTCATGCCCGGTCATCCCGCGCTGAATTCATAGGTGCGAGGAAGCAAACCCAGGGAACTGAAACATCTAAGTACCTGGTGGAAAGGACATCAACCGAGACTCCCCTAGTAGTGGCGAGCGAACGGGGACCAGCCCAAACCGGCGGGAAGAAATTCTTGCCGGGGTTGTGGGACCTCAATGTGAGACTCGATGTGTCAGTCGAACGGACTGGAAAGTCCGGCCATAGACGGTGATAGCCCGGTAGACGAAGACGCAAGAAGCTCTAGAGGCATCCCGAGTAGCGCCGGGCACGTGAAACCCGGTGCGAAGCAGGGGGGACCATCCTCCAAGGCTAAGTACTACCTGCCGACCGATAGTGAACCAGTACCGTGAGGGAAAGGCGAAAAGAACCCCGGTGAGGGGAGTGAAATAGAACCTGAAACCGCTTGCTTACAAACGGTGGGAGCCCTATGGCGCCTTCGGGCGCAAAGGGTGACTGCGTACCTTTTGCATAATGAGTCCGCGAGTTACGTCTTGCAGCGAGGTTAAGCCGTTTAGGTGTAGCCGTAGCGAAAGCGAGTCCGAATAGGGCGCTGAGTTGCAGGAAGTAGACCCGAAGCCAAGTGATCTATCCATGGCCAGGGTGAAGCTGCGGTAAAACGCAGTGGAGGCCCGAACCGTAGTATGTTGAAAAATACCCGGATGAGCTGTGGATAGGGGTGAAAGGCTAATCAAACTTGGAGATATCTGGTTCTCCCCGAAATATATTTTCGTATAGCGTCGTTCGATCTCCACCGGAGGTAGAGCACTGGATGGGCTAGGGGTCCTACCAGATTACCGAACCCAACCAAACTCCGAATGCCGGTGAGAGTAGTGCGGCAGTCAGACGTATGGGGGATAACCTCCATAGTCGAGAGGGAAAGAACCCAGACCGTCGGCTAAGGTCCCCAAGTGTGTGCTGAGTGGGAAAGGATGTGAGACCGTTTAGACAGCCAGGAGGTTGGCTTAGAAGCAGCCATCCTTCAAAAAGTGCGTAATAGCTTACTGGTCGAGTAGTCTCGCGCCGAAAATGTAACGGGGCTAAGCACGCCACCGAAGCCGCGGATTCAGTAAGTCTTCGGACTTACTGTCTGGTAGGGGAGCGTTCCAGTTGCCTGTGAAGGTCGACCGTGAGGACGGCTGGAGGTTCTGGAAGTGAATATGCGGACATGAGTAGCGATAAAGCGAGTGAGAAACTCGCTCGCCGTAAACCTAAGGTTTCCTGGGTAAAGCTAATCTTCCCAGGGTCAGCCGGCCCCTAAGCCGAGGCCGAAAGGCGTAGGTGATGGGAAACGGGTTAATAATTCCCGTGCCGCTAGTGCAACGTTCGACCGAAGGGGGGACGGAGAAGGGTAGCTGTACCGCCTGTTGGATTAGGCGGGGAAAGTAAGTAGGCGGGGCTCGTAGGAAAATCCGCGGGCCCATTCAACGCCGAGATACGAGACTAGGGCGATTTGTCCCGAAGTCAGTGATCCCATGCTTCCGAGAAAAGCCTCGTAGGGAGTTGCAATGGCGACCGTACCGTAAACCGACTCAGGTAGGTGGGGAGAGCATCCCAAGGCGCTTGAGAGAACTCTGGTTAAGGAACTCGGCAAATTGACACCGTAACTTCGGGAGAAGGTGTGCCTCGGCCGGTGAGAGGATTCACTCCTCGAGCTGACTGGGGTCGCAGTGATCAGGGGGTAGCGACTGTTTACTAAAAACACAGCACTCTGCTAACTCGTAAGAGGATGTATAGGGTGTGACGCCTGCCCGGTGCCGGAAGGTTAAGGGAACTCGTCAGCCTCTTCGGAGGCGAAGCGATGAACCGAAGCCCCGGTAAACGGCGGCCGTAACTATAACGGTCCTAAGGTAGCGAAATTCCTTGTCGGGTAAGTTCCGACCTGCACGAATGGCGTAACGACTTCCCCACTGTCTCAACCAGGGACTCAGCGAAATTGAAATGACGGTGAAGATGCCGTCTACCCGCGATCAGACGGAAAGACCCCGTGCACCTTTACTACAACTTCACACTGGCCGTCGGCCTTGCATGTGTAGGATAGCTGGGAGGCTTTGAAGCTGGGACGCTAGTCTCGGTGGAGCCAACCTTGAAATACCAGCCTTGTGTGTCTGACGTCCTAACCGCGGCCCGTAATCCGGGTCCGGGACAGTGTGTGGTGGGTAGTTTGACTGGGGCGGTCGCCTCCTAAAGAGTAACGGAGGCGCACAAAGGTCCACTCAGGCTGATTGGAAACCAGCCGTAGAGCGCAAAGGCATAAGTGGGCTTGACTGTGAGACTTACAAGTCGAGCAGGGACGAAAGTCGGTCTTAGTGATCCGGTGGCACCGTATGGAAGGGCCATCGCTCAACGGATAAAAGGTACGCCGGGGATAACAGGCTTATGGCGCCCAAGCGTTCACAGCGACGGCGCCGTTTGGCACCTCGATGTCGGCTCGTCACATCCTGGGGGTGAAGCAGCTCCCAAGGGTTCGGCTGTTCGCCGATTAAAGTGGCACGCGAGCTGGGTTTAGAACGTCGTGAGACAGTTCGGTCCCTATCTGTCGTGGGCGCAGGAGATTTGAGAGGAGCTGTCCCTAGTACGAGAGGACCGGGATGGACGCAGCTCTGGTGTACCGGTTGTCGCGCCAGCGGCACAGCCGGGTAGCCATCTGTGGACGGGATAACCGCTGAAGGCATCTAAGCGGGAAGCCCACCTCGAGACAAGATCTCCCTCAGACTTCGGTCTGCTAAAGACCCCTTCGAGACCAGGAGGTTGATAGGCCGGGTGTGGAAGCGCAGTAATGCGCGGAGCTAACCGGTACTAATCGGTCGTGAGGCTTGACCTGAACCGTCAATATTCGCTCATGCCGGCTTTCGGCTGACACGGAACATCAACGATTCCATGCCCTGGGGGTCGACGAAAGTCGGCCCTCAGGGCAAGCAGTTTTCCCGCCGTCTATAGAGCGGGGGCCACACCCGATCCCATCCCGAACTCGGAAGTTAAGCCCCGCTTCGGCGATGGTACTGCCGGGATCACCCGGTGGGAGAGTAGCGCGACGGTGGGTTCCAAATGCGAGACCCCGTTGGCCTTCGGGCCAGCGGGGTCTCTGCATTTCGAGCGACTAGCGCCGGGTCCGTACGGCGCACGGCCGGGAGTCGTCGAGCATGCCTTGGATCGATGCGCGCTGCCGACGCGAGGCGCGCGTCAGACCGGTGGCCAGCATCAATCCCGCGACCATTCCGAGAACCCCGATCCAGGTCACCGATTTCTCCCCTCCGTTCGCTGCCGAGCGGCGCTCCTGTTCCATATCGGCAGGCAGCGTCGGCACTTGAGTGCTGCTGTGCGCACCGGAGCAGAACTCCGCGCGCATCCGAGGGGCCGCGTGCTCGCGTCGCTCAAGTCGACTCGTAGCGTCTCCGAACACTCCCGGGAGGAACCCGGCAAGCGAGCCGGGTCAGGAGGTCGGTGTGCGGAGCTCTGCGGGTGGTTTCGTTCGGATTCTCGGCGCGCTGTCGCTCGTCGCTGCGACGACGCTGGGCTGTGCCGACGCATCGTGGGAAGGCACGCAGCGAGCCAACACGGTCGCCGCGTACACCCGCTTCCTCCGAGACAACCCGGAGTCCGTGCACGCGAAGGCAGCGGAGGAGCGAGTCGCATTCCTGCGCGTGATGACGCATCAAACGATCCCGGCGTTCGAGCAGTTCGTGCAGACCTATCCGAATGGTTCGCTCGCGCCCGAGCTGAAGGCGGCCATGGAGCCCCTCTTCTTCGAGCGCGCCCGCTCCACGAATACGGTCGTAGGCTATCAGCAGTTCCTCGCGGACTATCCGAACGGCGAGCTCGCGCGGCGCGTGAAGGGCGATCTCGCCTACGTGCAGATGTCTTCCGCGGAGCCGAGCGTCGCGTCGATGCGCGAGTTCCTGCGCGAGTATCCGGACAGCGACTTCTCGGCCGACGCTCAGCGAAGCCTCGACCTGGTCGCGTTCAAGAGCGAGACGACCGTCAAGCACCTCGGCATTCGCGTGGAGGTTGCGCCCAACGCGGCCCAGCCGCAGCGCGTGCGCCGCGGCTTCGTTTCGGTCGTCGCGCGAAATTACCGCGAGCACGGTATCGAGGTCACGCTGATTCCGACCGGCAGCGAACCGACGCCTGACATGCAGGGCTGGATCCGGCTCGATTACGACGAGGCGCAGGCCTCGGGAACGTTCGGTGGCTCGACCATTCTCGCGCGCTGCCGCGTGCGCCTGTACAACAACGCCGCACCGAACGAGCCGATCTGGGATCGTACGTTCGAAGCGCCGGCGGAGCACATCCTCAAGGGCACCTACGGCCGCGACAAGACCGTGTTCGGAAACTCGCGCTACCCGTTCTGGAAGCAGTTCTTCGTGCCGGTTTCGACCTGGGCGAGCACCGAGGCGCGTGTGCAGCGGCTCGACTACCTCGAGGACGTCCGCGCCATCGACATGCGCGGCGACCATGTCGCCGTGCTGTTCGCGCGCGGCGGCTTCGATCTGCTCGACGTTTCCTCGCCGCTCGACCCGCGCGTGATCGACCGGTACCGCCGGGACGACGACCTGTCGAGCTGGAACGGCGTCAAGATCATCGACGACAAGCACGTCCTGATCTACGGACCCGACGGGGCCGAGCTCGTGAAGAGAACCGGCGAGAAGCCGGAGTCGCTCGGCAAGTGGGAGGTGCCCGAAGTCGGCGCCGTGCTCGCAGCCGACGCGTACGACGACACGATTCTGATCGCCGGGAACAAGGGCATCTTCGCGATTCGCACCTCGAGCGAGCGGATGGTCCCGCACCGCCTGCTCGAAGGAGTGTACGTCGGCGTCGACGTCGCGAAGCCGTACATCTACCTGGTGCAGCCGACGCGCGTGGAAGTCACGTCGCCCAAGCACCTTCTCCGACACCTCGCCGGTTCACCCGTCGCGCTCTCCGATGGCTTCACGGCCAAGGGCTCGCGCATCGCCGGTGGCTCGTTGATCGTGTTCGGCAAGGACGAAGCGATCGAGCTCTCGCTCGCGGTGCCCGCGCGACCGCGCATGGTCGGACACCTCGACGCAGCGAAGGTGGGGCGCCTTGTCGACCTGGTGGCCGACGGCGACCGGACCTATCTGCTCGGCGAGCGTGGCCTGCAGATCGCGGATCTCGAGGGTCGACGCGTGTCCGACACCGTGCAGGTGCATGGCACGCACGCGATCACGCGTCGCGGCCGCTACGTTTTCGTGGCGGGCGACCGGACGCTCGAGGTTCTGGACGTCGGCCCGTACCAGGTGAAGGACACCGCGCTCGCGAGCCCCGCGGCTCAGTGAGTCGAATTCTCGAGGCGTACGCTCAGGCGGAGAGCCGGCGCAGCTCCTCGAAGAATCCCGGGAACGTCTTGCTCACGCACTCCGGGTCCTGAATCACGATTCCGTCTACGGCGAGTCCCGCTACCGCGAAGCTCATCGCCATTCGATGGTCCTCGTAGGTCGCGATCCGCGCGGGCGTCACTCGCGCAGGCGGATCGATCACGAGATCCGTCGCGGTGGTCTCGACCTGTGCGCCCAGCTTCTGCAGCTCGGTCTGCAGCGCCGCCATTCGGTCAGTTTCCTTGAGCCGCAGGTTAGGCACATTCCGGATGGTCGTTCGCCCGCGCGCGAAGAGCGCGACCACCGCCAGCGTCAGTGCGCTGTCCGGGAGCGCGTTCAGATCCACGTCGACGCCGTGCAGGTAGCGCGGCCCGCGTACGGAGATCCAGTTCGGTCCGCGCTCGACGCTGCAGCCCATGCGCTCGAGCACCTCGACGAAGCGAACGTCGGATTGGGCGGAGGCAGCGGACAGCCCCTCCACGCGGATGCGGCCGCCGGTGATCGCCGCGGCTGCGAAGAAGTACGTCGCTGCCGTCGCGTCCGGTTCGATCGCGAAGCTGCGCGCTCGGTAGCGCTGGCCGCCGGCGACGCGAAACGTGTCGTCGCCGCGTAGCTCCACCGAGATCCCGAACGCGTTCATCACCGCGAGCGTCAGGTCGACGTAGGGACGCGAGGTGATCGGCATCGCGACGATCTCGACCTCGTCCTCCGCGAGCGGCGCGACCATCAGTAGCGCGGAGAGAAACTGACTCGACTTGCTCGCGTCGACCGCGACCCGGCCTCCGGTCAGCCGTCCGCCTTGGATCGTGATCGGAGGGCAGCCTGCAACCGTGCGCACCGACACGCCGAGCGAGCTCAGCGCGTCCGCGAGATCTTGGATCGGGCGCTCGCGCATGCGCGCGACACCGTCGAGCGTAACTCGGCCGCGCACGAGCGCCGAGCACGCCGCCAGAAAGCGCATCGTCGTTCCGGAGGCTCGGCAGTCGATCGGATGGAGGGGGATCGCGAACTCACCCCCGGTGCCGTTCACGAACAGGTCTGCGCCCGCGCGTTCGACGGTCACGCCCAGGCGACCGAGGCCTTCGATCATCGCCGCGGTGTCGTCGCTCTCGAGCCAGCCGACCAGCCGGCTCCGTCCTGACGCGAGCGCCGCGCACACCAGCGCTCGATTGGTCAGGCTCTTCGACCCGGGAACCCGCACCGTCGCGTCGGGAGCCGAAATCGTGGATACGGCCAATTCCTGCATCGACGGCCGAACGTAGCACAGGGCCTAACTCACTGAAACCGCTCGCGAAACCATTTCTCGAGCGGCCCAGCCCGCGTTGACCGGTCCGGCCCGAGGCGATAAAGTCGCGCCGATTCGCGCACCGGCGCCCCGTGGCCAGCCGTGTGCGTCTGGAGCTGCCTCGATGCCGAAGTACCGCCTGCTCACTCCCGGTCCGGTCGCCGTCCCCGAGAGGGTTCGCCTGGCCATGGCGCAGACGCTTCTGCACCACCGCGCGCCCGCGTTCATTCCGCTGTTCAAGGAGGTGCGCGCGAACCTGGCGCGCGTGTTCCAGACCGAGCAGGAGGTGCTGATTCTCGCCAGCAGCGGGACCGGCGCGATGGAAGCGGCGGTGACCAACACGCTCTCTCCGGGCGATCGCGCGGTGGTCGTGCGCGGCGGGAAGTTCGGAGAGCGCTGGGCGGAGATCTGCGCGGCCTACGGGATCGAGGTCGAGTGCGTCGACGTCGAGTGGGGCCGCGCCGTCGAGCCCGAAGCGGTGCGCGCCGCGTTCGCGCGCTGCCCGGACGCGCGAGCGCTGCTCGTGCAGGCCTGCGAAACATCGACCGGCGTCTACCACCCGATTCGCGCCCTGGCCGAGATCACTCGCGAGCGTCCCGATCGCCTGATCGTCGTCGATGGAATCAGCGGCGTGGGCGTGCACGACCTGCCCATGGACGCGTGGGGGCTCGATGTCGTCGTCTCCGGCAGCCAGAAGTCGTGGCTGCTCCCGCCAGGGCTCGCGTTCATTGCGCTCTCCGCGCGCGCGCGCGCGGCCGTCCAGACTTCGCGCAGTCCGCGCTACTACTTCGACCTGCGCAAGGAGCTGAAGGCGCAAACGACCGACCAAACGGCCTGGACCGCGGCGGTGTCGCTGATCGTGGGGCTGCGCGAGGCGCTGGAGATGATCCTCGACGAGGGTCTGCACGTCGTGTTCGCGCGCCACGAAGCGCTAGCGCGCGCGACGCGCGCCGCCATGCAGGCGCTGGGACTGCGCTTGGTCGCCGTCGACGCTCCGGCGTTCGGCTGCACCGCGGTGTACGTGCCCGAGGGCGTCGACGGAAACCGCTTCGTGAAGCACCTGCGCGACGCCTACGACATCACGATCATGGGCGGGCAGGGGGATCTCGACGGCAAGATCTTCCGCGTTGGCCACATGGGCGACGTGGACGGATTCGACATGATCAGCGCAGTCGCGGCGATCGAGATGACGCTCGCCGACCTGGGCCAACCGGTGAAGATCGGCGACGGCACACGCGCGATGATCGAGCAGCTACACAAGTCCGGGTTCAGAAAGGTGTGAGTGCAGTGACACGCGTACTGATCAGCGACAAACTGTCCGACGAAGGGCTCGCGATTCTCGAGGCCGCCGAAGGCATCGACTTCGATCACAAGCCCGGCCTGTCCGTGGACGAGCTCAAGAAGATCCTGCCGGACTACGACGGCCTGATCATCCGCAGCGGCACGAAAGTCTCCGCCGACGTGATAGAGGCCGGCCGCAACCTGCGCGTGATCGGGCGCGCGGGAATCGGCGTCGACAACGTCGACCTCACCGCAGCGACCGCGCGCGGCATCATCGTGATGAATACGCCCGAGGGAAACACGATCACGACCGCGGAACACGCGATCTCGCTGATGGCGGCGCTCGCGCGGAAGATCCCCCAGGCCACCGCCAGCATGCGCGCGGGAAACTGGGAGAAGACGAAGTTCAACGGCAAGGAACTCTTCGATCAGGTGCTCGGCGTGATCGGGCTCGGCAACATCGGCTCGATCGTCGCCGACCGTGCGCGCGGCCTGCGGATGCGCGTGATCGCGTTCGATCCGCTCGTCTCCGAGGAGCGCGCCGAAAGGCTCGGCGTCGACCTGGTCTCGCTCGACGAGCTGATCACGCGAGCCGACGTCATCACCGTGCACGTGCCGCTCACCGAGAGCACGCGGGGACTGATCGGACGCGAGGCGTTCGCCAAAGCGAAGCAGGGCGTGTTGATCATCAATGCGGCGCGCGGGGGAATCGTCGACGAGCAGGCTCTGCTCGAGGCGATCGAGAGCGGCAAGTGCGCGGGAGCCGCGCTCGACGTGTTCGAGAAGGAGCCGCCGCCGAAGGACCACCCGCTGCTGAAACGCGACGAGGTGATCTTCACGCCGCACCTGGGTGCGGCGACGGATACCGCGCAGCTCAACGTGGCGATCGCGGTCGCCGAGCAGGTGCGCGACTACCTGCAGCGCGGCGTGGTGCGCAACGCCGTGAACCTGCCATCGGTCTCCGCCGAGGATCTCGAGGTGCTGAGACCGTTCATCGTGCTCGGCGAGAAGCTCGGTCAGTTCCAGGGCCAGGTCGCGACGGCGGGGATCACCGAGATCGAAGTCGAGTACGCCGGCGAAATCGCGGGTCTGAACGTCCAACCGATCTCGATCGCCGTCCTGCGCGGCGTGCTGGCGCCCTGGTTCGGCGACGAAGTGAACTACGTGAACGCGCCCGTGATCGCTCAGAAGCAGGGCGTGCGCGTGATCGAGACCAAGTCCGCCGAGCCAGAGGACTTCGTCAGCCTGGTCACCGTGAAGGTGCGCGAGCGCGGGGGCGTCTCGCACCTGATCGCGGGCACGATCTTCGGCCGCACGCAGCCGCGCATCGTGCGCATCGACGACTTCCGCTTCGAGGCCATCCCCGAGGGACCGACGTTCCTGATCCGGAACCAGGATCGCCCGGGCGTGGTCGGCCACGTCGGTACACTGCTCGGTGACGCGGGGATCAACATCAAGCGCATGCAGCTCGGATTGCACCTCTCGAACGGGCAGGCGCTGCAGCTGCTCTCTGTCGATCCGATGCCCTCGAGCAGGGTGCTCGAGGCCGTGCGCGCTCTGCCCGGGATCGAGAAGGCGCTGCTGCTCGATCTGGGTGCGCGAGTCACCTGAGCCATGCCGAACGTCGTTTGCGTCGGGGCGCAGTGGGGAGACGAGGGCAAGGGCAAGGTCGTCGACCAGCTCGCCTGCCGCGCCGACTTGGTCGTGCGCTTCCAGGGCGGGCCGAACGCCGGCCATACGCTGGTCGTCGATGGAGAGACCACGATCCTGCACCTGATCCCGTCGGGGATCCTGCAGCCGGCAACGCTGAATCTGATCGGACCGGGGGTCGTCGTAGATCCCGACGTGCTGCTGGGCGAGATCGCGATGCTGCAAGCCAAGTCCGTGCCGGTGGGGCGCGAGCGATTCAGAATCTCGGATCGCGCGCACGTGATCCTGCCCGTGCACTCCGCGCTCGACAAGGCGCGCGAGGAGGCGCACTCCACGCTCACGATCGGCACGACCGGCCGCGGCATCGGTCCCGCGTACGAGAGCCGGGTCGCGCGCACGGGCGTGCGCATCTCGGATCTGCTCGAGCCCGACACCCTGCGCGAGCGGCTCGAGCTCGCGCACTACGAGCGCAACTTCCTGCTCGAGAAGCTGTACGGCTGGCCGGTGGTTCCGCTCGAGGACGTCTGGGAACGCGCGATCGCCTGGGGCGAGAAGCTCGCGCCCTACGTCGACGATGTGGGCGTGACGCTCGACGCGGCGCTTCGCGAGGGCCGTTCCGTCCTGCTCGAGGGCGCGCAGGGTACACTGCTCGATGTAGATCACGGCACCTACCCGTTCGTGACCTCGTCGACCACGCTGGCGGGCGGCGCGTGCGCGGGCGCGGGCATCGGACCGACGCGCATCGACTCTGTGCTCGGCATCTCCAAGGCCTACACCACGCGTGTCGGCGGCGGGCCGTTCCCGACCGAGGACACCGGCCCCGCAGGCCAGCACATGGGCGCGGTCGGACGCGAGTTCGGTGCCACCACCGGTCGCAAGCGCCGCTGCGGTTGGCTCGACCTGGTCGTGCTGCGCCACGCGGTGCGCGTGAACGGAATTACGGGCCTGGCGCTCCTGAAGCTCGACATTCTCACCGGGCTGCCCGAAGTCAAGGTCTGCGTGGGCTACCGCGCGAACGGCAAGGAAATCGCCGAGTTTCCGGCCAGCATCACCACGCTCGGCCGCTGCGAGCCGATCTACCGCAGCTTCCGCGGCTGGAGCGAGGCGATCGAGCGCGCGCGCAGCCTCGACGACCTGCCTCAAGCGGCGCGCGATTACGTCCGATGGATCGAGGACGCGCTCGGCGTTCCCGTGGATCTGCTCGGTGTGGGTCCGGAACGCGACGCGACGATCGAGCAGCGCAATCCCTTCGATCGACCGGCCAGACGGTGAAGAGACTCCTCGTCCTCGCGATCAGCTCGACGCTCCTCGCGCTCCAAGCCGGAGCCGCCGAGCCGACGTGTATCGAGCGCTGTCGCGAGATGGCTCTGGCGGGCAAGCTGCGCAAGGGCGTGAACGAGAAGGGCTGCGTCACGAATCTGTGTCAGGAGGACGCCCGCCGCCTGTACAAGAGCGGCGAGTTCGCGGCCGCGCTCGCATCGCTCGACACTCTGGCCGAGCCGCTGCAGAACAGCCCCTCCTACCTGTACGACCGCGGGCGCGTCTACTACGCGCTCGGTCGCTTCCCGGAGGCGCTCGAGGCCTTCGACGCCTCGCTCGAGGTCCTGCCCAAGGCATTCGAGTGCGCGGTCCAGCGCGGTCACACCTTGATCCGGCTAGGCCGCCACGACGACGCGCGCGCGCAGTTCTTCACGTTGCTCGAATCCCCGGCGGCGGAGCGCGAGTTCCGCGGGTTGCGCACGCGCTCCTACCTGCTCGGGAACATCGGCGTCATCGACGTGCTGCGCGGCGAGACCGCGAAGGGCAAGACGGAGCTGGAAGAGGCGCTGAAAGTCGACGGCCGCAACACACAAGCGTCGACCTACATCTTCCGCGCGCTCCCGCAGCTCGAAGAGGGCACGATCGACCGCGAAGGCATCGCGATGTACTACGGCGCCACGGAAGACGCGGGTCTGGGTGACCGCAAGCGCGCCGAGCAGGAAACCGCGGCGGTGATCGCCAAATACCCGAAGTTCGCCGAGTCGTACTTCCTCGAGTCGGACCTGCTGCGCAGCGCGCACCGCTACGAGGACTGCGAGCGCGTGCTGATGGCCGGCGAACGCGAGATCCCCACGGAGATCGACCTGAAGGCCGATCGCCTGCGCTGCACGCTGCTGAAGCTCGGGCCCACCAGCGCGTCCGCCAAGCCCGCGCTCGCCGAGCTCAAGCGCCTGCACAAGCAGCACCCCGACAACGCGCTCACCAAAGAGATTCTGCACGCCCTCGATCTCTACTGAACGCTTGGGCTACCCTCCGGCGCGCGGGCCCTTAGCTCAGTCGGTAGAGCAGTGGACTTTTAATCCATCGGTCTCCGGTTCGATCCCGGAAGGGCCCACCAGAAGATCACTCGACCGTGACGACGATCTTCCCGAAGTGTCCCGCGTCCTGCATGCACTGGAACGCCCCGGGAGCAGCCTTGAACGCGAAGGTCTGGTCGATCACCGGTTGTAGCCGGTTGGTCGCGAAGGCCGCGTTCATGGCGCGGAACATCGCGGCACTGCCCACATAGATGCCCTGAACTCTCAGGCTTCGCTGCAGCATCTGCAACGGGTTCACCGTCGCCGCGAAACCCGTGAGCACGCCGATCAGCCAGACGTGTCCGCCGTGGCGCGTGGCCAGGCACGACTTCTCGAGCGTACCCGCGCCGCCGACCTCGACCACGTGATCGACACCGCACCCGCCGGTGAGCGCGAGCACGCGGCTCTCCCAGTCGGGACAGCTGCGATAGTTGATCGTCTCGTGCGCGCCGAGTTGTCGCGCACGCTCGAGCTTCTCGTCGCTGCTCGAGGTCAGGATCACGCGTGCGCCGTGCATGCGCGCGATCTGCAGCGCGAAGAGCGAGACGCCACCCGTGCCGAGCAGGAGCACGCTCTCGCCCGCGGCGAGTCGGCCTTGCGTGACGAGTGCGTTCCACGCGGTGAGCGCGGCGCAGGGAAGGGTCGCGGCCTGCTCGAAGCTGTAGAAGTCGATGACTGGGACCGCGCCGTCTTCGCTGAGCAGCGCGTGCTGCGCGAGCAGGCCCTGCACGCGCCCGCCGAGCGCCGTCTCCATGACTTCCGCCGAGATCGGACCGGAGTCCCAACCCTGGAAGAAGGTGCCCGCGACGCGATCGCCGATCTTGTAGCGCGTCACGTCGCGTCCAACCGCCACCACTTCACCGGCGCCGTCGGAGCAGGGGACGAGTGGCCACTTGTCGCGATCGACGTAGCCCAGCACGTGTAGCAGGTCGCGGTAGTTGAGCGACACGGCGCGCACGCGCACGACCAGCTCGCGTGCGCCGGGCGACGGCTTCGCGCGTTCTACCGGCACGAGTGCGTTGATCCCACCGTCGCGTTGGATTTCCCAAGCGTTCATGACTCGAAGCTCCCTTCAGCGTTCGGACCGACCGGCACGGGACGAGCGCGGCGACAGCCACCCTAGCGCCGATGCAGGAACGAGTCGTGCCAGGTCGCCGCGGGTGCGGTTCAAGAACTCCGCACCGTTGTTCGTAAGATGCGCAGCGGAGGGATGCAGACCTCCGGCCTGGAACCGGAGGTTGGCGCGGAGCGGGGACCCGATCGGGCAGAACAGCAGGTCGATCTGAAGCAGAGTCGCGTCGGCTCGCCGGCGGTGCGTCTCGAGGATGTCGAGGACGACGAAGCCGCGCTCGTGCATGTAGGCGACGACCTCGTGCAAGAGGGGACACCCTTCGTTCACCTCGATCAACGAGGTCTCGAGGATCACGGCCTTGGCGGTCGGCAAAGTCCGGACCGCGCCCTTGAGGATCTCGAGCTCGTAGCCCTGCGTATCGAGCTTGAGAACGTCGGCAGGCTCGCCCGCAAGCAGTGAGTCGAGCGAACGCAGACGGCGCCGCTCGACGGCTCGCGCGACGTCGCTGCGCTCCGGGAACACGGAGGAGCCCGTCGCCGAGCCAGCCTCCATGACGTGGAACTCGACTTCTCGGCCATCGTCTGCGCCGAGCAGGTCCGTACTGACCGTCGCGTTCAGCACGCCCGCCAGTGTCCGGAGGCCGTCCGCGTGGAGCGCGTTTGGCTCGACCATGATCGCTCGGGCCGTCGGCCACACGGACAGAGCCGTACGAGTCCACTCTCCGGTGTTGGCGCCGATGTCGACGATGAGTCTTGGCGCGAGTCCGTTCCGGGCGAGGGCCCGCAGGTGCACCTCGTGCCCGCCGCTGTAGCGGAATGCGAACTCCTCGTACTCGTCGCGCGCAATGTTGAAGCCGTAGTGGAAGACGGCGCTTCGAAGTCGTGCCGGAAGGCGGCGTCCAAGCGCGATCAGAGCGTTCTTCATGCGCATCCCTACTCGTCTTCGAAGTACGCGTAGCCCGAGCCGCCAAACCCGACGTAGACGCGGCGCCCGTCGAGCTTGTCGCCGTCGATCGTCTTCACGGTGTCGAGCGAGTCGAGTGCGTACTCGGCCCCGAGCTTCTGCCAGCTCTTGCCCTCGTCGGCGGAGCGCCAGATCCCGTAGGCTCCGCGCACCCAGCCGGCGATGAAGATCGTCGGGTACGCACCGTCGGCCTTGCCGAAGCCGAACGCGTACACCTCCGAGACGCCGGGGATCGCGGACCAGTGGACGCCGCCGTCGATCGAGTGCATGAACGGCGCCGAGTCCGAGGGGTTGGGATCGCGCGGGTCGCCCTGCTGTCCGGAAGTGAAGAACAGGTGGCCGGCGCGGCCCGGCACGCTCGTGAGCTTTGCGTTGAAGCCTGAGAAGGGCGCGACCTCGCCCGCGCGCACGAGCTTCCAGGTCGCTGCCGAGTCAGTCGACCGGAACACACCATGCGCCGGGTGATAGAGATAGTACGTGCCGATCTTCACGCGGTCGGTAGTCACGATGTGGCGGTTCAGGTAGTACGCCCAGTGGAGACCGCCCCAGCCTTCGTCGGTGGCGTCGTCGGGAACACCGGGCAGCGAGAGCTTTGTCCAGTTCTTGCCGCCGTCGTTCGTCCGGTACGGCGCGCGCTTGTTCGACGGGACCCAGATCCAGCTCTCCGTCGTCGCGGCCGCGCCCGTGCCACCCCAGCCCCAGGTGTCGTCGCAGTCGTCTCCGACCGGGACGGACGGGAAGGGCGTCCACGTCTTGCCTCCGTCGCGCGACGTGCTCGACTGCGAAGGTCCCGCCCAACACAGGAAAGCGACGATGAAGTTCGGGTCCGAGCTCGCCCAATCGACGTGCCACGCCGCGCCGAATACGTGCGGCGTCGGTGCGTAGCCCTTCGGGCGGGTCTCGGGATCGACGATGCGGAGCAGACCGAAGTCCCACGACGCGAGCACCGGCATTCCGCCGGGCGGGACGATCACGGTGTTCGCGACCAGCTGTTCGATGCCATCGATGCGACACGTCCACTGGATCGAAGGCGGCGCCGCGGGAAGGGCGGTGTACCAGGGAGCCGTGCCCGCCGACATCCACAGTCGTCCGGGCACCACCGGATCGAACAGCATCGCCGCGTTGGCGAGGTACGCGGCGTCGTAGGCCTCGAGCAGCCACGGCGCGTCGGGACATCGGACGCTCGGCTCGTAGTACCAATCCGACTGCCACGTCTCGCCGAGGTCCATGCTGACGTGAAGCTGTGCGCTGTCGCTCGCCACCACGAGGCGGCCGGCGCGCAGTGGATCGAGCGCGATCGAGTGGAGCTGGTGCGAAGCGCCGGCCGCGGGCGTGAAGTCCCGCCACGCGTTCTTCGCGTACTTCCAGAGCTTTCCCTCGGTCGACACCGCGTAGTAGACGCCGTCGCGGGACACGGCGTGCGTCACACCCTTCGCGGGACCGCCGGAGATCGCGGTGAAGCTCGCGCCCGCGTTCGTGCTGCGGAACACGCCGCCGCTCGCGCTCGCGGCGTAGATCACGCTGGTTCGCTCTTTCGTGCGGCCCGCGGCGGCGTCGAATGCGATGCCGGTGATCCGAGCGGTCGCCGGCACCGTCGCATCGCGGCGCCAGGTCTTGCCGCCGTCGGTCGTGAGCCAGAGCCCGTCCGTCTGCGTGCCGAGGCACACGACGTCGGGGTCGACGGGATCCACCGCGAGCTTCTGGCCCGAAGTTCGATACGCGTCGTTCCCGTCCATCGCGACGCGGCGGAAGCCCGTGCGGATCCAGCTCGCGCCGCGATCGACGGATCTGAACACGTACCCGCTGAGGGCCATGTACAGGCGTTTGGGGTCTGACGGCGCGATCCGCAGCTCGTACACGCCATCGCCGAGGCCGGGTGCGACGTCGCTCGCGGGCATCGTCTTCGCGGTCGAGACCTGTACCCACCGCTCGCCCGCTGCGTCGGCGCAGTACGCTCCGTAGGTGTCGGTGCGGACGCAGCGAGTCGTTCCGTCGGGCGAGAGGTCGATCCCGGTCAGGAACCCGCCGCCTCCGATCTTCACCGGTCTCCAGTCCGCGGCGGCGCCCGACGCGCACGAAGCGACGAAGGCGGCGATCAGCGTGAGGGCCGGCGCGCGCGCCACCGTCAGCTCCGCTCCGCCGGCTCGGACGTCGCGAAGCTGCGGAGCGTCGCGCATGCGCTCTCGGTCACTTCCGACCAGCGCTCTCGCCGCAGCTTCGCGCGCCTGCGATGGTTCGCGGAGACCTCTGCGAGATCACCGAGCTCGAACGGGACGGCGATCCGGTAGGCCTTCTCGTCCAGCTCGGTCGCGTGGAAGACCGCCCAGAACTCGTCGTAGGACTTGCGCAGCACCTGTGCGTCGCTGCGCGAGTACGCCGCGTGCGCGTCGTGTCGAATGGCAGCGAGCGCTCGCGTCCCGTTGGCGAGCGCGATGCCCGCGAGCGCGGCGAGGCAGAAATACGGTGGCGAGCTGTGGTGGAAGGCGCGCGCGAATGCCTGCTGCTCCGCCGGATGCCTGCCCGACTGCTTGCGCGTGACGAAGACGATCGGTGCCGAGGGCTCGGCGAAGATCGCGGCGTCGACGTAGGAGAACGAGAACACGCACACGCGCTGGTCATCGACGAACGCGACGACGCTGAGGTAACCCTCCCAGAGATTGTCGTTGGCCACCATGAGCCGAATGGCGAAGACGTGACCCTCCGATTCGACGCGCCACAGCTCCAACCCTTGTCCTCGATACACCGCGTCGATGTATGCGCGCGAGTACGTCGCTTGCTCGTAGCTGAAGTGATGGTGTGCGCAGTCAACGCGCTGTTCCAGGCTGAGCTGCCGGGCGAGAAAGCGCGCGGTGGTGAGGAACGAGAACGCCTCGGGCCCGCGCGTCCGTGCGAGTTCCTTCACCAGTTCGAGCTCGAGCAGGCTCGCGAGCTTCGCGGGACGCGCCAGGAGCCGCGTGGTGCGCAGAAGGCTCCGCCAGCCTGCCGGCCGGTGCCAGTCGAAGGCGCCGCCACGAACGAGCTCGGAGAGCGCCGTGGTTCTCGCGCTCACCCCGGGCTCCGAAGCGACCCGTCGCTTGCGCGCAGGGCGGCGTCGAAGAGGGACGCGAGCTTGGGAATCTCCACGGCCGGGTCGTGCGCCGCTCGCACTCGCGCTGCACCGACGGCGGCCAACCGCTCGAGCTCGGCGACCGGCGTCTCGAGCGCCTCGCGGATCGCCCGCTCGAGCGCCTCGACGGATCCCGCCGGGATCAGCCAGCCACCCGCTCCGTTTCCGAGCAGCTCAGGAATCCCGGCGATCTGCGTGGCGATCACCGGCCTGTGCATCGCCAGCGCCTCGATGATCACCACGGGCAAGCCCTCGGTCAGGCTGGGCAGCACGAGGCAGCGCGTCCGTGCCAGCTCCTCGCGGACCACCTCGCTCGGACACCAGCTCAGCACGCGCAGACGCTCGCCGAGCCCGGCGAGCTCGCGCTCCAGCTCGGAGCGCAGGATTCCATCGCCGAGCAGCGTGAGCTCGACACGCGTGCCTTGCGCCTCGAGCCGGCGCACGGCCTCGACCAGGAAGGGCACACCCTTCGCGGGCGTGAGTCGCCCCACGAAGAGCAGGCGCGCGTGATCGGGCACGGGCGTCGGCTCAGCCGCGAGGAACTCGGGCTGAATGCAGGCGTGAATGATCTCGATCCGTTCCCACGACTCACGCGGCGCGAACAGCATGCACTGACTCCGACAGAAGTCACTGATGCAGGCGGTGAAGGCAGCGCCGGCGATCTTCGCGCCGAAGCCCCACGCGACCGGATGGAAGAAGATCCCCGAGCCGTGCTCCGTCAAGCTGTAGCGCACGCCGGCAAGTCGAGCCGCCGCCATCGCCACCGTGGCCGAGGCCTCGCTGATGTGGTTGTGGACGTGGCGGATCTGCCTTCGCGTCAGCTCGCGCGCGAGCAGGCACGACTCGAGCAGGTACGCGATCCCCTTCGATCTCGCCCGGACACCGGCCGGCGTCGTCGTCCACACGTCGCGGGTCGCGGACAGAAATCGCATCGGTCGAGTGAACACCGCCCAGAGCAGCGCGCCAAACCAACGAGACCTGGCACCGTCGAAGAGGTACAGCGTGCGCGCGTGCTCTTCGGCGATCGACGCATCCACGAGCTGGTCCTTTGCTGGCTTGCGCACGGCGAAGGTGTCGACGTCGAAGCCGAGGCGTCGGAGCTCCTCGACCTCGAGCTGGATGAACGTGGTACCCGCGTTCGGGTACTGACCGGTCAGGTAGGCGATGCGGCCGCGCTCGGACAAGGAACGCTCAGCGCTCGCCGCGCACGAGCGCGCCGTGGACACCCGGCTTCCAGTCCAGCACGCGCAGCGCCTTCTGGTTCGGAAAACGCAGCGATCGGAAGCGCGCGCGGTAGCGCGCCGGGATCAAGATTCCCGGTAGGCGATTCTCCGGACCGAACAGCACGCGCGCGAGCGCACTGGCGAGGAACGCCGCCCAGAGCCCCAAAAAGTAGGGTAGGGCGATGCGTCGCCGCACGTTCGCGACGCCGTCGCGGATCAGCAGGCCGGCGTGACTCCACGCACGCACGTCGTCGGAGTCGACCACGTTGAAGGTCTCGCCGTTCGCGGCCTCGCAGGCCACGGTCAGCGCGACACAATCCGCGCAGCTATCCACGTGCGTCAGCGGCAGACGGCGGAACGGCCCGTTCACGAGCACGGTTCTGCCCAGCCGGAGACCGACTCCATCGATCCAGGGGCGTTCCTCGTCCCAGATGAAGCCGGGCCGGACGACGCTGAGTCGCCAGCCGTGTGCAGCCGCGAAGCGCCGACACACGCGCTCCTGCCAGGTCTTCACGACGGTGTAGCCGTCGCGCCGCTCGAGGTGGTTCTCGAGCGGCGAATCCTCGCTGAGTGCTCGCGCGGGAACGCGCCAGTCGTAGACGCTGAAGCTGCTCACG
Organism: Deltaproteobacteria bacterium; assembly: GCA_031396695.1. GTDB lineage: Bacteria > Myxococcota_A > UBA9160 > SZUA-336 > SZUA-336 > VGRW01. The sequence goes on from JANNLG010000069.1 coordinate 54,534, forward strand.
AGCACGAGACGCGTCGTGCCCGAGCGGACCATCGCCTCCAGCAGTCGCTCCGTCGGCACGACCGTGCCCAGGAACTGCTCCATGACGTCGCCCCCGAAGACCGCGGCGAGGTGGACCACCGCATCGACTCCGTTCAACGCGGCGTCGAGATCGGTCGTGCGCAGATCTCCCCACCAAGGATCGATGCCCTGCGCGAGCGGACTCACCGCCGAGTCACTGCGACGCCGCATCAGAGCGCGCACCGTGTGACCGTGGCGAACGAGCGCCGGTCCCACTGCGCGGCCCAGGAATCCGCCGGCCCCGGTCAGCAGGACGTTCATGTTTCCTTCAGCTCCGCGGTGAGGTCGTCGATCAGCCGCTGCACGGCGTCGATCTGGTCGGGGGTGATCGGCGGGCTCTCGCCCGTGCGAAGGGCGGCGTAGACGCGGACGATCAGCGCTCGCAGACCGTGGTAGGACTCGGGGCGCCCCGCAAGCTTGGCGCGCAGCGAGCGAGCGGCATCGGCCGCTCCGTCCCAGCCGCCGACGAGACCGTTCAGGAGCGGCGACAGCGCGGAATTCCCCGGCCAACCTCGCTGCACGCTGAGCGAGCCCTCGAACAGGTTCATCGTGGCCGTCATGCGCGTGCCGAACACGCGCACCACGAACCCATCCGGCTGCCCGCTCGCGCTGAACACGAGCGAGGCCGTGCCGCGCTCCGCTTCGACCAGTGAGCGGAGCTCGTCGAAGGTCGCGTGGCTGCTCGAATTGCGCTTGCGCCAGAGCGTCCGTGTCGAGCGGTGCGCGCCGACGAACAGGCACGCGACTGCGGCGAGGTGCGAGAGGAAGTCCGAGATCGGGCCGCCCGGCATGGCGTGCGACGGGTGCGGGTAATGCGCGTCCGCGAATACGCTGCCCGGCGCGGCGATGTCCAGGCACAAGGTTGCGTCGACGTGGACGACTTCGCCGAAGCGGCCGCTCTCGATCAAGCCGAGCACGCGCTGCGCGGGTCGGCTGAACTGGTACGGGTGGTCCTCGAGCAGCCAGCGTCCGGCAGCGGCGGCAGCGTCGCGGAGCTCGATCCACTCGGTGTAGCTGGGTGCGATGGGCTTCTCGACCAGGACGTGCGCGCCAGCGGCGAGACTTTGGAGCGCCAGCGGCACGTGCGCGCCGACCGGCGTCGTGACGTGCACGACGTCGGGACGCCACTCGGCGAGCAGCGCCGCGAAGTCGGTCGCGTGGCGCGCGAGCCGGAAGCGCTCCGCGGCGAACTCCGCGGTCGCCGCCGAGCGATCGCACGCGGCGACCTCGAGCCCCGGGATTCCGGCGAGCGCCCGGAAGTGCTGCTCGGCGATCCGACCTGCTCCGACGACGGCGACCCTCATGTCGCCTTCCGGGCGTCGCCCTTGTATTCGATCAGCTTGGAGGGACGACGCCTCAAACGCGTGAGCACGAAACTCAAGTGCCCGAGCAACGTCGAGGCGCGCGAGACCTGCATGAAGACGGCATAGGCCGCCGCATCCGCGACGGATGCACCGCGGCGCCAGCGGCCGAAGGCGATCTTCGCCGCGTGTAGCGGGTAGATGAGGAACCCGAGCAGCGCCGAGGGCCCGAACTGCCACACCGCAATCACCAGCCCCAGCGGAATGAAGAAGTCCCAGAGCCAGGCGCTGGCGAGCAGACGCGTGGCGTCCTTGTCGTGTAGCCAGCCGTGAAGCGAGGCGCACTGCGCGGAGCCGTGTCCACTCCGCATACAACGTCGCCACCACTGGCCGAAGCGGTCGATCGAGACGTCGTGCAGGCTCATCTCTGCGTCGACGCGCAGGATGCGCCCGCCGGCGGCGCGCAGGCGCGCGCACAGCTCGGGCTCCTCGCCCGCGATCAAGAGCTCGTCGAAGGGGCCCGCGGCGCGCAGAAAGGCGACGCGCATCATTGCGTCGCCGTGGCAGGCCGCGACCTCTCCGATCGGCGTATCCCACTCCATGTCCATCAGGCGGTGGTAAACGTTGGCGTCGCGCTGCCGTTCCCTGCGCCGGCCCGATACGACGGCGGCGTCGGGTCGCGACTCCATCGTGCGCCGGCCCAGCTCGAGCCAGGTCGGCTGGAGCTCGCAATCGCCGTCCAGGAATTGGATCAAGTCCAGGTCGGGGATCAGATTCAGCAGGCGTTGCATCCCGGCGTTGCGCCCGCGCGCCATCGTGAAGCCTTGGCTCGGGTCGAGCTCGACGAGATCGGCGCCCTGCGCGCGCGCGAGCTCCCGGCTGCCGTCGGTCGAGCCGCTGTCGACGTACACGATCGGATAGTCCTTCGGGCCTGCCTTCAGCGATCTGAAACAGCGCGCGAGCCGCTCGCCCTCGTTCCGGCCGATCACGACCACGCCGAGCTTCGTGGCCTCGCTCGGAGACGTCATGCGCGCGCTTGTCCGATGCGCGTGTGAACCTCGCGCAGGAAATCGAAGTACTGCTCCGCGATCGCGGGCCAGGTCCGGCGGCGCGAGAACACCTCGCGCGCGTCGAGGTGCTCCGGTTTACGCAACATTGCGGCGGCGTCGATCGCAGCGGTGACCGCGGTCTCGTCGCCGCATTCCACGAACGCCGCTTGATCCTCGAGCAGCCATCGCGCCACCGGCGAGTCCTGCGCGACCACGGGCAGACCGGTTGCGATCGCCTCCATGCAAGCGATCGAGCACGACTCCTCCTTCGCGAGGTGGAGGAACACGTCCGCACAGCGGAACAGGTCCGCGATCTCATCGCGGCCGCAGACCAGTCGCCGGTAGCGCCCCGGAAGCAGGCGTGCGGCGAGTTGGTCCGTCTCGTCGCGCAGCGGGCCGTCGCCCACCAGCAGCAAGAAGTGCCCCGGCAGTTTCGCCACGGCGCGGACTCCCGACGTGACGTTCTTCGTCGCGATCAGGGCGCTCACCATCAGCACGACGGGCGACGCGTGTGGAATTCCGTAGCGCTCCCGCTGGCGAGGCGCGGGCGCGAAGCTCTCGACGTCGACGCCGTTGGGAATCAACACGCACGGCCAGCGCGCGCGGTTGCGCGCCTCGTACACGGGGTTGATGCAGATCAGCCCGTCGCAAGAAAAGAAGCGGTACTCCGCGTTCGTGCGGTACGCGGGCCAGTCGCCGTTCTGAGTCACGAAGACGTGGCCCGGGCGGCCCCCGCGTCGTCCCATGCGCAGCGCCCAGTTCAAGAAGGGGTAGCCGGTGGTCATGGTCAGATCGAAGTCATCCGGCTCGTACGCGCGTCGGAGGTTCCACGCAAAGGTGAGCTCCTCGTACGCGCACTCGTCCCGAAACACCGGCAGCTGCGGCCAACGCTCGAAGCGCTCGCGTCGAACGCAGGGAACCTGCGTGTATCGATAGTGACGGCCCGGCCGTTCGGGCCCCGACCCGAAGACGCTCACCTCGCAGTCTGGCCGCTGCCCGAGGAGATCGGCGACGCGTTCGAAAGCGACCTCGGCTCCGCGGTCGACCCGGTGGATGCCCGGTAGCGCGACGCCAAGCCTCATACCGTCCAGGATCCCTCCAGCCCGTCGAATCGGCAAACGTGTAGCATGATCGGGGACACTGCGGGCCGCGCCCCTCTGCACTGTGCCGCTTCGCGAAGACGAAGCTGGGTCTGCGCACGAGGAAGGGATTCTCGATGGCCGTCTTCGCTAGCCAACACATCGGGCGCCACCACTTCCTCGCGGGGCGGCTCGGGCGCACGATCCGGGCAACCAGCGCCGATGAGGAACGCGTGTTCGCGCGACTCACTCACTGCGAGCTCTTGCAAGCGCCATGAATCGACCTCGCGCGCTCCTCGTTGCCGAGGCCGCCGACCCCGAGGGGGCGAGCGTGCCGCTCGTGGGCTGGAGCCACGCGCGGGCGCTCGCGCGCGTCGTCGACGCGCACCTGGTCACGCAAGTCCGAAGCCGCGATGCGATCTTGCGCGCCGGTCTGCGCGAGGGCGAGGACTTCAGCACGATCGACACGGAGCGCTTGGCGCGCCCCGTCTGGCGGTTCGTGGATTTCGTCCGTGGGGGCAGCGACAAGGGCTGGACGACGGCGACCGCCGCGGACGCGATCACGAACGCGTACTTCGAGCACCTGGTCTGGAAGCGCTTTGCCGCGCGGATCCACGCGCGCGAGTTCGACGTCGTGCATCGTCTGACGCCGCTCAGCCCGACCACGCCGAGCCCGCTCGCTCCGCGCTGCGCGAGAGCCGGTGTGCCCTTCGTTCTCGGCCCGCTCAACGGCGGCGTCCCCTGGCCCAAGGGTTTCGACTCCGAGCGACGGCGCGAGCGGGAGTGGCTCAGCTACGTGCGCGATGCCTACCGATTCGTGCCCGGCTACCGCGCGACGCGCAACAGCGCCGCAGCGATCCTGATCGGGTCTCGCGACACGCTCGCGCAGATCGGCGACGCCTGGCGCTCGAAGTGCGTGTACATCCCCGAGAACGGCTACGACCCTGCGCGCTTCCCGGGCAAGACGGAGCGAGCGGATGCACCTCCGCTGCGCGTCGTGTTCGTGGGCCGGCTCGTTCCGTACAAGGGCGCCGACATGTTGCTGGCCGCCGCCGCGCCGCTGATCCGCGAGGGTCGGGTCCGGATCGACGTGATCGGCGACGGGCCAGAGATGCCGGCGTTGCGCGCGCTGGTTGCGCGCGACGGGCTCGGCGACGGTGTGGAATTCGCGGGCTGGGTTCCCCATCGCGAGCTCGCAGCGCGCATGGGTCGGGCGCACGTGCTGGGCTCTCCGAGCGTCCGCGAGTTCGGCGGTGCGGTCGTGCTCGAGGCGATGGCCCTCGGCATCGTGCCGCTGGTGGTCGATTACGGCGGGCCAGCGGAGCTCGTCACGTCGCGCACGGGCATGAAGGTTCCGCTGGGCAGTCGAGAGCAGATCGTCGCCGGCATGCGCCGGCACCTGGCGCAACTCGCAGGAGAACCGAGTCTCGTCGAGACGCTCGCGCGCGCGGCGCAGCGTCGGGCGGCGACGAACTTCACCTGGGACGCCAAGGCACGCCAGGTGCTGGAGGTCTACCGCTGGGTAACGGGGCAGCGACCCGACAGGCCCGACTTCGGCGTGCCCTTCGCGGATCCCGAGCCGCTAACGAATCCGGCTCACCCAGCCGAGCGCAGGCTGCCCGGTGATGTCGATGATGTCGTCGGGTGAGACGACGACAGGGTGGAGCAGCTCGAGTACGGCACCGCACGCCACCGCAAGCACCACCGAGGCCAGTAGACCGACCGCGAGATAGAGCCAGCGCGAACCCAACGAACGCGCTGGCGGCTCAGCGGGGTTGAGAACCGAAAGCCCTCCTCCGGGCTGCGCGTCGAGCAGGCTGCCGCCGAGCTCTGCGCGTTGCAGCTCGCGCTTGAGTGCGAGGTACTCCTCGCGCGCGAGCGCGGCCGCAGGCTCGAGCGAGCGAAGCTCCTCGTCGACGAGCCGCATGCTCGCAATGCGCGAATCCAGCATCGCGATCTCTCGACGGCGTTCCGTGAGCTGGCGCTCGATCGCCACCATCGCCGGGTGCTTCTTGGTGGCCTGAGCGCGCTGATGCACCAGCTCGTCGCGAATCTCGGCGAGCTCCCGCTGACGCGCCAGACTCGCCTTCAGGTCGTTCGCGAGCATGCCGCGATTTTCCTTTCGGAAGGCGGCGACCGCTTCGGTACGCTGTTGGAGTTCGAGCTCGGCGCGCGCGAGCTCTCCGCGCAGCAACGAGATCGTGATCTCTTGCCGCTGCGCGCGCTTCGCCGCGCCGATCTCCACCAACGCCGTCGCCAGGCGGTTTGACACCGCGACGGCCGCCTCCGACGTCGGCGCCTTGAACCCGATCGAGTACACCCGCTCGGCGGCGTCGTGTTCGGCGGAGCGGGTGTCGAGGCGCTTCAGCTCTCCGATCACGACCTGCCCGCGCATCATCTCCACGATCTCGGCGGTGGTCATCACGCCCTCGAGCTCCGGGTAGAGCCCGAAGTCGGCGATCAGCTGCGCGAGGCTTGCTCGAGAGAGCACCTCTGCGACGAGCACCTCCGTAATCGGGAGGGACTCGCCCTCTACCGTACGGCTCACTACGCCGGTCGAGTCGGTCGGAACCGTGACGATCACCGTGGCGGCGGCGACGAAGCGGCGCGGAGTCAGCCACCACACCGCCAGGCTTGCGAGCGTACCGGCGCAAACGATCGCGAGCATCGGCCGCCAGTGGCGCGCGAGCGCGCCGAACGGATCCGCGAACGGGTTCTGCAGCGCCGTGGCGGAGAGCTCGGGTCCGGGACTCAACGCTTCCTCCAGGGCCACCAGCGAGACGACGGCGACTCGGCGTAGTAGTTCGAGTTGTAGTAGCTGCGAGAGTGGGCGGGCGGGTGGCCGTCGTTGAGGAAGAAACCGAGCAGGTTCTCGCTCGGCAGCCGCTCCACGAGCTCACCGAGCGCCGTCTTGGGCGTCCGGCCCGAACGAACGACGGCGAGGCAGGCCCGAACCTGCGCGATCACGAGTCCGGTGTCGGCCACCCCGAGCAGCGGCGCCGAATCGCAGATGATCCACCGATAGTTCGCCTCGAGCTTGCGCAGGAGCTCGCCGAGCTCCGGACGGACCAGCAGTTCGTACGCGGCCGCATGTGCGGACGCGACCGGAAACACGTCGACGCCCGCGTCCGTCGCGAGACAAGCCGCCTCGAGCGACGCCGTGCCTTGCAGCACCGCCTCGATGCCTACCTTCGGCTCGATGCCGAGCGCGGCGGCGACGCCAGGCACCCGCAGGTCGAGATCGATCAGCGCGACTCGCTCGCCATGTGCGAGTGAGCTGAGCGCGAGTGCGAGATTGCAGGCGGTGAGAGTCTTGCCCTCGCCCGGCAGAGCGCTCGTGACGAGCACGCTCGACGAGGCTTCACCTGCGAGCTGCCTTCGCACCTGCTGTGCCAAATGCCGGAATGCCTCGGCGAATGCGCTGCCGGGCGCCACCCAGACCGCGCGCGCAGGCCAGCCCGCATCGCGTCGCGTCGGAATCTGCATGCGGTCGAATATACCAATCCGGGCCGCGGGACGTGCGAGCACCCGTCTTGTACGAGTTTCAAATGGTCGGCTTTCGTAGTATTATTCACCCGCATGGGTGAATCGCACATGGGTGGAACACGCTTTGCAGCCGAGTGGCGAATGCGTGAACGTCTCGATGCGGTAGTGGATTCCCGGTCGTCTACTCACGCAGTCAAGATCAGCCTGTTCGGACTCGATTTCGACGACCTGACTCAAGCCGAGCTGATCGAGCGAATCAGTGAATCGGTGCGCGAGCGCAGGCGCTGCTGGATCGCGACCGTGAACGTGAACCTCGTTTGCTATTCGGCGCGCGCGCCCGCGTTTCGCGCGCTCCTGCATTCTGCGGACGTGATCACCGCCGACGGAATGCCGATCGTGTGGGCCTCGAAACTCGCCGATCGCCCGCTGCGCGAGCGCGTGACGGGGGCGGATCTCTTGAAGCCCCTTGCCACTCGCGCGGTGCAGGAGTCGTGGCGGATCTTCCTGTGTGGCGGAGAGCCGGGGATCGCCGAGCGCACGGCCCAGTTCCTCTCCGCGTTCGCGCCCGGAGTGCAAATTGTAGGAACTGCATCGCCCAGCTTCCCGACCTCCGAGGCCACCTGGGATGCCTCGCGCAATCGCGCGCTGCTCGCTGCGATTCAGAGCGCGAAACCGGACATCCTGCTGGTGGCCTTCGGCACGCCGAAACAGGAGCAGTGGATCCACCACCACCTCTCGACGCGCCAACTCCAGGACGTGCCGGTGGTGGTCGGCATCGGGGCGGCGTTCGACTTTCTGGCGGGGCGCCAGAGGCGAGCGCCTCAGTGGATGTGCAGAATGGGTCTCGAGTGGACGCACCGAATGACTTCACAGCCGCTCCGCCTGGGTCCGCGCTATGCCCGGGACGGCCTGACCTTCGCGCGTTTGGCCCTTCGCGCAGTTTGGGGCGCTCCGGCGCCCAAGACGCGACCGCGCGCGCGGCCGGAGTCGGTGCGCTCGACCGATACCGCGACGTGACGCGCGCGGGCGCCCGCAGCGGGCGCACGTGGGCGCCGGGTGCCTGGGCGGAACCGTGCGTCGCGTTCGTCGGACTGCTGATCTGCACCGGTCTGCCGGAGGCGATGTCGACCCCCGGGTTCCGGCTGCTGAAGCACGCGTTCTATGCTGCGGTGATCGGCCTGCTGCTGTTGCGCTGGCGGGCGTCGCTTCAGGTCGCCTCCCGCGACTGGTTTCTGTGGCTCTTGACCGGGCTCCTGCTCGCGTCCGCGCTCTGGTCTGACGAGTCGGCGTGGGCCTTCAAGCGCGCGGCGGTGATGGCACAGACCACGGCCTTCGGCCTCTACCTGGCGTCGCGTTTCTCGGTGAGCGAGCAGCTCCGACTGTTCTCCCTCGTGGTGGCGGTTGCGCTGCTCGTTTTCGCCGCGAGCGCGTTGTTCGACCCCGTGCAGTCCTTCTCGACGCCCGGCTACGAGTCGGCTTTCCGCGGTCCGCTTCCCCACAAGAACCAGGTCGCGCGTCTCATGGCGCTCGGAATCGGAGCGCTGCTCCTGCTGTGGGGCGGATCGTCTGCGCGACGCGGCGGGATCGCGCTGGCGCTGGTCGGCGCGTTCGGCTTCCTCGTGCTGTCGAACTCACTCGGAGGTGTGCTGGCGGCGGCGGTGCTCTGCTCGATGATCGTCGCGCACCGACTCGTGCCGTCGGGCTGGGTGCTCGCGGTTCCTCCGCTCGCAGTCGTCGTCGGTTCGCTCGCAGCGTCCAGCGGCCTGCTCGACGGTCTCCTGCTCGCGCTCGGAAAGGACCCCACGCTGTCCTCGCGAACGGAGATTTGGTCCCATTCGTTGGGACTCCTGTCGGAGCGACCGTTCCTCGGCCTGTCGATCACCTCGTTCTGGCAGCGCGAGATCGTCGAGAGCACCGGCATGTGGTTCCCGAACGCCCACAACGGCTACCTGCAGCTCGCGATCGAGCTGGGCCTTGTCGGGCTCGGTCTCTTCGCGCTGCAGCTCTCGATCACGCTGGGCCGCTCCCTCGGCTGGGCGCGGCAGAGCGACCGCACCGCGATCTGGCCCTGTTGCGTCGCAGCCTTCGTGCTCGTGTACAACTTCTGGGAGGTCGCGACGGTGGAGGAGAGCTCGATCCTCTGGGTGCTGTACGTCTCCGCGAGCTTCGTCGTGCGCGCACCCGTCGCCCGGCGCAGGCCGCGTCTGGCCGTTCGGGCGCCGCGCACACTCGCCTCGCGCGGCGCCCTCGCGTAGCGGGAGCACCGGAAAGTGCGGTCGGTCGTGAGCGCCTTCGCGCTGTTCTGCATGCTGGCCACGTTGCCGGGCACCATCGAGCTCGCGGTACTGAGTCTGGCAGCGCTCGTCGCTCGCTGGCGGCCGCCACGCCTCGCGTCGGACGGCATGCGCGGCACGATCGCCGTCGTCGTGCCCGCGCACAACGAGGAAGGAACGATCGGCGCGTGTCTGCGTGCCCTGCAGGACGCGATCGATGCGGACGGGCAGGCCGTGGTGATGGTCGTTGCGGACCGCTGCTCGGATGCGACCGCCGAGGTCGCGGCGGCGCTCGGCGCGCGTGTGATCGTGCGCGACGACGCCAGCCAGAGCGGCAAGGGCTTTGCGCTCCGCGACGCCTGGCAGGCGCTTCGCGGAGAGCCCATCGACGCGCTCGCGGTGGTCGACGCCGACGCGATCGTCGAGCGCAGCTTCGTCCGCGAGGTGCGCAGGCACCTGCAGGGCGACGCCGACGCGGTGCAGGTTCGCAACCTGGTGGCCAACGCGAACGCCTCCGTGCAGACGCGACTGCTCGCGCTCGGTCTGCTCGCCATGAACGTCGTGCGGCCGCTGGGACGCGACCGGCTCGGGTGCTCCGTCGGGCTCTTCGGCAACGGATTCGCGGTCCGGCGCGAGGCGCTCGAGCAAGTGCCGTTTTCCGGCGGCTCGATCACCGAGGATCTGGACTACCACCTGCGGCTCGTCGACGCAGGACGTCGCGCGCGTTTCGTCGATTCGACCGCGGTTTGGTCCGACGGGGTGACCCACAGCGGCGAGGCCGAGAGTCAGCGCATCCGCTGGGAGGGTGGTCGGCTGAACGTCGTGCGGACGTGGCTGCCGCGAATGGTCCGCGGCGTGGCGGCGGGGCGCTTGCGTCTCGTGGAGCCGATGCTCGACCTGCTCACGCTCCCGCTCGCGTACCACGCGGGGCTGCTCGCGCTGCTCGTGGCTCTGCCGTGGACCGCCGGCCGGATCTGGGGTGCGTTCGGGCTCGCGGTGCTCGCGTTTCACGTCGCCGTCGCGGCGCGAGTCGGAGGCCGGCTCGCCGATCTGACCGTGCTCGTCGCTGCGCCCGTCTATCTGCTCTGGAAGCTCGCGCTGCTCGGTCGCATCGTCACCAGTTCGCGCGCCGGCGCCGCCTGGAACCGCACCGCGCGCCGTCACGACCCGTCCTCACGGAGCGATTCAACGTGAGGGCCGAGAGGATCTCGAGCAGCGTCGCGCCCTGGCGGCAACGGCTGAGCGAGCGTCTGCAGAGTGCAGTCACGCGAGGGGTGATCTGGACGACCGGCGGCTACGGAGTCGATCAGGCGCTGCGGCTGGCCGCCAATCTGATCGTGACTCGCCTGCTGACTCCCGAAGCCTTCGGTCTGATGGCGATCGTCAGCACGTTGCTGATCGGGGCACAGATGATCTCGGACACCGGGATCGTCCAGACCTTGGTTCAGCGCAGGGACCCACCCGACCGCGACCTCTTGAATACGGCCTGGGCGATCCATGCGCTGCGCGGCCTCGTGCTGTTCGTCGTGCTCGCGCTGCTCGCGCGGCCGATCGCGAGCTGGTATGGGGAGCCCGCGCTGGTCGGGCTGCTGACGTTCTGCGCCACCGCGGTGTTGCTCGAAGGGCTGTGGTCGACGGGCAAATTCGTCGCGACACGCGAGATGGCGCTCCGGCGCCTGGTCGTGTTCGACCTGGTCGTTCAGCTCTCGGGTCTAGCGATCATGATCGCGTGCGCCTGGATGTATCGCTCGGTCTGGGCGCTCGCGGCGGGACTGGTCACGTCGAGCGCGTTGGGCCTCGTGCTATCGCACTGGATGTTCCCGCGCCGCGGCGCACGCCTCGCTTGGACTCGCGGCTACACACAGGAGCTGGTGCGCTTCGGACGCTGGCTGCTGCCGAGCACCGTTCTCTTGTTCGTGATCCTGCGCAGCGACCGTCTTCTGATCGGGAAGGGCATGTCCGTCGGCGAGCTCGGTGCCTACAACATCGCCTGCTTCGTCCCGCTGATGGTCGTCGCGATCGTGGGGCAGGTGAGTCACAACGTTCTGTTCCCGGTGTTCTCTCGCCTGGGTGAGGGCGGGAGATCGCAGCTCCGGGTCGAGATCGAGAAGAAGCGCGCGACCTTTCTGCTGCTCGCGGTCCCGCTACTCAGCCTGGTCGCGGTCTACGGCGACTGGCTCGTGGCCGCGCTGTACGACGAGCGCTACCACGAGGCGGGCTGGATGCTGCGCGTGTTGGCATGTGGAGCGGTCTTCGCGAGCGCGAACGAGAACGCCTTGCCCGTTCTGCTCGCGCTCGGCGACCCCTACCGCCGCTTCCTGGTGCTGGTCGGTAGTGGAATCCTGTTCGTGGCTGCGATCTTGCTGGGCGGTGCGCTCTTCGGCGGGCCCGGCTTCGTCGTCGGTGTAGCAGTCGCGCCGGCGCTCGCCTACCCGGTCGTGGCCTGGGGCCTGGCCCGACACGGTGTATGGACGCCGAAGGTGGACCTGCTCGCGTTCTCTGCCGCGGCGGCCACGATCGTCGTGCTGAGTGTTTTGCGCCACGGCTTTCCGACCGTGCCGCACTGATATGCTCGGTCGTACACACACCGGCGACGACCGACGAGAGCAGAGCATGAACAAGCGACTGCGTATCTTGGCGATTCTGCTGCTCGCAGGGATCGCGAGTCCGAAAACCGGTCTCACCGACGTGCAGCCCGGCGACGTCGTCACCGCCGCGAACGCGGAGCAGGTGCGCGGTCTCGTTCCGGAAGAGCTCGCGCCCTTCACGATCGACGGCTTCCCCGAGCTAGAGATGAAGATCGTGGCGACCGAGGCGTACCCGGTGCATCCGAAGTACGTCGAGGCAACGGTGAAGTACGCTTGCCAGGCTTCGCTCGGCCCGCGGGGAGAGGTCGTGAACTACACCGCCGGGCAGCCGTTTCCGTTCTCCGAGTGGGCGAAGTCGGCGACGGATCACCGCTGCGACCTGACGGCCGACGATCCGCAGTTCGGCGCGAAGCTGGCCTGGAACTTCAACTTCCGCTGGCAGGCGGGCGGAACGCACATGCCCCACACCGGACAGAGCTTCTGGCGTGGGAAGGGCGACAACACCTGGAAGATCGCGCAGGGCGAGTACCGGCGGACCTATTTCAGCTCTCGTGCCGACCTGTTGCCGGAGACGACGGAGCTGGTGCCGGGCACCAACCTCGAGTTCGCGGAGTACAACGAGACCGTCGATCCGTTCGACATGCGCGGTCAGCGATTCCTCGTGTACCGCTACCGGAACGCGATCGAGAAGGACGACGACGTCTGGGCGTACGTGCCGTCGCTGCGGCGCGTGCGCCGCATCGCGTCCAACGAGCGCGCCGACTCGCTGTTCGGCTCGGACTTCACGTTCGAGGATCTCTACCTTTTCTCCGGACTGGTGTGGGAACACGACTGGAGCTTCGAGGGCGAACCGACCGTGCTCGCGCCGATGGACTCGCAGCGCACGTGCTTTCCGCGCAACGTGCCGGGCTGGAAGCCCGACAGGCTCTCCGAGCTCGGCGACGACGAGCAGTTCTTCGCGTGCAAGTTCGGTCCGTATCGCGCGCTGCCCTTCGTCGGCGAGACCTGGCAGAAGCGGACGACCGTCAAGCTCCTGCAAACGCCGAAGCGCGCGGGACACCCGTACGGCCGGCGACTGCTCTGGTACGACAAGGAGACTTTCTCGCCGATCATGGCGATCTCGTTCGATCGCGAGGCCAAGCCCTTCCGCGTCAGCTGGTACATCGGCCGCTACAGCGAGAACTCCGGCATCGAAGGCGACCGGGGCGCATTCGTGAATCACCTGGCGGCGTCGATGGTGGTGAACGTGCGCGACCAGCTCTCGAACTTGTTCCTCTTCTACACCGCGAACGCGCGACGGTTCAGCGCGGCCGAGTCGATCAAGTACTTCGACACCACGCGGCTCAAGGCGGAGGGGCGCTAGGTCCTCGCGGGAGTGCGGGTCGCGCTACGCGAAGCGCACGTATTCGAAGTCGAGCGGCTGATCGCCGATCCGGTGCGACGGCGCGGCGATCCAGTTCGCGCAGCGACCGCGCTCGAGCACGGGCGCGGACTGCAGACTCGCGAGGTACTCCCCGTCCGCTGCGGTCGGCAGGTGCGACTGCGCCTCTGGCGCGTCCCGCGCCGGCGTGCCGTCGGGCCGGAACGCGACGCCCGCGAACGGGCCGATCTTGCGGTTGAAGCGGGGACTCGGCAGGCGGATCTCGAAGTCGATGCCCGCGCGCGCGAGCGTCTGGTTCCAGTTCGAGACCGACTTCTCGCACTCTCTCACGTAGGCATCTTGCAGCAGCGCATTGGTCGCACGGCGCAGCGGCACCGGCTCGCGCTCGATTGTGCCGTCCGCGCCGGGTTTCTCGACGTCGTAGGTGCCGTCGAGCAGCGTGTGGTCGTCGTACACGCCGGGCTTCGACTCCTGGTAGCGGCCTTTCAGCCCGGTCGCGAAGTAGGTCGCGGCGTTCGACGAATTCGGATTGCCGAACAGGTCGAGGCTCTCCGAGAACCAGTGGTTCACGAAGCGCTGCAGCAGCGGCAGATCGATCCCGCCCTGCGCGCGCGCGTCCTCGTTGGAATCGCGCTTCATCAACTCCGCGGTGCGCGCGACGATCCGGCGGATGCCCGTCTCGCCCACCGACAGGTGGTGCGCCTCCTCGGTGAGCATGAAGCGGCAGGTGCGGGAGAGCGGGTCGAAGCCCGACTCCGCGAGCGACGCGAGCTGATACTTGCCGTCGCGATCGGTGAACGTCGCGAAGCAGAAGAAGTCGAGCCAGGTCGAGATCGGCCGGTTGAACGCGCCGAGGATGCGCGGATGGTCGGGCTCGCCGCTCTGCCGTTCGAGCAGCGCCTCCGCCTCTTCGCGGCCGTCCCGGCCGAAGTGACTGAACAACAGGTAGACCATCGCCCACAGGTGCCGCGCCTCCTCGACGTTCACCTGCAAAAGGTTCCGCAAGTCGTACAGCGACGGCGCGCGCGCGCCGAGCCGGCGCTGCTGCTCGACGCTGGCGGGCTCCGTGTCGCCCTGCGTGACGATCAGCCGCCGCAGCGTGGCGCGCAGCTCGCCCGGCACGGTCTGCCACGCGGGCCGGCCCGCTGGGTCGCCGAACGCGATCCGACGCTCCGGCTCGGCCGGCGCCAGGAAAATTCCCCAGCGGTAGTCGGCCATCTTCACGTAGTCGTAGTGCGCCCAGCCCTCGCGGTCGACGGAGACGGCCGTGCGCAGATAGATCTGGTCGCGCTGCAGACCTTCGGGCCCGCGCTCTTCCCACCAGCGCAGGAACGCCGGCTGCCAGGCCTCGAGCGCCTTGCGCAGGCGCGCGCCTCCCGCGAGATCGACGTTGTTGGGGATTCGCGCTTGCAGGTCGACGCTCATCGGTGTCGCTCCTCGCTCAGGTCCGCTTCACGTCAGGTTCTCTTCCAGTCGAACTTCGCGCGTTCGGGTCGACCGTAGGCGGCGAGCGCGCCGTCGGGCCCGGACGCGTTCGGACGCTGGAAGATCCAGTTCTGCCAGGCGGAGAGGCGCGCGAAGACCTTCGTCTCGAGCGTCTCCGGGCCGGCGAAGCGCAGATTCGCCTCGAGCCCGGTCAGCGCGTCGGGCGAGAAGCTCGCGCGTTCCTCGAGCGCGACGCGGATCGTGTCTTCCCAGTCGATGTCGTCGGGCGCTTCGGTGACGAGTCCGAGCGCGAGCGCCTCGGCGCTGCCGATCGAGCCGCGCAGTGCGAGCGCCCGCTCGAGCGCCGTCGCGTCGCCGTAGAAACGCTGCTCCAGCCGCGAGAGGCCGTTCGCGCGGCGGAACGGCCCGCGGCTCGCCGCGCCGACCCGGATCGTCGGCGGCGAGGCGCTCTCGCCGAGCATGTAGATCCGATCCGCTGTCAGGGCGAGCTCGAACAGCGCGCCGTGGAAGCACGAGCCCGAGTCGACCAGAGCAAACACCGAGCGCGCCGAGCACTCGATGCGCTTCAGCACGCGCCCGAACAGCGCGCGCGTCTCGCGCGCCAGCCAGTCGTCGCCCAGCAGCGCCGCGTCGTCGACCGCTTCACCCTCGCTGCGCAGGATCCACAGGCCGAGCTCGGGATGGTGGAAGCGCAGGCGCAGGAGCGCGTCGTCGAGCTCGCGCGCGAAGCGCAGCCAGTCGGCGAGCACGCGCGGCGGGTGCACGGTCAACACGGCGCGGTGTCGCTCGGCTTCGAGCTGCACGCGCAGGAAGCGATAGCGCAGCTCGGCCTCGGTCTCGCTCGGGGCGAGCGGTTCCAGGCGCACGCCGGCGAGCGCGGCGCGCTCGGGCGGAGCGGTCGCGAGCGCGGCTTCGACCTCGCGCTGCACCAGCGCGTCGAACTCGCTCGGCCGGGCGATCGCGTCGACCAGCCGCCACTCGAGCGCGCGCGGCGCACGCACGCCCTCTTCGAGCGTGCAGAACAGATCGGCCCGATCCGGTCGCACGCGTCGCTTGTCGACCAGGCGCGTGAGCCCGCCCGTGCCCGGCAGCACCGCGAGCAGCGGCAGCTCCGGCAGGCTGACCGCGGCGCGGCGGTCGTCGACGAGCAGGATCCGCTCGCAGGCGAGCGCGAGCTCGTAGCCGCCGCCGCTCGCCGTGCCGGCCAGCACCGCGACGTAGCGCTGCCCCGCGGCCGTCGCGTCCTCGATCGCGAAGCGCGTCTCGTTGGTGAGCTTGCAGAAGTTCACCTTCAGCGCGTGCGACGCGCGCGCGAGCATGGCGATGTTCGCACCCGCGCAGAATACGTCGGGGCTCGCGCTCTCGATCAGCACGCACGCGACCTCGGGGTGCTCGAAGCGCAGCCGATCCACCGCGTCGCGCAGCTCGACGTCCACGCCCAGATCGTAGCTGTTGCGCTTGAGCAGCACGCCGTCCATGAGCGCGGACTTCTCATCGACCGCGAGCGTGAGCCGCGCGACGCGTTCGCGCACGGCCAGTCGCCAGTGCCGCCAGCGCGCGGGTTCGGTCTCGAACGTCGCGGGCGCGCCGTCGGGGACCGTCATCCCGACTTCTCGCGCAGCACGTGGCGGCGGATCTTGCCGGTCACCGTCTTGGGCAGCTCGTCCACGAAGTCCACGCGGCGAGGATACTTGTGCGGCGAGAGGCGCGCCTTCACGTACTCCTGCAGCTCGCGCGCGAGCGCGTCGCTCGCGCGCGAAGCGGACCTGAGCACCACGAACGCGCGCGGTTTGAGCAGCCCGTGCTCGTCGCGATCCGCGACCACCGCGGCCTCGAGCACCGCTTCGTGTGCCGCGAGCGCCGACTCGACCTCGACCGGCGAGACGTACTGGCCGCTCACCTTCATGAGATCGTCGCTGCGGCCGACGTGCCAGAGCGTGCCGTCCGCCTCGCGCCGGTAGCTGTCACCCGTGCGCAGCCAGCCGGGTGCGAACATGGTGCGCGCGCTCGCCTCGGACCGGGCGTGGTAGCGCCGTGCGGCGCTCGGGCCGTACGCGACCAGCGCGCCGATCTCGCCCGGCGCGACATCGCGGTCCGCTTCGTCGACCACGCGCACGGCGTAGCCGTCGACCGGTGCGCCGCTCGAGCCCGGGCGCACGGCGCCGGGCCGATTCGACACGAAGATGTGCAGCATCTCCGTTGAGCCCAGCCCGTCCAGGATCTCCACGCCGAAGCGGTCGCGCCAGCGCTGCCAGAGCGGCGCAGGCAGCGCCTCACCCGCCGAGACGCACAGGCGTACACGACCGAGTGTCGTCGGCAGCTCGGGATGCGCGAGCATCGCCGCGTACAGCGTCGGCACGCCGAAGAAGACGGTGGGCTCGGCCTCGCGCAGCAGCTCGAAGATCGCTTCCGGCGTGGGCCGCTCCGGACAGAGCACGACGTCCGCTCCGCACAGGAGAGGAAAGGTCAGCGAGTTTCCGAGTCCGTAGGCGAAGAAGAGCTTCGCGGCGGAGAGCACGCGGTCGCCCTCGTCCAAGCCGAGCACCGGCCGCGCGTAGAGCTCGGCGGTGACGGGCAAGTCGACGTGGCGGTGCACCACGCCCTTCGGCTCGCCGGTCGTGCCGGAGGTGTACAGGAAGAACGCGTCGTCGCCCGCGCGCGTCGGCGCCGCGGCGGGCTCAGTGCCCCGATCGGCGGCGGCTTTGATGCGTGCCAACGAGCCGAGCTCCGCC
This sequence comes from Deltaproteobacteria bacterium, assembly GCA_031396695.1. Taxonomy (GTDB): domain Bacteria; phylum Myxococcota_A; class UBA9160; order SZUA-336; family SZUA-336; genus VGRW01. The sequence goes on from JANNLG010000069.1 coordinate 71,928, forward strand.
GGTAGCTCGACGTCCGCGACCACCGCGCGCGCGTCACAGTCGCGCGCGATGAACGCGACGTCTTTCGCAGGCAGCAGCGTCGAGATCGGCACCGGTACGAAGCCACCGCGCAGCGCGCCCAGGAACGCCGCGTGGAAGAGCGGCGTGTCGCGCAGCACCAGGAGCACGCGCTCGCCGTGCCCGAGACCCGCGCCCGCGAGCGCGCGCTGCAGCGCGAGCGCATGCGCGAACAGCGCGACGCCCGTCGTGTCGACGCCCGCGCAGCGGATTCGCGCGCGTTCGTCCGTCTGCACCGTGGCCTCGAGCATGCGCTCGCCCGCGTTGTACGGCGCCTCGTCGCTCGGCACGCTGATCGACGGTTTCATTCCGCCAGACCCTATCACGCCCGTGGACGCTCAGAACGCGGAGTACCCGCCGTCCGCGACGATCTGCGCGCCGGTGATGAAGATCGACGCGTCGCAGGCGAGAAACGCGATCACCGGCGCGATGTCCGTCGCGAATCCCATCCGTCCGATCGGCATCTTCTGCAGCCAGTACGCCATCCACTGCTCGATCGAAAGCGGCGCACCGTCGGGACCGCGCATCGGTTCGTGCGTGGCGCCGAGGTTGGTGGCGCAGGGCCCGGGGTGCACCGAGTTCACGCGAATCCCGCTCGCGGCGAGCTCGTGTCCCACCGCACGAGACAGCATCGCGATCGCGCCTTTCGACGCGCTGTAGGCCGCGTAGCGATCGCCGGCCACCTGACCGTACACCGAAGAGATGTTGACGATCGAGGGCTTGGTGCCGTGCTTCGCGGCCGTCTCCTTCAGCAGCGGGACGAAGGTGCGCATGCCGACGTACGGCCCCTCGACGTTCACGCGGTACTGCAAGCGAAGATCCTCGACGGGCGCTTCCAGGAACCCGCGCGCCAGCATGATCCCGGCATTGTTGACGAGCACGTCGAGTCGTCCGAAACGTTCGCGCACCAGCGCGTGTGCCGTGTGCCAATCCGCTTCCGAAGTGACGTCTTGGCGTGCGGAAACATGGCCATTGTCCGTGAGCGCCGCGACCGTGACGCCGGCCTGATCGGCGTCGAGATCCGTGGCCACCACATGTGCGCCGAGGCTCGCCAAAACCTCGCACGTGGAGCGGCCGATGCCGGAACCCGCGCCGGTGACGAGTGCGACGCGGCCCGTGAGATCGAAAAGCTCGGTCATCGCGCGCTACTCCTCGAAGTCGTCGATCGGGCCGAGCAGCTCGACGAGTGCCGCGGAGAGCGCCGTGGTCGAGAACGGTTTGCGCAGCAACCGCACCTCGTTCGCGAGCACGCCGCGCAGCAGCACCGCGTCGTCGGTGTAGCCCGTCATGAAGATCACGGCCGCTTCGGGGTGGATCTTCACCAACCCTTCCGCGAGCTCGCGGCCGTTGCCGCGCGGCATGACCACGTCGGTCAGCAACACGTCGATCGGACCCGCATGTCCCCCGGCCAGCTCGAGCGCGCCGATGCTGTCGGCGGCCTCGAGCACGGTGTGGCGCTGCGCGGCCAGCGTGCGCCGCAGCAGTCGTCGCAGCGCGGGATCGTCCTCCACCAACAGCAGCGTTCCCGCGCGCGATCGCAGAGCCGTCAGCTCCGTGGTCGGCGCGGCGACGTCGCGCTCCAGCTTCAAGCGCGGCAGATAGATGCAGAACGACGTGCCGCAGCCGAGCTCGCTCTCCAGGCTGACCAGGCCGCCACTCTGGGCGACGGTTCCGAACACGCTCGAGAGTCCGAGCCCGGTTCCGCGGCCGGGCAGCTTGGTCGTGAAGAAGGGCTCGAACACCCGTTGCTGCAGCTCCTGCCCCATGCCCGCGCCCGTGTCTGAAACGCAGAGCGTCACCCACTCGCCGGGGGGAATCGCGCTGGTTCCGACCAGCGTCGTCTCCGCCACGGCCAGGTTCGCAGTCTCGATCGTGAGCGTTCCGCCGCGAGGCATCGCGTCGCGCGCGTTGGTGGCCAGGTTCAGCACGACCTGTTCCAGCTGCGTGCGATCGGCCTCGACCTGCCCGAGATCTTCCGCGAGCCGAAGTCGGAGCTCGACGTCCTCGCCGACGAGCGGGCGCAACATCTCGAGCGTCTGGCGCACGACGTCGTCGAGCCGGAGCGGCTCCGGCTTCATCATCTGGCGGCGGCCGACGGCGAGCAGCTGTCGGACCAGCCGAGCCGCGCTGCCGCCGGCGGTCTTGATTTCCTCGAGCTCGCGCCGGTGACTCGCCGCGGCCGGGCTCGTGAGCAAGAGCTCCGCATAGCCGGTGATCACCGCGAGCAGATTGTTGAAGTCATGCGCGATGCCGCCCGCGAGCCGACCGATCGCCTCCATCTTCTCGACCTGGCGCAGCTGCGTTTCCGCCGCGACCAGCTCGCGGGTCCGCTGCTCGACGATGCGCTCGAGGTTCGCGTTCACCTGCGCCAGGTGGCGATGCGCGTGACGCCACTGCGTCATGATGTAGTGCACGACACCGGCCAGTCCGAGCGTCGCGGCCACGCTCGCGGCGGTGGCCCCGATCAAGTGCGGCAGCTCGATCTGCCCGGCGGTGATCGGGGTCGCCGACATCATCGGCGCGTACGGAGCTGCGCCGACACCCACCGCAACCGCGCTCGCGACCACCAGGCTCAAGCCGAAGCCGATTCCGACCAGCGCCAGAACCCGCGGCAGGAGCAGGAGCTGGAAGACGACACCGACGAGGATCGCGATCCAGGCGGGACTCGTGACCGGGCCGAGTCCGTACGCGATCCCGGCCGCGCCGATCCACCACGAGAGCGTGCCGACGAACGCGTACGCGCTGTGTGCGCCCGAGCGTCGTCGCTCGAGCCAGCCGAACACCAGGTACGCGATCCAGAACGCCACGATCGCGGCGATTCCGTCGCGCATGATCGCGAGCCACACGCGCGAGAAGTAGGGCTCGATCTCCGGGTGGCCGATCAGGTACGCCGAACGCAGCCCGTAGCCGACGTAGAACGGCAGCGTCAGCCCGATCATCAGCCGACAGCGCTCGATGACGCTCCACTCGAGAGGATTTCCGACGCCCTGTGAAGGGCGCTGTTCGCTGGACCGGGGGGGCACGGCACGGCTCCTGATCCGCAGCCTGCGACTCGAGCAGGGGAGCTGTCAATCTCGGAAGTGAGCGTCGATTTTCGCGGGCGCCCAGAGACAATTCGCGACGCTTGGCGCAGACTTCGCGCGTTGGCGATGAACAATCGGGTTACAACGTTGTGTGTCGTCGTCGCCGCGCTCGCGTTGTGCGGGGCGGCGCAGGATCCGGGCGTGCACGTTCGCGTGAACCTCGAGCGCTTCGAGCTGGTGGCGGTCGATGCGCGCCGGCCGGACGATGCGCTCGTGTTGCCGATCGCGACCGGTTCGCCCGCGCACCCGAGCCCGCCCGGTCGCTACCGGCCGCGCGAGGTCGTGCGCAACCCGGGTTGGAAGCCCGGCGTGAAGGCGCGCGCGTGGGGCGCACAGCCCGTGGATCCCTCCGCGGATGGCCCGATGGGCGTCGCAAAAATTCCACTCACCGCGGACGGCTTCGCGCTGCACGGAGGGGCCAATCCGCTCCTGGTCGGAAAGCCGGTCTCGCTGGGCTGCGTGCGCCTGTCGGACCCCGACATGCTCGCGCTGCTGGCATGGCTCGAGCGCGCGGGCGCGCTGGCTCCCGAGCGGCCGCACGCAAATGGCGAGATCCACCAGGCCTGGCGTCGCCCAGTTGCGTTCGAAGTGCGCTGAAGTGTAAGAAGGACGCGGGGTTGGCCGAGTTCGGCCGCGCCACGAAAGCGCTCGCCCTCGCCACTGAGGTCTGTGGCGGTTCGGCCCCTGCGGCGCTTGGACTTCAGCGAAGGGAACTTGGCATGAACTCGAGATTGGCGTGGATCGGGGCGGGTGTGGCGCTCGGTTGGCTGCTCGTTGCGGGCAACGCTGGTGCCTATCCGATCGTGTTCAACGGGACGGGTGGCTTCGGGATTTCGGCGGCTTCGGCCGACGGCGCAGAGGCGGACGGGGTGCAGATCGTCGAAGTGGCCGCGAACGAAATCGTGCCCGCGGCGGCCATGAACCTCACGATTCCCGCGCCGGACGTGCTCTCCGCCACGCTGGTCGGCAGCCCCTCGGTGTCGAATCCGAACCGGGTTACCTCGGAGTGGAGCGTGACCAACGCCGGGCAGGGCGTGCTCTCCGACGCCTGGCTCGTGTTCTTCACGTCCACCGACTACGCCGATTCCTCGGTCGGCTTCGAGATCGACGGCGACGACGGCTGGATCGTGCTCTCGGTGTACGTGCCGAGCGGCTCGGGGGGGTCGTACTACTTCTACCCCGCACGCTCCTTGGGCGATCTCGATCCGTCGGCCAACATCGACTTCCTGATGCGCCACCTGGTCGGCGTGCCGCTGGTCGAGGCCGGCGACGAGCTGCTCCTGCCACAGTACAGTGTCGGCGCGCTGCAGGGACTTCCCTTGCCCGAGCCGAATGCGCTCGTGCTCACGGGCTTCGGACTGGCTGTGGCCGCGATCCTGCGGCGAAGAAGCGACTGATCGTGCGCCGCTGGCTCGCGCTCGCGCTGCTGATCGTGTGTCCGCTCGCCGCCCGCGCGTCGGACGAGAGCGACGTCTTGCGCGCGCGCGGCGCGTTGCTGGCCAACGAGGGAAACTGCGCCGAAGCGATCCCGCTCTTCCAGCGCGCGATCGCGGCGGATCCGCGCGAAGCGCGCGCGGGCCTGTTGCTCGGCCGCTGCCGGATCGCGGCCAAGGACTACGCGGCTGCGGAGACCACGCTCGCGGAAGCGGTGCGCCGCGATCCCGCGCTCGCCGAGGCGCAGCTGGAGCTCGCCGTCGCCCGTTACCACCAGGAGAACTTCGCGGGTGCGCGCAGCGCACTCGATGCGTCGGCCTCCACGATGAGCGGCGACGCTCGCTTCCAGCTCTACCACGGGCTCCTGCTGCTGCGCGAGGGCAAGCGCAGCGAGGGCATCGCCGCGCTCGAGCGCGCGCGCGAGATCGATCCCGAGATGGTCGAGCCGACCGCGTCGTACATTGCGGGCCTCGCGCTCCGGAACGAGGGAGAGCGCTCGCAGTCGCGCCAGGCGATGGAGCGCGTGATCGCGACCAACCCGAGCGGTCCCTGGGGCAGGGCGGCGCGTTCGCGGCTGGACCAGTGGTCGCTGTCGCGCGACCGCGAATACTGGGCCTCGGCCACGCTCGGCTACGAGTCCGACAGCAACGTCCTGCTGCGCGGCCAGGGCGTCGATGTACCGAGTGACATCGCCGACGAAGCCGACTGGCGGGCGATCTGGAACGTGAACGGCGGCTACGAGTTCCTGCGCACGAAGGACTGGGGCGCGGGCGCGGCGTTGAATTACACCGGAACGGCTCAACACAAGCTTTCCGACTTCGACTACGACTACGTGGTCGGCACCCTCTGGGTCGACCGGCGCCTGGTCGAGAACCTGTCCGCGCACCTTCAGGGCGACACCGGCTACGGCTGGGTCGACGGGGACTCGTGGGTGGCCGAGTCCGCGGTGACTCCCGCGCTCACCTACAGCTGGGGTCCGAACAGCTACTCGCGGGCGTTCGGTCGCTTCTACTACAGCGACTACAAATTCCTCGAGGACGACTCGACCGCCTTCATCCCGCCGCCCGGCTACGACGTCCGCGAGGAACGCGACCGCGACGGCCACGGCATGTGGATGGGGCTCGAGCAGGGCGTGCCGCTGCTCGCGATCGACACGCAGCTGACCGCGGTCGCGGCCTACCAGGCCTACGACGCCGAGGGTAGCGAGTACACGTACCGCGGTGTCGGTGGCTGGGTCACCACCGAGACGCTGCTGCCTTGGGAGCTCACGCTTCGGCTGCTCGGCGGCTTCGCGTATCGCGGCTACCTGAACAAAACCTCGTTCGAGACCGAGTCGCCCGTCGGTCCGCCGCCGACCAGCGACAAGCGTCGCGATCAGATCTCGGACGCCGAGGTCGCGATCGAGCGGCCGATCTACTGGGACTGGCTGATCGGCTCCGCGCGCTGGCACTACACCCACGCGGACTCGACGGTGGAAGTGTTCGACTACGACCGGATCATCTACGGCGTCTATTTCACGGTCGAGCTCCCCTAGAGCTCGGGAGAGGAAGACAAATGTCGAAGCGAAGCTTGATTCGATTCGTCGCGATCGCGATCGTGGCGCTGGCCGCGGACGCACGCGCCGACGCACCCGCCGCACGCGTGATCGCGCTGCAGGGCAATGCCACGGCGGGCGCGGGAAGCCTGGCCGTCGGCGATTCGATCCCATCCGGGTCGGTGGTGCGCACCGACGCCGACTCGCGCATCGGCATCCTGGCCAGCCAGATCTACGTGCAGCTCGATCCGCAGTCGGCGCTCGCGCTCGAGCGCGACGCGTCGGGCGCGATGCGCATGGAGCTCGAGGCGGGCCGCGCGCGCGTCGTCGACACGCGCACGAATCCGACGCCGACCGATCTCTCGGTCGTCGACACGACGGCCACGATCGCCGGCGGCGATTCCGAGTTCTACATCCTGAAGGAGAAGGCCGGCCGCTACGCGATGTTCTGTGAGTGGACCGGCCCGCTCGCCGTGGCTCGTGATCCGAAGGCCCTGACGATCGGACCCAACCAGTGCGCGCTCGCGAAGCCGCACGAGCCGCTCTACAGCGCGAACGGCCATGACCACCAGATCCCGCTGCTGCCGCTGCCGGCCGACGCCGCGTTCAACGATGCGGCCTCGAACCATTTCGACACCACGGACGTCGCCGCCGGTCCGCCGGGCCTGGGCTTCGGCGAGCCGCTGTTCTCGCCGGACATGCAGCGCGATCCGTGCGACGTGCCGGGCTCCGGCTGCGCGCTCGGGCCGGGCGGGCCGATCATCATCGAGCCGCCGCCCGACACCGGCGGGTGTGCGCCCGGCGTCGCCTGCGGACCGAACTAGCGCGCCGCGGAGGGCTCGCTAGAAAACGCGGCTCGCATGGACTAACACCACGGGTCGATGTCCTCGGTCCTCCGCCAGCTCGCGCTCCTAGCGGCCCTCGGAATCTGCGCGGTCGACGCCGCGGCGCAGGACCTGGAGCCCCGCACCTACTCCAACACACCCGTCGGCCTGAACTTCGCGATCGCCGGCTACGCCTACTCGAGCGGCGAGGTGACGGCCGATTCGTCGGTGCCGCTCGAGGACGGGCGTGTGCGGATCAACAGCGCGCTGCTCGCCTACGCGCGCACGCTCGACGTGCTCGGAAGCTCGGGAAAGATCGACGTGATCGTTCCGTACGCGTGGGAATCGGGGTCGGCTACGTTCGCAGGCCAATCCGCGAGCCGCAGCGTGCGCGGACTGGGCGACCCGCGGATGCGCTTCTCGGTGAACTTTTACGGCGCGCCGGCGCACTCGCTCGAGGACTATGCGAGCTATCGCCAGGACCTGATCGTCGGCGCGAGTCTGCAGGTGCTCGCACCGCTCGGGCAGTACGAGCAGGACAAGCTGCTCAACGTCGGCAACAACCGCTGGGCGTTCAAGCCCGAGATCGGCATCTCGAAGAGCTGGGACCCGTTGATCGTCGAGTTCTCGATCGCGGGTGCGTTCTACACCGACAACCACGACTTCCTGGACGGAAACGTGCGCGAGCAAGATCCGGTCTACTCGGCGCAGCTTCACACGATCTACGCGTTCCGGAGCGGCATCTGGGGCGCGCTCGACTTCACCTACTACCGAGGCGGAAAGACGACCATCGACGGCGTGACGAACGACGACATGCAGAGCAATACGCGCGTCGGCGCTACGATCGCGATCCCGGTGAACCGCTACAACTCGATCAAGCTGTACGGCAGCAAGGGTACTTCGGTCCGTTTCGGCGGACGCTACGACACGATCGGCGCGGCCTGGCAGGTGCGCTGGGGCGGCGGCCTCTAAGTCAGACACGCGCGTCGCCCGCGCGACGGCGCGCACACTCGGGCATGCTACGAGCGGAGGCCGCGTATGGACGTGCTCGAAAGCGGCGTCGATCCGCTCGGGGTTGCCTTGCGGTTCGGCGCGGCGCTCGCGCTCGGCGTGTTGTTGGGCCTGGAGCGCGAGCGCAAGAAGTCCGAGCACGGGTTCGCGGGCGTGCGCACGTTCGGGCTGCTCGCGCTCGCCGGCGGGGTCGCCGCGTACTTCGACGTTGCGCTCGATCACAGGTCGCTCGCGCTCGGCGTGTTCGCTGCGGCCGCCGCGCTGATCGTCGTCTCGTACGCCGTCACCGCGCGACACGGCGAGTTCGGCATCACGACCGAGCTGTCGGCGCTGCTCGCTTTCCTGCTCGGCTTCCTGTGCGTGTCCGGCCACGTGATGATCGCGACCGGGCTCGCGGTCGCGAGCGGCGCCGTGCTCGCGCTGAAGGAGTGGCTGCACCGGCTCGCGGCAAAGATCGAATCCGCCGACGTCGAGGCCACGCTCAAGTTCGCGATCGTCATCGCGATCATCCTGCCGCTCGTTCCCGATCAGGACTTCGGCCCGGCGCCGCTCGACGTGATCAACCCCTACACGATCTGGCTGATGGTCGTGCTGATCTCGGGACTCAACTTCGCGAGCTATCTGCTGGTGAAGGTCGTCGGCGCGGAGCACGGGATCGGCCTCACCGGCCTGCTCGGCGGGCTCGTGTCGAGCACCGCGGTCACGCTCGGCTTCTCGCAGCGCAGCCGCCGGGAGCCGGCGCAAGCCGTCCCGCTCGCGCTCGGCATTCTGATCGCGTGGACCGTCATGTTCGTGCGCGTGGTGCTGCTGGTCGCGGCGGTCTCCCCGGGTCTCGCGCCGCGGATCGGCATCGCGATGGCCGCGTTCGGCGTTCCGAGCCTGATCCTCTGCGGCCTGCTCTGGCGCCGCCAGCGCTCGACGGAGACGGCTTCGGTGACCGCCGGCGAGAACCCGTTCGAGCTCGGCGAAGCGATTCGCTTCGGTCTGCTGTTCGGGGTCATCACCTTCGTGGCGAAGGCCGCGCAGGTGTATCTCGGCGACGCGGGACTGTATCTCGCGGGCGCGATCGCCGGACTCACCGACGTCGACGCGATCGCACTCTCGATGGCTCAGCTCGCGCACGCCGACTTCGACAGCGCGGGCGTCGCCGCCCGGGCGATCGTGATCGCCGTGGCGTCCAACACGCTGTTCAAGGCCGGCATGGTGGCGTTCCTCGGGGCGCCGGGCCTGCGTAACGTGATCGTGCCAGCGGCGGGCGTGATCGCCGCGCTGGCGGCCGTCACGAACTGGCTGCTCTAGCGGCGAGCTAGCGGCGCGGAGGTGCCGCGATCGAGACCAGCTCGACGTCGAAGATCAGCGTGGCGTACGGCGGGATCTTCGACCGCGCGCCCGCCGCTCCGTAGGCGAGCTCGGGCGGGATGTAGAGCTTCCAGTGTGAGCCCGTCGGCATGCGCAGCAGGGCCTCTTCGAAGCCGTCGATCACGCTCGTGACGGCGAAGTTGCGCGGCCGGCCGAGCGATGCGGTGTCGTCGAAGACCGTGCCGGCGAGGAGCGTCGCGCGGTAGTTGCAGTCGACGAAGTCCTCGATGGTCGGCACGGGTCCCGTGCCCGCGTGCAGCACCTCGTACTGGAGCCCGCTCGGCAGCTCGACCACGCCCGGGCGCGCGCGATTGCTCGCGAGGAACGCGCGGCCCTCGGCTTGGGACTGCTCCGCGCGCTCGGCTCGCAGCGTCGCTCGGCGCTCGTTCTGCTGCGCCACGCCCTGCGCGAGCGCCGCGCCGATCTCCTCCTTCGAGAGCGTTGCGCGGCCCGTGAGTCCGTCCTCTACACCGCGCAGCACCAGGGCGGAATCGACCTCGTGCCCGCTGGCGCGCAGATCGTCGCCGAGCTTCGCGCCCAGTGCGTAGCTGAAGCGCTCCTCCGGCGTGCGGAGCTGCGACGGATCGGGCGTTGCAGTCCCACATCCATAGCCGAGGACTGCAACGCCCGCCGCCGCGAGTACGCCGTACCGAAAGCGAAGACGAAGCATCGTCCTCGCTAATCTACTGGAGATCGCCCGCGATGCGCGTCCCTGACCCGAAGGGCACCGCGGTCCAGGTCACCGGTTGACCAGCGGTGTTCGCGCGATCGCGCACGTAGGTCGACGTACGCCGCGTGCTCGTGTTGTTCTCGTAGTACTGACCCGCGTAGAAGCCGGTCTGGATCAGGCGCCAGGTCTTGCCGGCTCCGCTCACCACACCCTTCGCCACCAGGTCACACTCTTTCGCGTTGGATCCGGTGAGGAACGAGGCGTAGTTGGCGCGGCAGCGCGACTCCATCAGGGCGACCCGCGCATTCACGTTGCTGTCGTTGCGGCTGGTGTTCGTCATGGTGACCTGCTGTCCGACGACGGGCGGCAGATCCGAATCGAACGCTAGCATGAACTGCTCCGCGTCGCGGCGTTGTGGGTCGCCGCCGCAGAATCCCACGAGGCCGGTCGGATCGCAGTTGAAGACCTTTCCGTTGTAGAAGCGGAAGACCGTGTCGACGCTGCCGTCGTGCAGGAAGCCGAAGCCTCGGATCTGGTCGCCCTTGTGGCCGTTGTCGCCCGGGTTCACCTCGTCGACGTCCGGTGCCCCGTACATACCCACCTTGGTGTAGAGGTTGCGAAGGTGGGGGATCTTCACGATCTGCGGCAGGTCCTCGAAGCTCCAGCGGCCGTCGGTGCCGAAGAAGCCGTTCTGCTGCTCCGTCGTGTGGCAGCCCTCGCAGGTGAAGCCCAGCTCCGGCACGAACGGCAAGCCGTCCGAGCGGTGGCCTCCGTCGAGCAGCGGCCGGCCGTTGATGCACAGCGGCGGCAGCGTCGTGACGCTGTCCGGGCCGTCGCAGCCGAAGAAGAAGCGCTTGCCGCGGTCCTGCGCCGAGGTGAGCGAGTTGTCGAGGTTGCGCACCGGATTCGGCGGCAGCGCGATCTCGAGCGCGAAGTCGGCGAACTTCTGCATGTCGGCCGCGGAGATGATCGCCTCGCGGCCGTTCAGCCCCTCGAACGCGACGATGAAGTTGCGGAACGCGAGATCGGAGTCGAAGGGCGGGTCGAGGTTGGCGTCGGTGCCGAAGAAGCCGGTGGCCCGGTCACCGCGCCAGTGCATCGCCCCGTTGGCCACCATACCGCGCAGCGTCTGGGTGGTCATCGGTCCCTTCATCGAGTGGAACAGGTCCGTCTGACCCGTGCCGTTGATGTTGGGCCGGATCAGCGGCGCGGTGATGCCCAGCCGGATGTCGTTGTTGAGCGGGCGACCGCCCGGGTTGTTCGCGACGTCGGAGTCGGGGTCACCCAGATCCCAGCCGAGCTCGTCCTTGTCGCCGAAGATGTGACAGCTCGAGCACGACGCCTCGCCGTTCGATGACGAGAAGACCGCGTCGTACAGGAAGCGGCGCCCGTCCTTCACGTGCGCCGGCTCCGGGTTGTTGAGCGTGTGTGCGGCGATCTGTAGCCTTGTCGCGAGATCGACGACCTTCACGGAGTTGTCGAAGCGCGTGAGCACGTACAAGCGGTTGCGCGGCTCGTCGAGCGCCAGCCCGCTCGGCCCGCCGCCCGTCACGCTCAGGTAGTTGGCGCTGGTCAGCGTCGGATTGAACGTGTTGTTCTCGAGCGCTGCGGTGCTGAACACGCCGACCTTGCTCGAGCCGAACGCCGCCACGTAGAGCGTGGCACCGTTCGCCGACACGACCATGTCGACGGGCGTCGCCAGGCTGTGGTTTTTCGTGCCTACGGGTGCCGGTCGGATGTCGTAGTTGATGTGCTTGTTCAGGTGCCGTGGAGTCACCGTCGAGCCCGAAAGCACGGTGATGCGTGACTCGGCCAGGCGACCCTGCACGGTGCTGCCGCCGAAGTCACCCGGCCCCTCGAAGCGGACGTCGTTGACGGCCTCGGTGTTCGAGACGTAGACCTTCCCGCTGACCGGATTCACCGCCATGTTGAACAGCGTCGTGCCGACGCCCCGGTACGAAGCGGTCTCCGTCAGCGTGCTCGCGTTGATCGCGAACACGTCCTTGTCGGGCAGGTTGAACTTGACCGCGTTGTCCCAGTTGCGGCCGAGCTCGTCTTCGAAGTGGCCGCTCGAGGGGTTGTACTTGACGACGATCCCGACGTCCGGCGCCTGGATGCCCTGGTGGTTCGTCGCCGGGCCCGCGTTGCCGCCCGGGTAGACGACGCCGCCCTCCAGCGTGCAAGGCGTATTCGGATCGAAGCCCTGACAGACGGAGCCCTCGTTCACGGTGGTGGTCCGGTTCCCGGAGGGCAGGGCGGCCGCGTACACGGTGCCGCCGTCCGGGCTCTTGGCCAGCGCGCGCGGCACGTCCGAGAACAGGTGGACGATCTTGAGCGGCGTGCCGCCGAGCGCGTTGCCCGGGTTGGCGGCGTCGAAGACCCAGACGCTGGCCCGCGGCTCGCCGGGCGTGGTGAGCTTCGGATCGCCGGCGCCAGGGACGCTCGCGATGGTCGCGTTCGTGAGCTGCTGGCCGCGGCGCGCGGTCGTGATGAACGCGCGGGAGCCGCCGGAGCCGGCGAACACGATGTCGCGCGGCTCGTCGCCGACGAGCAGCGTGCGCTTCACGCGGGCGGGAGTCACCCCGACGTCGACGATGCTGATGCTGTCGGAAAGGTGATTCACGACCCACACCTCGGTCGCGGAGCGCACTGCGACCGAGACCGGCTCGAGACCCACGGAGATCGACGAGAGCTTCGTGAGTCCGCTCGCCGTGACGCTGAAGATCTCGAGATTGTTGTCCGGTGTGTTGACCGCGTAGAGCCGAGTCCCGTCCGGTGACAGCGCGAGCGGCCGGACCTGACCGCTCTCGAACGTGATGAACGATGTCTGTGACCGAGCCTCGGTCGCGAGAATGCCGGCGAGAGCCAGCCCCGTGAGTGCGCGTACGACCCAGCGATTCGCCCGTGCCATGGATCCCTCCCTCCAATGACGTGCCTCGCGGAATCTCTCACACGCGCGCGGCGGCTGACAAGAGAAATCTGCACCGATCGGTACGGAAGTTTCGCGGGTCGCTTCCGGGCCCCCGAGCGCGCTAGGATCCGGCTCGAAACGGCCATTCCGGGGTGCGCATTGCCCAAACCGAAGAAAAGTCGCAGCGCCAAGCGCAAGCCGCTCGCGAAGCGCACCCCGGCCGTGCGCGCGAAGTCGGCTCGCCCGGTCGGCGCGCGAGCCGACGTCTCCGATCGCCGCAAGCTGAAAGGGATGGTCAGCCGCGACCGCATCCTCGACTCCGCACTCGAGCACTTCTCGCAGCGCGGCTACGCGGCGTCCGGCGTGCACGACATCGCGCGCGCGGCCGGCATCGAGAAGACGGCCCTGTACTGGCATTTCGGCAGCAAGGAAGGCCTGCTCGCCGCGGTGATCGACCGCCTGGACGCGGAGTTCGTGGATCGTGTGGCGCAGCGCGTCGCGCGCAGCGCGGGCGATTCGGACGATCGGCTCGACGTGTTCGTGGCCGGGCTGAAGCGGCTGGCGTCCGAGCGCGGTCAGCTGATCCGACTGATGCTCAGCGTCTCGATCGAGCGCGCGCACGTGTCGGCGGAGACGCGCTCCGCCATGGAGCGCATCTTCGAGCGAACGCGCCTCGCGGTGGCGCAGGGCTTCGAGCAGGCGCTGGGCGTGCGCCTGCCCGACATCGACCTGATCGCGCGCCTCACGCTCGCCTATCTATGGGAGGCCGCGGTGCGCGACCACGTCGACCCGAAGGGGGTCGAGCACGATCGCTTCTTCGCGCACCTCCGCCGCTTGATCGTGCTCGACATCGAGCACCAGCTCGGGGCGCTGGGCGCGACGGTCGACGCATCGCGCCGGCCCGTGCGCGCGTGAGTTCTCAGCCCTCCGATCTCTCGCGCCAGAACGGGTAGAAGTTGAACCACTGGTAGGGGGCTTCGACGCAGCCGTCCTCCAGCACCGCGGCGTACTTCTGCACCAGCTGCTCCGCGTGCTTCTCGCGCTCGGCGCGCGGCACCACGCCGGGCGGCGCGAACACGTGCGTGCGCGCGGTGTAGTGCGCGGGTCCCGTGCGGATGCACGACGTGTAGAGCATCGTGCAGCCGAGCACGCCATGGAGCAGGAAGGGTCCGAGCGGGAAGCTCGCCTCGCGTCCCAGGAACGGAACGCTCACCGTGCGCTCGTGTTCCGACGGCCACACGCGATCGCCGAGAATGCCGACGAACTCGCCGCGCGCGATCGCCGCGCGCATCTCGAAGGCGGCGTCGAGCGTGCCCGGCTCGAAGCGGATCAGGCGCAGGTTCCGCCCGGCCTGCAGGCGCTCGAAGAACGAATTGATGCGCGCGGCGTGGCGCGTGAACATCAGCACGTTGAGCACGATGCCGTCCTGCGCGGAGAGCGCGCGCAACATGTCGAAGCTGCCGATGTGCGAGCTCAGGAAGATTCCGCCGCGGCCCTCGCGCACGAGTTTGGCCAGGTGCTCGCGCCCGTGCACGTCGAGCTCGAAGCTGTTCTCCTGGCCGCTCCACATGATCATGCGATCGAGCAGGTTCTCCGCGAACGCGTGCAGATGGCGGAAGACGTGACGAAGCGTCGGCGGCTCGCCGAGCGCTTCGCGGCCGCGCGGCGTCGACCACAGCGTGCGCAGGTAGTCGAGCGACGCGGGGCGCGAGATGCGCCCGGTCAGAAAGAAGTACACGACGATGGGATTCAGCAACGCGACCGACGCGCGCCGGCCGAACGCGCGATAGAACGCACGCAGGATGAACAGCCAGGCGAGCGATCCGCTCTCGGCCATGCTCGCCCAGCCGCTGCGCTGACTCACGCTGCGCTCCGCTCCATCCCCCGCACGCGGGCGAGAATACACTAGGCTCTGGCCGGCCGCGTCCGCGGCGCGCACGAAGGGAGAGAGGCTGACGGGTTTGCTCCAGATCGTGTTCGGGCTCGGCTATCCGTTGCTCGTCTACTTCGGGCTCGGCGTCCTGTCGCCGCGCGCGCTCGGGCTCGGCATCCTGGCGTTCTTCGCGCTGCGCCTCGCGTTCTTCGCGCGGCGGCAGTTCGCGACGTACGCGCGCTTCGCGGGGCCGGTGGCTGCAGCGTTCGTGGTCGCGAGCGCCGCCTCGCTGATCTGGAACGACCCGCGCGCGCTGCTTCTCACGCCCGCGCTCGTGAACCTGGGGCTGTTCGCGGCGTTCGCTTCGTCGTTCGCTGGACGCGAGACGCTGGTCGAGAAGCTCGCGCTCGCGCAGGTCAGCGCGCTGTCCGCTTCCGAGCGCGCGTACTGTCGTCGGGTGACCGCGCTCTGGTGCGCGTTCCTGCTCGCGAACGCGGGCGTGATCACTTGGCTCGCACTCGCGGGAACGCGCGAGCGCTGGGCGCTCTACACCGGCGTCGTCGCGTACGTCTTGATGGGCGCGCTGTTCGCGGCGGAGTTCGTGTACCGCCACTGGCGCTTCCGCCGCTACGTGGGCATGCCGACCGACGCGCTGCTGCGGCGACTCTTCCCACCCGACGCGTCGAAGTAGCGTCGTCTCAGCCGGCGGGGTTCGCGGCCAGGTGCGCGAAGCGCTCGGCGACGCGCGTCCTGCGATAGGCCGCGAGGATCGGCTCGAGCTCCGTTGGCGAGGCGCCGTGCAGGATCACGCCGTCGCAGCCGAGCGCG